>CADASG010000025.1 GCA_902790475.1 uncultured Ruminococcus sp. | reverse complement strand
ATGCGGTCGGATAGAGCAACTTTATATTATATTCGTCATTCTTTTCATTCGGTTTTTTGCCTGCGTTTTTTGTCTGTTTTTTCGGGGAGGGCACACTTTTAAAAATCTTTATTGTCGTTATTGCGTTACCGGTCGTTGCGTTTCTTACGGTGTTTGTTTTGGCAAAAACTAAGGTCGTATTTATCAACGAGTGGTTCGTCGATAAAAACAACAGCACAATAGGCGTAGATATCTCATCTTATCAGGTAAATGTAGATATGGAGAAGCTCAAAGAGCAAGACGTCAGGTTTGTCTATATCAAAGCCACGGAAGGAAGCACTCTCCAAGACGATAAGTTTGCAGTAAACTGGACAAACGCAGATAAAGCAGGTCTGCCGTCCGGTGCATATCACTTCTTCTCTTTCGACTCTCCGGGAAGCACTCAGGCAGAGAACTTCATCAAGACTGTGGGAGACGACCTCAAAGAGCGGCTTCTTCCGACGGTCGATGTGGAGTACTACGGCGACAAGGAGAAAAATCCTCCCGCAAAAGATGACGTCGTTCGTGAGCTGACCGTTTTTCTGAATACATTGGAAGCTCATTACGGAGCGAAGCCCATGATCTATACCGGAGCGGATATTTACAATAAATATCTTCAAGACTTTTCCGGTGAATACAAAATGTGGATCTCAAGCCTATACACACCGCTGAGCTGGAACTATCACGGCGACTGGTATATTTGGCAGTATCTTAACAGAGGCACTCTTGAAGGATACAGCGGCGGCGAAAAATACATAGACCTGAACATACTCAATAAAGAAAAAGATCTGAATGATTTGATAATAAAATAAATTGATAATAAATCGAGCGTTAAGAAAACGTACATAGTCACGTTTCCTTAACGCTCTTGTTGATGATATCTCTTTCCGCAGACATCTGTTTTTAAGGCAATACCGCACAATTCAGGTGTGCGGATTGCGCAGTAAGATTTTTCGTCAGGTTGATAAAATAAATTGAAGTAAGGCTGTCTGCATTTTATTAAACATCAAATTTAGTGTACACAATCTTTATAACACAACGATTGCGATAACGCCACAACAAATTAAAATTATTTTGAATGCTTAATTTTTTTGGATAAAAAAACGAATATTTCCCTATTATCATTAAATCGGTGCAGAATAGTGCTAAAATAGAAATAACCAAGGGCAAATTGTTTGTCCGAATATATTTTTAAGGCAATACCGCATAATTCAGTGTGCGGATTGCGCAGTAAGATTTTTCGTCAGGTTGCACAAATAAATTGAGGTAAGGCTGTCGCTTGAGGTAAGGCTGTCGCCTTGCCGAGATTTTTTGGGCAAGCTGACGGAATAAGATTCAAGCAAGCCGTGCGCCTTGAATTGTGCGGTGTTGCCTTAAAAGATTGGAGGATCATACTATGAAACGAATGATGACAATACTGCTTTCCGCGCTTTTGCTGTTTTCCGCGCTGCCGCTGACGGCAGCTGCCGAGGACAACGCTGTTGCAGACATCGAATACGCTGCGGACGTACCGTGCCTTGAACGCGATCTGCCGCATGGCGAGTCAGTCTGGCAGGCTATCTACGCGCTGGAAAAATCACTTCCCGACAGCGCTGCACCGGAGGACTACGCAGCCCTGACGGATCAGGTGGAAGCGATCGTTCGCTCATCCGACGAGGTCGCCGCCGGATCTGTGCGGAGCTCCGGCGATATGCTCTCATGGGAAACACTTGACGGTATGGCGCACGGTTATTCGCCTGAGCTGCGTTACGAAATCAACGGCTATTTTGATGAAGAAACCGCTGTTTCGCAGACAAAAATAACACCGGAAGCAAAGAAACAGCTTGATTCGGTGGGCGCCGCTGCGGATGATCCGGTCGGCTTTGGCAGCACCTCAAGTAAAGACATCGCTGTTTTTATGCCGTATTCCGGCTACAGCGGCGACAACTGGGACGACGAAACATCGCTTGCGTCCTCGCTTGCCACGCTTACGAGCGGCTCCTATAACTCCTATAACATCTATAAAAACAGCAGCGCAACGGTGGATAAGATAGCCGAAGCGCTTGAAACCTGTGCTGTCGTCATTATTGATACGCACGGTTCCACCGATAAGCGAGGTATCATGAACGATACCTCCATGGCGAATACCTCTTATATCACACTGACGAGCGGCACCGGCATCACCACCGCGGACTGTCAGTGGGAGACCGGCAGGTGCGGCGAATTCCGTCACGCCTTTTACGGTGGCTCTCCTCCCGAGGCGTCCGGCAACGACGTTTACTTTGTTGACGGCACGACCATTGCAAACCATATGAACAAGACCGCACCCAACAACCTGTTGTGGATGGACTCCTGTCTGACAATGTCGACCGACGGGCTGGCTGCTCCGCTGCGCGACAAGGGCGTCGGCGTTATCCTCGGTTATTCAAAGCCCATAAGCTGTATCGGCGGCGCCCTGTATAAGCGCCTGTTCTTTGATAAGCTGAAATCGGGTGCAACCGTTGCAGATTCCGCCAATTATATGAAAAAGATGGCAGGATCAAGCTGGGATCCCTATTATAAGTTGACCGAGTCCGAAGCTGTTGCCGCCGGCATTGCGTTTCCGATTTTCGTCAGCTCGATAGACACCTATCCGGGTCAATACAATGTTGACAGCGTCCAGACGGTGATGTCCGACTGGCGGCTGCCCTTCAAGGATGAAAGCAATTGCTGCACCAAGGCGGCGCTGATGACCGGTATGCTGCAGCGTGTGGATTGTAAATTGCGCTTTTTGCCGCATTTAACGTCGGCAAAACTGTCAAGCGGTTCGCTGCCGGACGGCATGAACTTTTACTGGAGCTCCGGCGAGCTTTATGTGCGCGGCACGCCGACAAAGAAGGGCGTTTTTAACGCGACCTTTACCGTTAACGACACCGTTTACGGCGAGCAGTCACACAAGGTCTCGCTAGTGGTAAGCGACAAAACCGTCAATGAAGCTTCGCAGAATATCACGTTCACCTCCGGCTATGCATCCTCCGCGACGGTTTGCTCCTCGTGCGTCTACTATCAGTACCAAAGCGGATATTTGCCGCGCAATACCACTGTTGAGATGTCGGGAAGCAACCTGAAGTTTTCCGGTACGACCTATGTACCGCCCGGAGAATACAAGGTCGTTTACGATTTGATCGACTCCTCTTATACGCGCTATCGCAAAACCGTTACCATTACCGTAAATCCGTCAAGAACCTATCGGCTTTCCGATGAAAGCGTTTCCATGGCAAGGGGCTGCAAGGGTATTGTACGGATCAAAGAGGCGTCGTCCG
Organism: uncultured Ruminococcus sp.; assembly: GCA_902790475.1. GTDB lineage: Bacteria > Bacillota > Clostridia > Oscillospirales > Acutalibacteraceae > Ruminococcoides. The sequence goes on along the minus strand of CADASG010000025.1, from coordinate 20,223 downwards.
CCTATTACAGCGTAGAGATAACAAGCGGCTCCATACCGAACGGCACCGTGCTGGTGAGCCGCAACAGCAAGCATTTCAATATTATAGGTACGCCGACCGCCACCGGAACCTTCACCTGCTCCATCAAGCTCAGCAAGGGTTACTACGCCTATACCATGAATCTGACCGTAACGGTCAGAGAGCCTGCCAATATCAACGCCACGATCACCCGTTATGATTTCCGCGGCGGTTCGCTCGGTTCGGTGACGCAGCGGTGCGGCTCGACCTACACTCTTCCTCAGTACAGCGAATCGGTGGCAAGCAACCTCAAATTCACCGGCTGGATGAGTAACCGCAAGGTCTATCAGCCCGGCGAAACCGTTTCGGTCGACGCCATGCAGATGGAATTCTACGCCATGTGCGACTACAAAACAAATACGGTCATTGACTCCGTCAGCTGCACCATCGGCGAGCCGGTCGGCGGTCTGCATCCGGACAGATATCCGGTATCGGGTGATTCCTCCAAATACACCGTAAAGCTGTCCTCTTGGGCAATAAACGAAAGCCCCTATACGCAACTGAAAGCTACCGATACCTTTGTTCTTGGCAAGCAGTACAGCGTAAGCATAGTGTTTACACCGCGCGCAGGCTATACGCTTGACAGCTCCACCACCTATAAGATCAACGGCAGTACTCCGGCAAGAGCTGACAACGGCGTTGCCATAGCGGTCTATACCGCAGCCTCGCCTTCCGTCAGCAAGGTCGATTGTCTGCTTGATACACCCGTCGGAACGGAGCATCCCGACTACACAGCCATTCCCCGATATGCAGGCTACAGCGCCAAGGTGGATTATTGGTATCTGAACCAAAAACCCGAGTATACTCATTTGTCTGCTAATGACAGTTTTACAGGCGGAAGATCCTACCGCGTCCGCGTCAAGTATACCGCAAACGACGGCTGCATTTTTACCGATAACGCGACGTTTATGATCAACGGCAAAACAGCGACGTATGTGGGAGCCAATACTTATGAGGTTATTTATACCGCTGCAACGTATATCGATTCGGTGAGAGTTCACGGAACTGCTGTGGCAGTCGCAGGTAAAAAGGCTTCCGAAAATCCGCCTCAGTATACCCTCAATACCACCAATTGCAGCATTACTTTGCGTTTGTGGTCGAAAATGAGATTGATCTCCTTAAGTCCGGTCAAAATCAGCTATTCAATTTTTACAAGCGAATTTGAAAAGGGAAGCACCTACTATCCGCAGATTACGCTCAAGCCCGGAACCAACTATCTCTTTGCCGATACCGTAAAGGTGACTTTTGACGACGCCAAAACGGTGAACGTTTCTCCTTCAAGCGACGGTACGCTTTTGGTGCGCGCCGCAGGCGTGGAAGCGACGGCAGATTCCTCTGTCCTGATTGGAGACGTCAACGGCGACGGCAAGGTAAACGGCGCTGACGCAGGAATTTTAAACCGTTACACCTCAGGATGGAGCGGATATAAAGATAAGATCAAGAATATGGACGCCGCCGACATTAACGGTGACGGCAAGGTAAACGGCGCCGACTCCGGTATCCTAAACCGATACACCTCCGGCTGGAGCGGCTACGACAAATACTTCACCTAATAACCTGCTCCCCTGCGTATCAGGCTATGCTGACAAAACAGTTGCAAAAAACCGCATCATCGAATTTGTTTATAGCAGCATTTGAAAAAGAATTACCATTATAAAATCGTTCGGACATTGGATTTTGACGATCCAATGCCCGAACTTTTTTTTGCACTAATTTATGGCAATCATCATGCGTCGTTTCCCCTGTACTCCAAGCAAAGCATGGCTATATCATCGAGCTGCTCCGCTTCTTTTACAAAGCTGTCAATGCTGCTTTGCATATTTTGAAGCAATTCACGTGCAGCACTATCGGCACATGTATTAAGCGCTGCTACGGTTCTGTCTGTACCGAACATTTCACCATCTGCATTTGTTGCCTCTGTGACGCCGTCGGTATATAAAAACAGTTTGGCACCGGGCTGCAGCTTCAGTGTGTATTCGGTATATTTCACGCCATCAATCGCACCGATAAACAAACCGTGTTTATCCAGCACCGGTTCAAATTTACCGTCAGACTGCATTAGCATGGGGTACTCGTGGCCGGCGTTTGCCGCCGTAAGCTCTCCGGTGGAAATATCTAAAATACCGAGCCACACCGTCACAAACATTTCCTCTGCGTTTTTGGAGCTGATTGCCTGATTGGTTTTTGACAGGATCTCCGCAGGAGTTTTTCCGAGCATTGCGCAGCTGTCGAGAATAATCTTTGACGCCATCATAAACAGAGCAGCCGGTATTCCCTTGCCCGAAACATCAGCCATGACAAGGCACAGATGGTTTTCATCTATCAGGAAAAAGTCGTAGAAATCGCCGCCGACTGCCTTTGCCGTCCTCATGCATGCAAAGATATCAAATTCCTTCCGCTCCGGGAAAGCCGGAAAAATACCGGGCAGCATGGATTTTTGAATTCTGTTCGCCAGTGACAGCTCCGTGTTGATGCGTTCCTTTTCAGCATTGATGGAACGGATTTCCTTTAAGCGTGCCTTGATGTCCTTTTCCATATCCTCCATCACCGCACACAGGTTTTCTATTTCATCGCCCGTGTGAATATTCAGATCCGCAAAATGATTATTGTCCCCTTCACTTTCCAAATCCGCATTGCTGTATTTTAAAGCCGCATTCGCCAAAAGATTAATTGGACGCGATATTTTACGTTTGACAATTTGAGTGAATACAAATGCAGTCACAATGCCTATAACAAGCAGCACCAATGTGTACAGCCAGAAAATGCTCCAACTTCTGCCTATCACCTCATCCATGGATATATCCGTGAACGAAGCAACAATGTAGTCGTCAGTACGATACAGCACCACGCCGCTGGTACACAAATAGCCAAACTTCTCGGTGTTGGTTATTTCGGACGGCACCTTGATGCTTTTGTCGGTATACTGAGAGATTTCGTTGTCGGACATCTCCTCGGTGTAACCGATAGGGCAATAGGAATCGCTGTGATCGGAGTCAATCAAATAAACAAGCCGCTTATTTTTTAAGTCAATGGCACCCAAATAAACCGAATATGCTTCGTTTCTCTCCTGGATCTCATACAGCTTTTCGCGTATAGTTTCAAAATCGCCGGCATAAAACTTTTGAAAAGCATTCAAATACGCCTCGGAATTCTCGGCGCCTGCCGACTTTTCTGCATTTTCGTAGTATACCTCCATCACCGGATCAGCAAAAGCCTTACAATCTGCAGTATTGTACATCATTGTCGGCATTTTGGCAATATTATGCGCAAGTGCAACATTTTGATCGCGCAGTGTAACGCTGTACAAAAAGATGCCGAAAGCGATAGAGGCAACACTGACGATCAACGCACATGCCAATATCATTTTAAAGGTTCGTGAGCGAATGGAATAATGCGCACGCTCGAGGTTGTTCATTTCTCTGATACTTTTTTTCGGCATATCATCCCCGCCTTAAAGTTTATTATAATAATGGCTCAGCGTAATCATTTTCATGTAACCGTCCTCATCCAGCTTGATCACCTTGTCACAATAGCGCAGCATAGACCGGCGGTGCGTAATTATAAAGCACGTAGTATCCTCGGAGTGCTCGGTTATGTTTTTGAGTACAACAGATTCGGTGTCCTCATCGAGCGCACTTGTCGCCTCATCCAAAATCAGCACCGGCTTTTTCCCGATCAGTGCGCGTGCGATTGCAATTCGCTGCGCCTGTCCTTCGGAAAGCCCGCCCGATTTCTCGGATAACTCCGTGTTTAATCCGTCGGACAGCTTTTTCAAAAATTTATCTGCGGAGGCCATTTGCAGCGCCTGCAGCATTTCCGCTTCGGTCGCATCATCCTTGCCGACGCGAAGATTGTCTGCTATCGTGCCTGTTTTCAGAGTATTTCCCTGCGGCACATAGGAGATAAAGCGCCGCGAATCCGGACACGCCTTTTCGGTTTCTTCTCCGTTTAAGATATACCGGATCGTACCTCTTTGCGGAGAAGTCAGCGCCATAAGCATCCGGATGATCGTAGTTTTTCCTGTTCCCGACGGTCCGACTATGCCGATTTTCTCTCCGGGATTTACTGTAAAATTCAAATCCTTTACAACAAATTCGCGTGCGTACGCAAAGGATACCTTACTGACCTCCAATCCGACTGCACGGGGCACGTCGGTTTTGCCAAAATACGTTTCCTTTTCAATTTCTGTGACTTCGCTGATACGCTTTGCCGCAATCAACATACTGTAAACCTGCGGAACAATGCCTGCCAATCCGCTTACAGAACCCTGCACCTGTCCCACCAGTGAAATAAAGACCGTCAGCGTACCGTAAGTGATATCTCCCTGAGAAATGCGGTATGAGCCCCAGCAGAACGCCACCACATAGCCAATGCTGTAAACCATTCGCATGGCGGCACTCATGACAGAACTGAGTCTGGAATTGTGGATCACCAAATGCAGGCGCTTGTTTTTCAGCGCCTCCATGGCAGCTTCATTTGATTCCTCCTGACGGAAGGTTTTCACCACAGTTAAGTCACTCAAACTTTCCTGCATAAAGGAGCGGTATTCCGACTCACTCTCGCGGAACTTTGTTTGGTATTCCTTATACTTTTTTCTGAAAAACAGCATAAACGCCGCGCCGACAGGTCCCAAAATCAAGGCGAACACGGCAATTTGCCAGTCGTAGTACAGCAAGATGCAGAAGGAGATCAGCAACTGACAAATAATCAGCACTGTTGACGGCAAAATAGAAATCAAACCGTTTGCCAAGCCGTCGATATCCGAGGTCAGTCGCGTCACCAAATCACCGCTATGGTATTTGGAAATTTTAATCCAAACGCTGCGCTGGATATCGTTAAACAGCTTTTGGCGGATGCTGAACGAAAATTTTTCGTTGATATAGCTGCTGATAATATTGCTGAAAATCGCAATGATAATTGACACGACCGTGGTTCCGCACATAAATGCGATATTGCGAAAATTAATATCGCCGGAAGTCGCGTCGTCAACGACATATTTTCCTATAATCGTACTGCCGTAGGAGATACCCATTGACAGCAAGCTTATCAAAAAAACATAGATAACAAACCGAAAATAGGGCTTGATGATATGAAGCATCCATTTTATAAGGCGGATGTTTTCATCTTTATTTTTCAGCCTTCTCCAAAGCTTTTTAATTTTATTCATTTCTTTTTACCCCCAATACGGCGCGCTGCCCATTTTACGGTACGGACAGGATGCTTCAGCGGAGCAGATACATACCACTTGACTGCGGGTATTCGGCAAACGAGCTTTGAATGCCGCTGTCTGAACAGCATCCGCCGCGTCATTTTTCTTCGCCAATAGCCCTTTTCGCAGTCGATTTCCTTACCCTCCCGCACAACGCGCGGCACATACGCAACAAGCGCCTCTTGCGGTACCCGCTCCGGCATCAACTGATTGTCACCGACAAAATCAAGCGTTCCGTCGCTGTTTACCGAAAACACACGGTGCATTGCATAAGAACCGTCCGGGCGGCGAAACATAAATAAATCTCCGACGACAGGCTGTCTTTTTTCGACAGCGACCATAACAATGCTGTCCCTGCCGTCCATCAAAAAAGGCTGCATACTTACGCCCTTAACAGTGAGCGACACCTTTTCTCCGTTTTCAAGCTGTTCCTGCACAAGCGGCATAAGCTCGCTCATTGTAAAGGATATGGTTTGCTTTGCCGTCATAGGAGCATCCCTCCGCTTTTTTCGTCGCCGTACATCGCCGCAGCATAACCGGCACCGGCGACTCCCTGCATCAGCCCATAAACATGGTCGCAGGTATCGTTGAGGTGAACAAGCGTCAGCGCGTCAGCGCAAATCGCCTGACACAATCGCTCGTGCAGCCCGTCGTTTTTGACGCCGATACAGCTCGCCGCCATCAGTCGGGACGCGTTACCGCAACACAAGCTGTCTCGCTTCATCACCGTATCTGAGGACAGATTGACTGCAGCGCGTTCTAAATCACGCGCACACAAGGCTTTGATCTCCTCGTTATCCGTCAGCGCAAACAGACGTTTTCTGGACATCGCCACACCTCCGGCACCCGAACACCAGCCGTTCATATACGCGCCGGTAAGCGTTTCGTCGCGCAAATCGCGCCAGTTGTGCTTTTCGGAGCTGTAATATGTTTCTTCAAAAGAAATAAAATCAATGATATTTTTATCATATTCATTTGTTTTTAATACACGTTGCACCGCCGCAACCGCAAGCGCAATACCTGCCGCTCCGTGAGCTGCGCCCGTCAGGGTAGGTTTAAACTCCGCAAGCTTCGGCAAAAGCACCTCGGCAAGCGGTGCGGCAATTGTTTCGGGCAACTTAGGAAGCGCAAGCGACAGACCTGCCGCGCCGCACAGCAAATCGCCGCAGTTTCCGTAAAACGAAGGCGTCAGCTTTTCGGCAAGGCGCACCGAGTACTCATAAAAAACACGCTCGCCGGTCAAATCACATATATGCAACAGTGCGTTGAGAATACCGCCTATACCATCCTGCAACCGCCCGGAGTTGTCGGAAATCGAAATACTGCGCTCGATAGAATCGATAAACACCTTGAGAGAACGAAAGTGCTCCGTCAGCGCATCCAAATATACCCTGTTGCCTGTGCGGTAATAGAACGCTGCGTATGCGCAAAGGATACCCGTCAGACCGCTGTAGAGCCCCCACCCGGCGTTTTGCAAATAGAGGTTGTTGTTCTGCGCAGCCTCCAGCTTGATCCACTGCGTCGAAATGACTGAAATGCAGCCGTTCTCGAGCTTTTCAAATGCCGCACGAATCGGATCTGTTGTAGCAGCAGGCTGTAAAACACGCTTTTCTATAGGACGAACCGCGTCAAGAGATTGAATAATAATGCGCTTCTGCGCCTCGCAGTCCTCGGCGTTCAGCTTGTCAAGCCGCTCAGACACACACTCACGCGGTGATTTCCGAAGAAAATCCGTCCGTACATTCTCGCCTCCGCAGAACAAGTCGCGGCTTTCATACAGCGAGGTGAAGTGCGGAATATCGCCGCGCACCACGGATTCAACTTCCTTATCAAGCGTTTTGCGCATAAAATCAAGACGATTCTCGCGCTTATCGCGCTTGTGCGCCTCTGCAAGCAGCGTCTCCGCCACAATCGTACGCTTGTCCTCCGGGAACTTTTGAACAATGTCAATAAACTTGGCGTAATACTCGGTTGGGCGGAGAATTTTACGAAAATGGCAGCCATCGAACACACGCACAGCATCGCGTATAATATCAAAGTGTTGCATGGTAAAATGATAGCAGGCAGTAAAGCCGGAGGTAATATCTTCCAAATAATCGTATGGCTGACAGACTTCGCTGTTAAAATACAGCATGTTACGATCATTTGGCGAATCGGTAAATAATCCTGCAGTCTGCCACAGCCTTCCATCGATATATTTCCAGTGAACAGGCAGTAAATGGGTTGCTGTTACTGAATTTGATAAACCGACCAATTTGTGTACCGATTTTTCGGGTTCTCCGTTGATTAGCGTTTCAGCGTCAACGATAACAATCGAATTTTGACATGCCACAACGTTTTCCATATGTAAATCATTGGAGCATAAAAGATATGACAAAAACAAAAGCGCACCGGAGCGGTTGAAAAAGAGTTTGACATCGTCCGATGTTTTGGCAGGCAAATGCTTGACAAACGCAGATTTGTACCAATCCGCACCGTCCTCCAACACATACTCGGATGAAGGAAGAAAAGGAAAGCCTTCCTGTTTCAGCGTTTTCAGAAAGGCTCCCAATGCTTTTTCAACACGCGCGTCGCGCGGTTTCAAAAGATGTTTTGTTGTACCGTCATCAATCAGCTCGACCGACTTTCCGAAGTGCTGATCGCCCAAGCTGTATTTTTTGACTTCACTCATTGTGCAGATTCCTCGGTTTTTTTCAAAACCTGCCCTCGGTCATATTCGGTTTGTAGCTTTGCAGCTTCTTTGGGGTGAAGCGCCTTGAAACAGAAACGAGGGGAAACCTTTCCGTATTCACCCATATCACAATAGTGCAGGGCAACACAGAGGCGGCATTTGTGTTGGAAAATACATGTTTTGCAATCTTCCAAAGCAGGCACCTCATCAGCCCAAGCCACCAAGTTTTCCCAAGCCTGCTCTATTCCACCGACCTCATGCGGATTTTGTGTATACCAATAAATTGACGCACAAGGTTGCATTTCGCCTTTCCAATTAACGGTAAACATACACCGCCCGGCGTTACAATGTAAGCCTTTGGTCTGTTCATCAAAATAAGGAATCGAAACATCACCCAAAAAACCGTTTTCAAATTCTTCAAACGACATATGATAATACTTGCTTAAATGCTCATGTTCCAATTTTTCATAAAGGTAATAGTCTGCGCCTTCGCGTTCTAATGCTTCCGTTGTAAATTTTCTGGAAACTTGTAACGAGTTATTGGGGAAAATCGCAATTTGATTATCACGTGCAAATCTTAACGCTTTTTCTAAATCAGATAAATTTTCTTTACCAACGGTGAAATTCAAAATCACATTGATTTTTTTAGATCGCAATGCATCAATATTTCGCATTACTTTGTCAAAAGCCCGTACGCCGCAAAAGCGTTCATAAGTATCGTTTGACATGCCATATAAAGTAATATACACCTTAGTTGGCGGACAGTTTTCAAATAAATCCATTATTTCAGGTGTGATACTGGAACCGTTGGAAATCATACCAACTTGAATACCCTTTTGATACGCATATTGATAAATCTGAATAAAATCAGGGTGAATAGTACATTCACCGCCTGTAAACGTGATACTATAAACTCCCAATTCAGCGGCTGCGTCAATATAGTATTTCCAGTCCTCAAAACGCAAAACACGTTGTCCGCTTTGCTTGACTTCATCAAAAGTCATGCGAATATAGCACACCTTACAGTTGAAGTTGCAAACAGGTAACAACTCAAGTTGAATTGCCAGTGGACGGCGGTTAGTGATAGATTTTTGTACTAAAACATCACTGTACAGCTTCGCCTTATCGGAAACACTGACTTTAGCATTTTCCGCTTGTTTTAACAAATCAAAAAGAGAAATCTTATTGTCCATATTACTTAATTATATCAATCATATCGTTTTCCTGCATTTTTTTCAAGAAAGCAGCAATATCTTTTTCAGCTAATTCTTTATCAATGGAATAATGATTCATTAACGCATTTACTAAGGCGTTTTCTTCAGTATAATCGACAAGCAGATTCCACAAAAAAGCACCCGACTCATTTAAGACAACAGTCGCGTTAAAATTCAGCGCTTCTTTGCCTCGCGGAATCACAATAAAATCATCCGCGATTTGTTTCATTTCAAAACAATCCTTAACTTTATATTTCATACTGTACTCCTTTTGGTAATCACGATAAGTAATATTCGAAAACAGCTTATTAAACAAAACCTCAACCGCTGTTTCGCTAATATCACAATACAACTCATATACATGCATATGCGCTACAGTTTCTTTGACCGCCGCCGCGTATTTTTTTTCAATATCTTGTGTTACTGGATAAACATAGTTATGTAAATAGATATGTGCATAGGCTTGTGCAGGCGACAGTCGTACAACTCTGTTTTCTTTTGCTTGATTTACAAACACAATTGCTTTCAACGGAGCGAACTCATTGAGATAAAGCGCTTCCTTACCACTCCACGGAGAACCGTGCGCATAAAACCTTCCGTTGTCGTTAATGATACATGGTTTATCATAATTCAGCATATCAGCATGCAAATAGTATTTCCATAAATTAGCTTGTGTGCTTTTTCCGGCGCCAGACGAACCGCAAAACAAAATAGCGTTGTGGTTAAAATTTACCGCAGCGGAATGAATCATAATATTTCCGGTATCTACCAAACGGTACATATATGCTTGCATCAGCAGATTAGAAGCCTCATATTGTCCGTCTGAGCGAAGTTTGTCTGATAAATAAACATTAGCGTGAGTAAATATTTTGTTGACACAACAATAAGAACCGCAAAAAGAAAACCAGTGTCCCTCTGCGGTTGCTTCAAAGAAAGTATAGTCACCGACACGCTGTGTATCATTCAGCTTTCGGATTTTTTCAGCTACCAATGGCTGGATTACAACCGAAAAAGAGGGGAGCTTCCCCCCCTCTTTTTGAAACGGAATAAATTGACGTTCTAAATTAAGATAATCTGTTAAAAGGAAATCAGTCTTTATCATTGCTCAATTAGTAGCCATTTTTACCAAGGAAACACTGATAATCTGTTTCTGCAGGCTGGTAAGTAATAACTTCATACTGTCTACAAATTACTCCTGCACCTACAATTGCTTCAGAAACAACTTGTCCAGCACCACTCATTCGATAACAACTGGAATAGGCTGCAAAGTTGTCCTTGATATCCAAATCCACTTTAACAAAATCAGGGCTTTGATACATTTTCTAAATCACTCCAAATTAGTCTAACTTACAAGGCTTTCCAACTGCTCTATTTGCAGTCGACTCCGCAAAAGCAGCAATTCTTTCCTCATCAGTCATATTATCCCATTCTTCTAATGTGTATCTACCACCGGCGATAGCTTCAAGCATCTCATCAGAAATCTCTACACCTTTTTCATCTGCGAATTTTTTGATGTCTTCAATATTAGCCATAATTATAAACTCCTTTTCTAAACACAATAATTGTGTTTTTTTACACTTAAAAGTATATCAGGTTTTGCTCCGCAAGTCAATAGAAGTATTATAAATTGTCATTTTTTCATTTTAGAGATTCCCATATAACATTCCGCATGTATTTGCACGGTTTTCATCTCACTTCGACATCAAACCGAGGGTTTTGAACAGTTCGATCTTGTCCTTGGCGCCCTGCGAAAGGTTATTGTAATCATTTTCACTGCGCTCGTCCTTCCAGTCTCTATGGAAAAGCCGGGATAATCCTCGGGTGAAAATACGATGCAGCACGCAAAACGGGTATAACTGCCGATGCTTTTTCAGGCTCGGGTATTTTTCAGCAAGCTGATCAAAAGGCAGAACCACCGCAAGGCGGTAATCGCGGCGAACTTCCTTTTTAATGGCATGCACCTGCGCGCGGTCACGGGTGTCACGCGCGGTTTTGTAGCGGTAATAATACCACGCCTCAATGCGTTCGGTCTCGTTCTTCTGCCCTTGCCATCCGCCTTCCTCCAAATCTGTCAGAAGCGCGTCTATCGGGCTGTCCTCCGTCAGCGGCTCCACCGGGAAATCCTCCGGGCTGAAACCGCAATATTTTACCATTGCGCCGAAAATGATTTGAATAGTGTGCAGATAATCGGTTTTTCGCATGGACTCGGCGTAACGCTCAACGTTTATGGACGCGAGGTTGCTCTTGGCAAACAGCGCGTTGTCCATCATCATGCGCAGGCTAATTCCGCTGTACATTAGGTGCTTTAGCATGTGATGTGACAAAAACAGCAGGTTGTCGGTCGGCTCCAGAGCATAGTAGCTTTTTCCGCAGCAGTCGGTTTTGACGCAGTTTTGCAGTGCGCGGTCGTCGAGCTGCCAGTGTTTGATCGCAGTGTTTTGATAAACATCCGGCAACAATTTGACGTGCAGTTCTACAATGCCCAACGTCGGGTGAGTACCGGTGCCGTGGTTGAACTTTTCTTTGCGGGGCTCCATGTGAAAGCCGCAGCCGCGCAGCACCTCGTATGCCTTTTCCTCGTCCTCCGGTGCTATCAGCAAATCGGTATCTGCGGAAACCCGGCACTCGGGATTGGCGTAGCAGCGCGCCACATCAATCCCCTTAAGGATGACCGTCCGCACACCGGCCTGTTCCATCTTTTTTACCAAGTCAAGAATGCCGTCTGTTTTTAAGGAATTTTTGATCGCTGCACCGCGCAAAGAGGATATCAGGCGATTTTTGATGCTGTCAGGACAGCCTGTCTCCGCTTTTTTGATCGCCATCGCCACGGTATAGGTAATGCTCTGTTCAACGGCGATGCGAACAACTCTCTCCCAATCCACTGCCTGCTTCGGAGGCTCGGCAGGCGTTCCGCACGCGCCGCATGAATAGAGATAGGCTGTATATTCCATTTCGTAGGTCATTGATTTCTCCTATATGTCAAGCCGCTGACGCTCTACCAGCTCAGCAAATATGCCGCCCTTTGCAATTAATTCTTCGTAGCTGCCGTCTTCGGCTATCCTGCCCTCGTCCAAGACAATTATTCTGTCGCAGTGACGGATAGTGGACAGACGGTGTGCAATCACTACGCGCGTGCATCTAAGCTTGTCGAGGGACTCGGAAACGTGCTTTTGCGTGATGTTGTCAAGCGCTGAGGTCGCTTCGTCAAACATCAGCAGCTTTGGCTTCGGCGCAATGGCACGCGCTATCATCAGGCGCTGGCGCTGACCGCCGGAGATACCGCCGCTGCCTTCGGAAATCAGCGTGTGCATTCCCATGGGCATACGCTTGATGTCCTCTGCCACTCCTGCCATTTCTGCAGCTTCCCACGCCTGTTTCTCCGAAAGCTGCGGAGCGGAAATCGTGATATTCGAATAAATGTCGCCTGAAAACAGGCGGCTGTTCTGCATAACCGTGCCGATGTTGCGGCGAAGCGATTTTAAATCAAGCGTGCTTAAATCCCTGCCGTCGTAATATACCGCGCCCTTTTGCGGCCGCTCAAAGCCAAGCATAATACGCATCAATGTTGACTTGCCGCAGCCGGTTTTGCCGACAATCGCCACATACTGTCCCGGATTGATTTTCAAATTTAAACGGTGCAAAACATCCGGCATGTGCTCGTTGTAGCGGAACGACACGTTGTTCAGCTCAATTCCTCCGATCAATCGCGTGACAACATGCTTGTTATCAGCGATTTCCGGAACCTCGTCCATGATCGGACGAATCAGGTTGAGCGTCGGCTTGATTGTCGATATTTCCATCGACATTCCGATCAGCGTCATAAACGCACCGCTGACCATGCCGTAAGCCGAGTTGAACGCCATATACTGCGTCACGCTCACCTCGGACAAAAACGCGAAATAGTAAATCAGCACCGTTCCGAAGGTAGTGACTGCGACGACCAGTGCATTGACGATTTTGACGATAAACTGCGGATTGTAACGTTTTTCGGCTGCCTGCCGGTACAGCTTAGCCCAACGCGCAAAGATGCGCTTCTCAGCGCCTGCCAGCTTGATTTTTTGTATTCCCGAAATAAGCGAAAAAACCAGTCCGCTCTCCTTGGAGCCTGCCTCCAGCATTTGGTTAAAATTTTTGACCTGCAGTACGGAAACGATCACAAATATCAGCACCGTCACCAAAATGACGCCCAGCGACGGTGCCACCAGTGAAGGCGCGTAACCGATTATTTGGAAGATATACACAACGGAAAACAACACTGACAGTCCGCCCGACAGCACAATGGATGATATCGAGGTGCAAAGCAGCTTGATTTGACTTAATCGGTTTGCCAAATCACCGGCGCTGTAGTTTTTAAAGAATTCTGCCGGAAGCGACAGCGTGCGCATCATCGCCGCCGCTTCTACCGTCACATTCATTTTTGTATTGATGCGCGAGGTCACCAACTCTTTGACAATATTAATCAGCAAAACCGATACAGTCGCACCCAGCAGTAATACCATAGCGGCGGCAAACACATTGATTTGTCCTGTTTCCAACACCCGTCCGAAAACAATGCTGTTGGCATACGGCAACAGCATGCCGATCAGACTTGCCGCCAAGGACACCGCAACTATAAAAATGTAATCTGCCGCCGACAGCGTTTCGCCAAAATAGCGGAATAAATCCATGGTGGTCAGCTTTCTCAGCGGAAACGGCTTATAAAAGCAAATCGCTTCCCGATTGATTTTTTCGTAGTTTTTGGCAGTTACCTTAACATATTTCCCCTTGTCCGCGTCAAAGAAGCGATAGCCTGACATGCCGGAGGGAATCAACGCCACAACCCTGTCATCCGTGGTCGTGGTCAGCATCGGTCCGATGGCGTCCTTATACCACTTGCCCTCGAGTGTGATGTCGCGCTGCATGACACCGGTCGGTCTGAACAAATATTCCAGTCGGTCGCTGACATCCGTGATATTGACAGGCAGCTCCTGCGGCGTGATATGATAATAATGAAGAATATCCTCCATGGCTGTATACGCCTGTTTGCCGCTGTTGTTAAGCGAATCGTAAAGAGCGCGTTTTTTCATCACTACGCCCGACATTTCGATAAAGGAATCCGAGAACAGCTGATTGTCTTTTTTAACTCTTTCTTTTATTTGGTCGTCAAACCATCCCATGTTCCCGCCTCCTTATTCATTTGTAATCAGCTTGGTATACATGCCGTTTTGCTGCATCAGCTCATCGTGTGTGCCGCGCTCCGCCACTCTGCCGTTGTCAAGCACGATGATTTCATCACAGCTGCGGATAGTTGACAACCTGTGCGCAATAACAATGCAGGTAATTCCGCGGTCGCGTATAGACTGCACCACCTCGTGCTCCGTTTTAGCGTCCAGCGCAGAGGTCGCCTCATCCATAATAACGATCGTGGGATCCTGCGCCAAAACACGCGCAATTTCCAGGCGCTGACACTGTCCGCCCGAAAAATCTCTGCCGCCTTCGATGATTCGGCACTGGTAACCGCCGTTGCGCGCCATAATGTCGTCATGAATATGTGCGTCGCGTGCCGCAATAATCATCTCGTAATCCTCAATCGAGGAATCCCACATTTTAATGTTATTGGCTATCGTATCCTCAAACAGGATAATATCCTGGTCAACGACCGCCACCGATCCGGTAAACACAGAGCGGTTGATATCGCCGATTTTCTCTCCGTCAAAGGTGATTTCACCCTCCCACGGCTTATATAATCCCGAGATCAGCTTGGCAAGCGTCGATTTACCGCAGCCTGAGGATCCGACAAAAGCAACACTGCTGCCCGGCTTGACGGACAGATTAAAATCCTGAATCAACGGCTCGGCAAGCTTGGAGTAGCCAAAGGTGATATGCTTCATCTCAATCGCACCGGAAAGCTTGCTGTAGGACACGTGCTCGTCCAGCGCATCCTCCTCATCGCAATCGATGATGTCGGTGTCGTAATTCATTACGTCCTCAATGCGCTCCATATTGCTGCGCATTTCCTGTAGCTTTTGACCGGCGTTGATCAGACTTTTGGTAGGCGCATTGAATAACGACATAACGCTTTGGAATGCCGTCACCATACCGACGGTAAATTCACCTGTAATCACCAGATATATACCGATTCCCAGCACCAGAGTATTGGCAAGTGCCGAAACCAATTCCGGCACAGCGCCGAGATACTGATTGATTTTGACATATTTTACGTTTTGCGTATTCACACTCGCCTGATAGCCCGACCATCTGCCAAAAAAGCCGTTTTCCGCTCCGGAAGACTTGATAGTTTCTATCATTTCGATTCCCGTCACCGTTACGCCTGACAGCTTGCCGGCGTCGCGCATCTGCACACGTGTGACATTGATACGCTTTTTGGAAATATAGTTGGCGACCAAAAGATTGATTACCGTTGCAGCAACGCCGATACACGCCAGCGGAGCGCTGTAGCTGAACATAACTGCCAAATAAACCACCGTAAGTACAGCATTAAGCGTTACCGGAGCCAAGGTTTGGATCAGTTCCTTGGCGACCGTTTCGTTTTTACGCTGACGGTCGGCAATATCGCCTGCCATTCGCTGTGAAAAGAATTCCATCGGCAGGCGCAAAATATGCCACATATATTTTGAATTGGCGATGACCGCCAGCTTTCCTTCTATTTTATAAGTATAGATGCTCTTGACGCAACCCACAACCAGCTCCGTCAACATCAAAAGCATCAGCGCACTCATAAACGGGTACACCCAATCGACATTTTCTCCCGTGATGATTCTGTCCAGAAAAACACGCTGAAACGCAGGCTTGATGATGCCGATCAAAGATACGAGAATGGTGGTGACCACCACAAACAGGATGGCTGTTTTGGTACCCTGCAGTCTTTCGCGCGCAAACGCCAGCACGCTTCTGCGCCTGCCCCCCGGATGAAAATTCTCAGAGGGCGCAAAGCCCAAATAAATACCCGTAAACGCCTTTTCAAACTCCTCGGCGGACACCTTTACAACGCCTCTTGCAGGATCATTTAAAATAGCGCTGTCCCCTTTGAATCCGTCCAACACTACAAAATGATTATAGTTCCAGTGAATAATACAGGGAAATTGTCCGTTCTTTTTCAGCCCTTCCACATTATAAAGCGTTGCCTTTGATGTCAAGCCGTAATTTCGCGCCGCGCGAAGAATATTTTTGGCATTCGAGCCGTCGCGTGACACGCCACAGTCACTTCTGAGGCGCTCCAGCGGAACAAAGCGCTTGTAATAGGCAAGAATCATCGCAAGACTTGCCGCACCGCATTCCAGCGCTTCCATCTGCATCACCACAGGCACTTTTGCAACTTTCCCCTGAACAGGCGACGGAACCGTTTTATCGCTCAATCCCATAGTCCACCTCAACCGGTAATAAACGAAATCGGTTTTACGGAATCACTGATAATATAAAATGAACAAATACCGTCCGGACATTCCTCTGCGTCGATCGTCACCGAATAGTTCCAGTCGGAAAGCTGCAGCCGATACGCTGTATATTCATCATATTTCTCGGCGACTTCCGCAGCAGAAAGCGGATTGTCGGAAACATCAGTCACGGTTCCGGTTATGCCGTTCATGTGCGCCTCGTTTCCCTTCCTGACTTTTTCCGCAGAAGGCAAATAGCAAACGACCTTGCCGTTTTTGGCAATACCCGTTGCCTTAACGGTAGTGTTAAGACTTCCGACAATTCCCCACACAAAGACGGAAATCAGCAGTACGAAAATCAACCCCAGCAATATCCATACGCCGACATTGGAAACCTTGATATAATCGCTAAGCTGTTCCGGTGAGGAAACCTGTTCTCCCTTACTTTTGGTTAGAATCGGATTTGCCATTGTGCTCTCCCTTATTCAATAGTCAGAATATCCGTCATTCCGGTTAGTACCAACACTTCCATAACAGACTCTCCGACGTTAACTAACTTCATTTTCCCCTGACGCATCATGCGCTTATGCGATTTAAGAATAACGCGCAGTCCGGCAGAAGAAATATAAGCTATATCGGAAAAATCCATAATTAATTCGGTAATACCGCTGAGATCATCAGTTTCAGCCTCAAAAATCGGCGCTGTAACGGTATCGATCCTGCCGTGGGGAATCAGCGTCAGCATTGCGCCTTCCTGTACTCTGGTGACTGTCATAACTGTCTTGTCCTTTCTAAAAATATCATATGGGAACCTCTAACAATTCCCTGCCGCGCATAAGCACGAACTCTTCATCGTTTTGAATTCCGTCCGTAATCGTGCGGAGATTCTTTTGAATAATATATTATACCAAAAAAAACAGAAATTGTCTACAGAAATATTCACTTATTGAGCCTTGATAAATAATTCCCAACAGCGCTGCGATTGGTTTTGCTATGACACATCATCCGTCAAAAACAGCGTCTCAGTACTTCTACTTAAGGAACCACTGATTTATTCGGCAGCCGAATACTCAAACCGCCTTCAGCTTTTCCGTCAGGCTGCTCAAAGAATCTCGCCAAGTGCCGGTCTTATAGAATCACTGATAATTCTATGTCGTGCAGAAGCGCAGAATATTTATGGCAGAGTATTACCAAAACTCCGTAGCTATACTAACCGTATATCAAGGGAGTTTGGCAAGATTATGCAGTGATGATTTCAAGCTTTTGTTTTCCAATCAAACAAAAACACCTCTTGACAGACTAATGATCATTAGCTATAATAAAACTAATAATTATTAGTCTGCTTTTTGGAGGATAATATGACAACAAGGGATAAAATACCGGATGAAGCGCTGACGTTATTTGCGGAGAATGGGTATGACGGGACGAGTGTGGAAGAAATCGCGGAGAAGGTCGGGATCAAGGCACCGTCGCTTTACAATCATTTCAAGGGTAAAGAGGATATTTTGAACGCGCTGATCGATATGGCGGAAGCGCGTTATGAGGAATTTTTCGGCTCGGACAGGCATTTCGGCAAGCTGCCCGAGAGCAAAGAGGAATTTATACAAACTGCGATGCAAAAGATTTCTTTTACAATGCGTGATCCGATGATCTGCAAAATGCGCAAATTCCTTGTGCGCGAGCAATTCAGAAACGAACGCTTTGCCGAGATCACCACAAAGCATCAGCTCAACGGGATACAAGGGATGTACACAAAGATCATAGAAGGTATGATGAGTAAGGGCTTATTCAAAGAGGACGATCCCGAGCTGCTCGCTACCGAGGTGACAGCGCCGGTTGCTCTTTGGGTCGCAAAAGCAGACAGGCAGCCGCAATGCGAGCAGGAAAGTATGGAAAACATCGAAAAACACGTCCGTCATTTTTGCGATGTGTATATGATAGGGTGAGAAAATGAAAATATTAGTATTGAACGGAAGTCCCAAGAAAGAAAAAAGCGACACCATGCACATCACACGCGCCTTTGTGGAGGGTATGAATGAGGTGTCTCAAAATGAAGTACATATTATCCATGCAGTTGAAACGCACATTGAGTACTGCACAGGCTGCTTTGCCTGTATGCGTAACGGCGGCGATTGTATCCATCATGACGATATGCGCGGAATATTAGAGGATATCCTCAACAGCGATCTGCTGATATGGAGCTATCCGCTGTATTGCTACGGTATGCCTGCGCCGTTGAAAGCATTGCTCGACCGCACGCTGCCGCTGTCAAGTATGGCTATGCAGAAGGTCGGCGACCGCTATGAGCACGTCGGTCAGGCGGATTTTTCTCACCTAAAATATGTGATGATCTGCGGTTGCGGTTTCCCGAACAGCAGGCACAACTTTGAGCCTGCCGTGATGCAGTTTATCAGGTGTTTTCCGAATGAGCACACAATGATCACCGTTCCCGAAAGCCCGATGTTCAACGCCCCGGAGGCGGCGGGAGTAACCGAGCCGAGGCTTGCGCTGATCAAAAAAGCAGGAAAGCAGTACGCCGAGAGCGGTAAGATAAGCGAAGAACTGTTAAAGGAGATCACCTCTCCGATGATCCCCGAGGAGAAATATGCTCAAATCGTCAATGGAACAGTCAACTGAATCCAGGCTGACGATCTATTTTGACGAGCCGTTTTGGGTGGGCGTTTTCGAGGAGCTTGACGGCAAAAGGCTCTCCGTTTGCAGAGTGGTGTTCGGCGCGGAGCCGACCGATGCGGAGATCTACGCCTTTATCCTAAAATATTTCAATCACTTGCGATTCAGCCCTCCTGTCAGAACAGAGATCAAGCATAAGGCGGATAACCCGAAACGCCGTCAGCGAAACGCACATAAACAGCTTGAAAAATCGGGTGTAAGTACTAAGTCGCAGCAGGCACTCCAAAAGCAGTATGAAGAAAACAAGCTTGAACGCAAGCAGCACAATCGCCGGCAAAAGGAAGCTGAAAAGCAACGATTATTTGAACTCAGGCAGCAAAAACGCAAGGAAAAACACAGAGGGCATTAAAAATCAATTGTTTTGTATGCGGTATTGACGGAAAATCTGGAAATCAGGAGGACAGATCATGAATGTAACTTATGAAAAGAAAAAAGCGATGACATTTATCGGTTATCATACGGAGATCCGACCCGATGAAGGGTATGTAAAATGCCCTGAATTCTGGGAAAAGGAATACAACCAAAAATACGCACGTCTTTGGCAGACGATGAAACCCGAAACGCCGTTTGAAGAAGCGATCTTAGTGAATCATATCGGAATGTTTGCCATTTGTGCCGAGTCTGAAAACGGTTTTGATTATTGGATCGCCGGGCTGTATCAGGGCGGCGAGGTTCCCAATGGTCTTGAGCTTTATTCATTCCCCGAAAGCAGTTGGGCGGTGTTTAGCGCAAAAGGTCCCATGCCCGGAGCGCTGCAAACGCTGAACACCTATGTTTGGCAGGAGTGGTTTCCGAATGAAGGACAGAAGGTTCAGGCAAACGGTATGGCTACGCTCGAAGTGTACACCGAATGCGATCCGCAGTCACCCGACTATGAATGCGGTATTTGGGTGCCGGTGAAAGGAACCGATTGTGCCCTCCCCGAAAAAACAGACAAAAAACGCAGGCAAAAAACCGAATGAAAAGAATGACGAATATAATATAAAGTTGCTCTATCCGACCGCATTT
>CADASG010000024.1 GCA_902790475.1 uncultured Ruminococcus sp. | reverse complement strand
TCAGCTGCGCTGACAGCCTCTTGCAGAGGCGGCACCACCTTTGTCGCTTGCGCGACATTTCCTCCAACGGAGGAATCTCCTTTATTAAAGGAGCCTTTGCAGACGTTGTTTCCATTGCCCTCACAACTTCCGATATTTCTATTCTGTCTCGCGAAACGCTGACGTTACCTCTACACCCGACGTTAAGTACGCGAACTAAAAAACGCGCGGAGAAATCTCCTTGGAGGTGAACCGCGGTTTCCTGTCAGGGAGATTTCTCGGCTATTCGCTGCGCGAATTCGGCTTACGCCGACCGCTCGAAATGACATATGGAGGAAACGTGTTAAAGGTTCGAAATGGTTCGAAATGACGTATTGGGGAACTGTACCAAACGTGCGCCACAACAATACGTTAGCGTTTTAACCTGTAGGGGCTTGCATTGCAAGCCCGCTGTGCCGACGTGGTTTTCCTGTCCGAGTGTCGATAGGAGTGAAACGTTTAGAGCGTCAACTGCGGACGCGCAATGCGCGCCCCTACTCAGTTAAGGAAAACATTGACTATGTAAACGTTGTTTTCATTGCCCTCACAGCTTCCGATATTTCTACTCTATCTCGCGCAAACAGCGACGTTACCAAAATGTCCGACGTTAAGTACGCGAAGCAAAAAACGCGTAAACGCCGACGTTACCTCTACGCCCGACGTTAAGTACGCGAACTAAAAATGTTTGCGGATGAAGTTTTTTAGTTTGGGGAAGGAGTTGTATTTTTTAACGCACGCCTTGTACCCTTGGGTGAGGTAGGTGTTCCAGAACAAATCGCTTTTTTGGGGCTTGGCGAAGGGCTTTCTCAGGGGATGCTGAGCGAACGCGAGCTCCTTTGGTGTCTCGATGATCTCGTATTTGTCCTTCAGTTCGCCAAAGAGCTTTTCGCCCTTGTCGTTGTTGGTGATGACCAGCGAAACGCCCTTGAAATCCTGAAACTCCGGGAACTGCTTTTCGAGCTTCCAGAAATCCGCCAGACTGATATCTCCGCAGCGCTCGCTGTTGGAAAAGTGACACTCGTAGCAGGACTCGCGGAGCGAAAAGTTTTTGATAAAAAACATGTAATAGCTGTCAAAGGTCGCGGCGCAGCTGTATGATTTGCCGTTTTCAAAGGTGACGAGCATATCCTGCACCACGTTTTTGACCTGCTTGCCGCGGAAGTTGACGCTTACCGCCTTGCTCTTGTATTTTTCTTCCAGATATTTGATGTAATCGTCAAACAGCTTTTGACTGGGTACGCCGTGGCATACGATGTCCACGCAGTAAAGCTGAGGATAGTCCTTGCCTAAAAAGGAGCGCAGTCCCTGAACCTGACATCCTGTGCCTGAAAACAGCACAGGCAGACCGCTGTTCAAGTCAGCCTTGACCTGGCTGTAGACGTCCCCGATGCGGCTTTGAAGGTATTTTGAGGTTTTCAGCCGCTCCAGCTCCGCTTTGTCAGCCGCGCGGATGTGGCTGACCTGAAAGTTCTCTCCGTAAGCCGCGCCGTATACGACGCCGCCTTTCTTTATGATGTGCCGCGCCATTTCGATGAACGCACCGCCCGAGGAGCAGCTCTTTCTTTCACCGCTGTTTTTATGCTTCACAGCGTAGGTCTTTTGCGCCGATGGCTTTTGCGCCTCGCCTTTCAGCGGACAGACTCTTTGGCACGCGCCGCAGGAGATGCATTTATCTTCGTCTATCTCGGGATAGGCAAAGCCCTTGGCGTCGTTTTTCATCTGTATCGCGTTTACGGGACAGATGTTTTTGCAAGCCTCGCAGCCGCAGCATTCAGATTGCCTTACAAACAGCTCCATCGTTTATTCTCCTCTCGCTTACGCGTGTTTTTTGCCGGGGATCATTTTTTTAACGCGCTTCATAACGTCCCAAAATACTTCTCTCTCAAACAGGAAGTCGGACGCAAGCACAATGACCGCGGCGTAAACCGTAACGATCAGCGCCCAAACTGCCCACATAAAGAAGTTGGGGGTCAGTTTCTCAAGATCAATAAATAAGGTGAACGGCAGCATGATGATCATGCAGTTGATGATCATCCTCGTGTAGCTGAACACCGTGATACGAATTGGCATTTTGGTAACATGCTTTGGAACAAAAATCATCAGGTCGATCACGCGGTAGAGGTTGGAGAGACAGGAAGCGATAAGAATTCCGATGAGTCCCCAGAAGTAACCGAAAATCAAACCGCCGATAATGATGATCAAGCCCTGGATACTTGCCTGAACGCGCGTTTCCTTGTACAGACCTGCGGAAAACGTCAGCATAGCCTGCGGCGTTTTCATGTTGTAGAGCAAGCCGTTGAGCGCGAACAGGAAACCGATGATCGGCACGTTATAGTTCACATCGTGTACGCCCTTGGTGTAGACTATAACAAAGGGTACGATCATAACCGCCGTGACGGGATATGCTATCGTTATCAGGGAATAGTAGACTAACGAAAACTCCGAATACGATTTTTGCAGCGTTTTTATCTGTCCGCGGGCGATAACGTCGCCGAAAGATGAAACAAGACCCGTTGTAAAGATGCCAAGCACGTCGTTGATACCGACGAGCACCATGTTGTAGATGGCGTATACCGATACCTGCTTGAGCGGCGTCAGCATTGTCGCCAAGATAGTGGGCGCACTTTTTTGAACGGTCGCCAAAATCTGCTGATACAGCACGTCCCAGCGTTTGTTCAGCGCTGTGGAATCGGGAGTCTCGTGATAATTGATGTATTTGTAATGTCTTTTGACGTAGATCTTCAGGATAAGCGAACGGACGTACATGGAGACGATCGAAAGTGCGTACACCAGCACTACATTCATCTTCATGTAGGAGAAAATGACGATGAACAGGGTGTTCAGGATGATGTACACCGACGAAGCGATCGAGATCATATAGGTTCGCTGGTCGGCGGACAGCAGCACGCGGTATTTCGCGAGCGTGAAAAAGTCCATAAAGCCCTTGCCGCCCAGAGAGAGCACGAGCAGCGCGACCAGCCACGGAGCGAGCTCCGGCGTCGGCACCAAAAACATGTAGCCTATGGAAAGGGCGACTACCAGACCGACAAAAATATAACCTGACTGAAAATAAAACTTTCTCGAAGCGGATACGATGGCGTTGATCCGCTTGTGATCCTGCTGTGCCAAAGGCAGATAAAGAGCGAAGATAGCCGCGCCCGAGATACCTGCTTCAACGATCTGAAAGTGCGTCATGAACTGCTGGATGGACGACACCAATCCGTTGACCTCACTGCCGTAGCAGTCGAGCATGATTTTGGGAGTGATAAAGCCCGAAATCATCAAAATGACCTGATAGACGGCGGTGGATATCGAGTTGTGCATGAATTTTTTTGTACGGCTTCCTCCGCTTTTCAGCGTTAGATTCTCCTGTTGTTTTTCGTTAGACATTATTTACTGGATACCTCTGATACAATAGATTCAAAATATTCGGCTGAACGGCGGCGCTCCTCGTTCAGAGAAGCTTCCGCGCGCTCCCAGTCAACGGGCTTGTCAGCGAGCGCGAGCGCGTCGGGATTGTTTGACAGATCGCGGTCAAATAATCCGCATTTTCTCATCAGCGACTCGGAACGGAAGTTGTAGCGGTTCTGAGTCTGACACTCCGTAAAGAACGGGCGGTGGAAATTGATTGAAAATGCAGTGCCGTGGAAGGAGTTTGTGAACACATACTCCGCGTTGGCGATTGCCGCCAAAAACTCCAGCGGACCTCTGCCGCGCAGGTGTTTAACGTCGAGATGACCGTAAAAATCGCTCATGTAAAACAGCTTGAGCCCCTTTTTCTTCGCGAGCTCCTTGGCTTTTTCCACCAGCGCCACGGGCTTGCCGACCGTGTATATAACTATATATTTATCTGTCGAAGGAACCTCGACGCCCTTGATACAGCTGAGCCATTCGTCGGTGTTGAGCAGCAGCGAGGGGTCGATGTGAATCTCCGCGTCGCGGCCTGTGAGCTTTTTGACAGCCTCTACGCCGTCGGGCTCTCTGACCGAAAAACGCATAAACGAGGACAGCCGCTCGGTGTAGGCGGCTTCCTTGCTCTCGGGCACGCCCTTGAGGTTGAAGCTGACCGCGTAGCTGTACTTCTTTCTGTCGTCGTTTACGAAGCACAAAAAGTAGAACGGCTCAAAAAAACCGATATGATTGTTCCAGATCTGGTCGCTGCCCGCGATAAAGAGGTCGAAGCGGTCGTTGAGCACGCCGAGCTGATCGGGCGCGAGCGGCTCGGTGATATCCGCGCCTAAAAATTCCTCGCGGAATTTACGGTACTGCTCAGCCTTGCGGCGGTCGTGGGCGACGTTGAGCGTGTCGGCTATCTTCTTTTTGAGCGTAGCCTTGCTCTGATGATCGGAGATGTAGTCGATCACCTTGACGTCGTGTCCCATTTTTTTAAGGGTGCGGTAAAGTCCGTACATCTGAAGCGACGCGCCGTGGTTGAGCGCGCGCTGAAAGGTAACTATTCCTATTCTCATACATATTCCTCTTGTTGTATCGTATTGATTTCGTCGGGTACGGGTTTGCGCATCGGCTTAAAGCGGTGCTTTAAATACAGATACATGCTCACGCACAGGAAATACATTATCAAGTCCTGCGGATAGTATCCGACGTTGCTGGTAAAGCCGTATATAATAAACCAAAGCTGATAATAAAGCGAAAAATGATAAATGATCTTTTCGCCGCCGCTCATCTGATCCATGTTCTTTCTGAGCCTGAGAACGCCGATACACGAATACAGGATAACGGAAAACGCGGGGATGGAGCCGAACAGTCCCAGCTCGCCCAAAAACTGATAATACAGGCTGTGAGCGTGAAAGAGCCATTTTTCGTGGTTCTGTATCGCCATCATGACGTTTACGTTGTAGTCGCGGTTTGCGAAGGTGTTGAAGGAGGCGAAGCCTCTGCCGAACAGCGGATTTGAAACGAACATGTTTTTGCACACGTTCCACAGGTCGCCTCTGCCCGTCAGCATATCGTCCGAGGACGAGTTGAAGATACGGTCGATTGTGATAGCGAGGGGCGGGAATATCATGGTGAGGATATATACGCTGATGCCGACGATGACCGCAGCGGCAATCAGCTTAAAGACCCTGCCCTTGATCTTGTTGACGAAAAAGAACGCCAGCGTTATCACAAGCGGCATCATAAGCATGGTGCGCTTTCCCGACATCAGCAGTGAGAACACGGCGAGAAGCAGCAGCGCGATGTTCTTTTTGCTCGCCTTTCTCCGCACGAATATCTGACAGAGCTGTATGGAGATCAGAATATTTGCGGCATAGGAAGCCTCGCCCTTTTCGCCGCTCAGCCCCGAGAAAATACCGATTTTCATTTCGGAGCGGATACTCGCGGCGCGCGAGGGGGTGTCCATCAAAAATATAAGATAGTTTGTAAACAGCGGACGGATAAAAAACTCGAGCAGGACAGTCGCGCAGAAAACCGCGGCGAATATCTCGCATATCTTTATGAACATCAGGTAGTCCTTTTTGGAAAAGCCCGTGACCATAACGATAAAGGACGCCATATACATCAAAACGTAGATTATCGTCTTGCTCATATTGCTGTTCAGCATGGAGCTTGCAAGCATATACATTATCACATACAGCCATATGACCGCTGTTACGTTCATTATTCGGATTTTTTGGTTAGTGATAAAAAAGGAGACCAGACAGACCATTCCGCCTACCACAAGCAGCTCCTTTTTTAGCGGCGCGATCTTGGTGGTGCCGCTGAAAATAACGGCGGCAAAAATCATCATTGAAATAAAGTTGAGAATATCCTTTAGCTTTATAACGCGCCCGGTTTTTTCGCCGTAGCCCCTGCTCCGCGCAAGGGCAGCATATTGAGACATGTGATTCCTCCGTCGGTACGCTACCGTTTCAAAATGCCTGCGGCGAGCGATTTTATCAGCGTGTAAAGCCTGTACAGCGGAACGCTGAAGCTGATCAGTCTCAGCTCAAAAGCTCTGTTTTTGGAAAGGTAACCGTAGATATAGTCGGGTTTTTTACCCTTTAAAAAGGTGATTATCTCTTTGTAAGCCTCCGCCATAACGGGATTTGATCTATCAAAGCGGCGAATGTGGCTGATATTGGAAAGGTAGTTTTTATATTTGTTTACGACCGCGTATTCGGTATACTCGGGATGCTCCCTTTCTATCAGCGCCAGTATCTCGTTGGCGTTGTTGATAGAGGAAAGGTGCTTTTCGCTGAAGGTATCGTGAACGATCGAGTTGCAGCGCACCACGTAGATATATTCCCTGCCCTCATAGAACGCGACGTTTTTACAGTTCATATAAGCTTTGAGCACAAAGAACTTGTCCTCTCCGACCGCTACGCCGAGCGGAAAGGTAACGCCCTCAGTCACCGATCTTTTCAGAAGGTTAGCCCACACCGCGTTGCCGTAGGGCTCTTTTTTGGTGAGCAGCCACTTCACGCTCTCCCCGGTGTCCCTCACGTTTACTTCGCCCGTTTCGGCAGGCACGGTAAAGTCGGTTTTGTCCTCCTGCTGCATGATGAAGCGCTGGTGTACGGCGTCGCTGCCGTATTCGTCCATGATGTTCACAAGGTGCTCGATCATGGTGGGGCAGGGGTAATCGTCACTGTCGCAGAAGGCGATAAGCTCGCCGCTTGCGGCTTCAAGTCCGCTGTTGCGCGCGGCTGAAACTCCGCCGTTCTCGCGGTCGATCACTCGAACGCGGCTGTCGGCATCCGCCAGCTCACGGCACACCTTCGGGCTGTTGTCGGTGGAGCCGTCGTTGATTAGCAGTATCTCCAAATTGCGGTAGGTTTGGCTGCAAAGCCCCTCCACCGTGGTTTTAAGATAATCTGCGGCGTTGTATACGGGTACAATCACCGAAACTAAAGGTCGTTCCATGTGTTCCTCCAAAAAGGATCATTCAAAATAAAAAGCCAGCGCCTTGTCAAGAAACCGCTTGGAGCGGTCGCGGATGGCTTGCATACGCTCGTCCACCATATCGTAATCCGGCGTCTGCGTGATGTTGTCAAAGTTGCTGCCGTTATACTTGCGGTCGGGCACTCCGAGGTTTTCGCACAGGCTGTCGATACGCGAGTTCTTTGAGGTCGAGCTGCCCTGAGCGTAGCGGCTGAATATCATCATCTTTTTGTGATGCATAAGCGACAAAAGCGAGCCGTGGAAGGAATCGGTGAGCACGTATTCCGCGCCGCGGATAAGGTTGATGAACTCCTCGGGTCCCACCTCGTAGGGTGCGTAATCGCCGAAGCCGACGTCTACCTTGTTGTAGGAATCCATGTGGTGAACGGTGACGATCTTCAGTCCGGTCTGCTCTCTAAGCTTTTCTGCCTGTCTGCGTCCGGTGTCGTCCTTACCCAAGAAATAAGCGAAAATATAGGGCTCGTCATATTGTCTGACAAAGGGTATCTCCTCTTCCCACTGCTCGGTAGTGAGCAGCATAACGGGGTCGGCGACCACCTCGGCTGTTCTTCCGCACACGTCCTTCACGATTTCCGCGCCCGCGTTTTCGCGCACGCTGATGTAATCAAGACGGTTCAAAAAGGTGCGGTAAAGCTCGCGCTTGTCCTTCGGGAGCTGAGACACGCCGAAGCTGGTGGAGTAAGAGAACTTGTGAACGTCGTCGGGCACAAACATCAGGTTGTGGAAGTTGCCCGTGATACCGCCGGGGCTCCAAAGCTGGTCGGAGCCTACAAATACGCCGCTGTATTCGGCAGCGAGCTTTTGAAGCTCCCTGTAGCCGACAACGGGTCTGGAAAGATTGGTGAAGCGCTTTTTGGAGAATTCGGCAAGCTTGGCGTTGCGCTTGTCGTTCTGCGCCTTGACGTCCTTGTGAAAGAGCAGCAGAAAGCGCTTTTTGTAGCGTGAGCGGCGCTCGCTGAGCAGCACCTTGTTGAACGGGAATGTCCACACCTTGGCGACCTTCATATAATCAAGATCCCATTTTTTGGTGTGTACGATCACCTCGCAGTTGATGTTTCGGTTGCGCATTTCAACGGTCGTGGCGTAGCTTTGAAGCTGACTGCCGTAGTTGCGCTGCTTGTAGCAGCAGCATAAGCCTATCTTTTTCATATCGTTTCCCATATCGTTTCCTTTATTATCCTCTGTGTTTGATCAGTTGTTTTATCTTGCGTTTAGTGTCAAAGGACACCAGCATTTTTATTCTCTTTTTCAAAACCGATTTGATTTTCAGCTTTGTTTTCACATATTCCTCATAGTTGCCGTCCATGCCCTGATAGATGGTATCGCGGCACGCAGGGCGCTTGGTGGGCTTTATCAGATTGCTGTTTTTCTTTACCGCGTCCTCAAATTTCTGCGGTTTAGATATTATATCGGAGCTGAGTCCGTTCATCGCCTTATCGCCCTTGGTGGTGTTGACAAGCACCAGCGATACGCCGTTTTTGTCAAAGAACTTCGGGTCTATATCGTCTATGCCCCAGAAGTCGGCGAGAGTTATGTCGGCGTGGCGGTCAGGCGTCGCGCAAACGCAGCTGTAGCAGCTTTCCCTGACGGTCTTGCCCTCGACAAACGCGCTGAAATACGGGTCAAAATGCGAGTGCTCGACCTTTTTTATGTCGGCGGTCTCGACCCTGTAGAACACGCCCCAGCCCTTATCCTTGCAGCGGAAGGTGAAGTTTTTCACTTCGCCGCCGAGCTTTTTGCCGAGGTACTCCATGTGTCTTTTGAACAGCAGCGGCGAAGGTACGCCGTGACAAAGCACGTCAACGGTCAGCAAATTGTCGTAGTCTCTGCCCAAAAAGCTTACAAGACCTGCGACCTGACAGCTTGTGCCGCTGAACAGCACGGGCACGCCCTTTTGCAGTTCGTCTTTGACCTCGGTATAAACGCCGCGGGTGTCGCTCTGCACGTACTTGGAGCCGAACATAGCTTCAAGCTCTGATTCGGTACGCGCCGCGGTGTGACGCGCGCGCAGCGATTTGTCATAGGCGCAGCCGAACACGGTGCCGCCGCTGCGTATCGTTTGAAGCGCAAGCAGCGGAAAAACGCCGCCGGAGGTGCATTTTTGCAGCATCTCGGTGTCCTTTGACTTGACGGAGAACACCTTTGGGGTGTTGCCCGCAGGCTTCAGGGACAAAACAGGGCAGCGCTTGACGCACACGCCGCAGTCAACGCAGCTTTCGGTATCTATTACAGGATATAAAAAGCCTTCCTCGTCGGGCTTCATCTGAATACAATGCTTGGGGCAAACCTGTTCGCACGCGGCGCAGCCGCAGCATTTTTTGCCCAATGCCGAAATATTGTTCATATTCAATCCTCAATCATATGTTTTAAGCAGTCAAGGGACTCCTTGCGCTCGCTTGCGAGCCGCTCGTTCACCTTGTCAAAATCTATCGGCAACGCAGGCGAATCAAAGTCGGTGTAGCTTTTTAAAATTCGGCTTTGCAGTCCCGTGACAGCCAGCAGGCTTTCGATGCGCTCGCTGTATTTGTCGGGGAGCACGTCGGTGAACGGCGTGTTGAGCCCCAGCGCGAACGCCGTGCCGTGGAAGGAGTCGGTCAGCAAACAGAAAGCGTTTTTGATATACCACAAAAAGTCCTCGAGGGGAGGGCAGTGGATAAACTCGCCCGGCTTGAAGGTGTGGTGCCAAAACGGGTGGATGCGGATAAGCTTCATGCCGCGCCGCTTGGCGAATTCCTTGGCGTAAGCCTCAAATTCCTTGTTTGGGTGCAGGTGATAAACCAACACATACTGCTCGGTGCAGGGGCGGTCGGGGATGATGCGCAGCCAGTCCTTCTGCTCGATAAGCAGAGTGGGGTCAAGCACCTGACGCGCCTGAGCGCCCATGCTCTCAACAAGCTTCACGCCGCTTTTTTCGCGGACGGTTATGGCTTGGTAGCGGCTGAGCAGCTTTGCCATCAGCGGTCTGTCCTTATCATTCACCTCAGCGCCGCCGAAGCTTGCGGCATAGGCGATCTTCTTTTTGTCGTCGGGGACGAATGAGAGAAAGTAGGCAGGATCGACGCCGATGCCGGAAATGATGTTCCACACCTGGTCGCTGCCCGTCATATATACGTCGGCAGGAGGCAAGTCGTCCTTGAGCTCCTGCTCGGAGTGATATTCTTTTTCGGTCGTTTTGACGAGCCGTCCGATATAGCTGTCAAAGCGCTTGGCGGCGGTCGTCATTATCGGCTTCTGAGTCAAAAGATAAACTATCCTTGTCAGGATATTCGC
This sequence comes from uncultured Ruminococcus sp., assembly GCA_902790475.1. Lineage (GTDB taxonomy): Bacteria > Bacillota > Clostridia > Oscillospirales > Acutalibacteraceae > Ruminococcoides. The sequence goes on along the minus strand of CADASG010000024.1, from coordinate 27,531 downwards.
GTTCCAGCGCGAGGTCGAAAGGCGCGTGGAGGCTACGTTTTTTGAAAGCTCAGCCTCGCGGATGTAGTCTATGCACACCGCTTCATAGCCCAGCCGCTCCAAAACCGCGTGTGTGGCGTAGGTTTGCAGCGCGGAGCCGTAGTTTGTCACGCGGTGCCGCGTAATATAGGCAACGGTTTTTTTATCCATGACAGCCTCCCTCTCAGCGGTTCTTCTTTTCGCGTTCGGCTTTTTGGTGTCTGTCGATATAGAACGCCTGAAGCCGCTGCGCGGTGTCAATGATGTCAAAGCCTGCCTTCTTCACCTGATCCGACACATCGCGTCGGTCAAAGCCGCCTGTAATATCCAGCGCTTTATCAGCCCACTCCTCCGCGTTTCGGGTGAGGCTGAACTTGGTGACGTTGCCGGTAACTACGGTTTCGTCGGCGATAACGTCGGTCATGAGCACAGGCAGTCCGGCTGTCTGCGCTTCGATGGCGGTAACGGGAAGTCCCTCCCACAGCGAGGGGAACAAAAACAGGTCGAACGCCTGATACAGTCTCACGGTATCGTTGCGCACGCCCAAAAAGCGCACGCTGTCAGTGAGCCCGTATTCGGACACAAGGCTGCGGATGCTGTCCTCGAGCTCGCCCATGCCCGTCAAAAACAGAACGGTCTTTGGATTTTTGCGGTGTATCTCACGGAATATTTCGATCAAAAACGCGTGATTCTTCTGCTTCATAAAGCGTCCCACGTGACCGACAGCGATCTCGTCGGTCAAGCCGAGCTCTTCTCTGACCTCGCGGCGGACGGCTTCATTATAGCGGAAATCATCGGTGACAATGCCGTTTTTCAGCATATGTACCTTGCCCTCTGCGACCGCTTTTTTGCCGAAGCTCCACTCGCCTGCGAGCGGAGAGCACATGAACATATCGGTGCAGTGGTTTTTTATAAACATCTTCTCGTATAAAAAAAAGAAGTATTTTAGGTTGAGTGTGGTCTTTGCGTTGTGGCTGTGCGCTATGCGCACGGGTACGCCCAGCTCATGCGCGTATTTCAGCGGCCAAAGGTTCAGCTCAGCGTGACAGTGGATTATATTGTATTCGGGGTGAGAGGACAGAATGTCCGTTATGCTCTTCTTGAACGCGCCTATCTTGAAGGGGTTGAACGGCGGTGTGCGGTAGATCCTGCCGCCTAATGACTCGATCTCCTCCTCAAAAAAAGCGTGGTCGGGGCGGTGCATCATAAAGTCGAATTGCAGCGCCTCGCGGTCGATATGGCGGTAAAGGTTCATCAGCAGCACTTCTATGCCGCCCATATCCATAATAACGTCTTCCTGTAATACTCTTATCGGTTCCATATTATTGATCTTCCTTGTTCATACTCATGGACTTCATCACCATGGGAGCGCCGTTGGTGACTATGGTGTTGTCGGGTACGTCCTTGTATACCAGACAGTTTGCGCCTATAACGCAGTGGCTGCCGATGGTGACGCCCTGCAAGATCACGCAGTTGCTGCATACCCATGTGTCGCTGCCGATCACTACGGGCTTTGAGGAAAAGCCCTGATCCTTTACGGGGCGTGTGAGGTCGCGGAACTTGTGGTTGTGGTCATATATCTTGACGTCCTCGCCGAACACGCAGCGGTCGCCGATGGTTATACTGCTCAGGCTGTTGAGCGACGCGCCGTTGTTGAAAAAGCAGTCGTCGCCGATATCCACCCTTCCGTCGCCCTCTATGTACACATAGAATCTGCGGCGAAAGGTGGATTTTTTGCCGAATTGCAGCCGCTTGCCGTAAATCAGCTTATAGCCGAATTTTTTTAACGCGGCATTTATGTGAAACATCAGTTTTAAAATCATTACGCCCATAGCGCACCGCCTATTTGAGTTTATTTTTCATCGGGATTATCTTGTCGTGGACAGTGCCGATGGAGCCTGCCACAAAGCCCTGCGGCAGCTTGTTGAACATGGTGTAGCCCAGCTTCTTGACTGCGCTGCGGTCATCCGTCCAAAGCGGCTCGTCAGCCCACGGGGTCTGCGCCCTGTATTCCAGATAACGGTCAACCAGCGGATGACGGTTGCCCTCTATCCACGGGCGAGTGCCGTCCATAAAGCAGGTGGTGAAATGTACGATGCAGGGGTTGCGCTTTGCCAGCGCCACTTCCTTGTCGGTGTAATAATGCGAAACGCGCTTTGCCTTCAGCACGTTTTTATATTTCAGGTAGTAAACGAGCGCGTAGAGGTTGTAACGCAAATCCACCACCAGCTTTTCTTCGTTGGTGGTGCAGGCGTTGAGCACGGGCTGATCCATAAAGGACAGACGGTCGCGCCCGGCGATAAACTTCTTGAATTTTTCTTCCAGCCCGTTTTCACGAATATAGTCAAGGTTGAGCATTACGTTGCCTGCGTTGAGGTAGATGTCGTCCTTTTGCATACCGATCTCGGTCTTGTAGCTGTCGCCGATGCACTCCAGAGCGCCCGCAACGGCTTTTCCGCTAAGATCCATATCCCAAAGCGGTTTTAGCGAATCCATAACCATGGTGTCGCAGTCAACGTGGATCACCTTGTCAACGCTTTTCGGGAGAAGGCTGCCGTAAAAAAGCCGCGCAAAGGTAGAGATGTTCCACCTTCCCACGTCGATCGACGTACCGACGAGCTTTTCGATATCGGCAATCGGGATAAAGGTCACGTCCCTGCCGAACTGACGGCACATAGAGGTGAGCTTCTCCTTATTTTTTTCGCTGATGTGGTTATCAATTATAAAGATACGCAGCTCATCGCAGTCGCTGTTGTTGACCATGAGCGAGTACAGCGACACTCCTGCTACGGCTGCGTAGCTGTCGGAGCTTGAATATACGATGTTCATACGTCTAAATATCTTTCCTTATATTCCTGAAAGCTTTGCAGATTTTTGTCCTTGTCGGCAACAATCAGGTTTTGTTCGCCGCCAATCTCCTCCATAGGCCATTCAACGCCCAGATCGGGGTCGTTGTACATAATGCCGTCGTCGAATTCTCCGTAGAATTTTTCGCCGCATTTATAGCTTACGATGCTGTCCTCAAGCACCAAATAGCCGTGCGCGAAGTGCTCGGGTACCAGCAGCTCGTTTCGGTTTTCCTCGGTGAGATAAAAGCCCTGCCAGTGCTTGAAGGTGGGGGACTCGGGACGCAGATCTACGATAACGTCGTACACCTTTCCCTTGACGCAGCGCACCAGCTTTGCCTGCTCGTGTACGCGCTGAAAGTGCAGCGCACGGATAACGCCCTTGTGCGATACCGTGTAGAACACCTCGGCTAAGTCGTGGCGGATACCCTGCGCCTCAAAGACCTCTTTGGAATAGTCCTTGATAAACGCGCCGCGGACGTCCGTGGCGCAAAAAGGCTTGATCAGATAAGCCCCCTCAAAATCTGTCTTGCAAAATTCAAACGGTGATACCATTATGTTCCTCCCCAAATATGATTACAGTTGCTTGAGCCACTCCATTGTGCGGCGTGTGCCCTCGGCAAAGCTCACGGTGGTTTTAAAGCCGCAGTCCTCCTGAATCGGCGTGGTGTCGAACGCCTCGAGCGGCATGTTTACGCCGGTAAAGGGAACGTCGCCGAAAATGGGAGCCGCGTCGGGCGCGAGCGCCTGCTGCATCTCAAGGATAAACTCCCTGAGCGGACGCGCGTTTCCGCTGCCGATGGTGTATTCGCGGTTGGGCTTGCCGTGTTCGCCGATAGCGGCGAACGCCCTTGCCACGTCGTCAATATAAATAAAGTCATAGTTTTGGGTCGCGGCGGTGAACTGCAGCGGCTCGCCTGCGATTATCTTGCGGATAGTTGTGTTTACAAACCTCGGAGAAAGCTCGCCCACTCCGTAGGCGTTGGTGATCACCGCCCAGCAGAGGTCGATGTCAAGGCTGTTGGCAATGGGCTTGCAAATCGCTCTTGCAGCCAGCTTGCCGGCTCCGTAAATATAGGGCAGCCCCGGTGTGCTGTCCTGAGTGTAAACGGCGGTGTAGGTTTCTTTTTCCATGATGGAGCCTGCGTTGACAAATTTTTTGCAGCCGAGGCTGTCCGCTGTGCGCAGCGCTTTTGCTGTCCAAAGGGCGTTTTGAAGCTGCATTTCCTCGTCGCAGCGAAGGGGTCCGGCGCTTCCTACCCACGCAAAATGGTAAAAAACATCAAAACCTCTGTCGCTTATTTTGTCCCCGAGAGTGTCAAGCTGCGACAAGTCACAGTAAACCACACTGAGGTTCGGCAGGGCTTTGATGTTTTGGATATCTTCATTTTCATCTTTGATCACGGCGGTCACACGCGTACCGCTCTCGCACAACAGCCGGCAGACATTTGAGCCTACAAAGCCGTTGGCGCCTGTTATTATCACGTTATTCATGATTCGTTCACTCCGTTTTTTACAGACGTTTTTTATAATTAATATTTTTTGAAGTTGAAAGTTGAGAGTTGAGAGTTTTGGCGGATAGGTTCGTTATCTAAATCTGTCATTTCGAGCGGTGCCCGAAGGGCAAAATCACGAAGTGATTTAGTCGAGAAATCTCCATGACAGGAAATCACGGTTCACCGCCGAGGAGATTTCTCCACGCGTTCCGCTTCGCTCCACTTGGTCGAAATGACAGCTAATTCAGGATAAAAACAAGTGCTGCGCCAAACGTTCTGTTTCTCTCAACACTCGGACAGAAAAACAACGTCGGCACAGCGGGCTTGCAATGCAAGCCCCTACAGGTTTTTTACAAACACCCTGCGTAATTACCGTGTTAAGTCCGTGAACCGAAAACAAAACGCCGTTTCCATTTCCCTCATAACTTCCGATATTTCTATTCTATCCCGCGAAACGCCGACGTTACCGAAACGCCCGACGTTAAGTACGCGAGCTGACTGCGGCGGCACGCCGCCGCGAAACGCCGACGTTATCAAAAATGTCCGACATAAAGTACGCGAACTGACTGCGGCGGCACGCCGCAGCGAAACGCCGACGTTACCGAAATGCCCGACGTTAAGTACGCGAACTAAAAAATTCTTCGATTTGGCGTTCCATTGCGCGGCTGACGCTTCCGCCTTCGAGCCATACCAGCGTCCACAAAACGGTTTTCGCTACGGCGTCGGCAACGTGCCAGCGCGGTTTCCAGTCCAGCGTCGCTTTCAGCTTGGAGCAGTCCAGCTTTAAGAAATTGGCTTCATGAACAGCGTTCTTCTCCGCTTTGTCCACGCGCTTGATTTTGTCGCCGGACAGCTTGACGAACAGATCTACCAGTCTGCCCGTGGTAACGCAGTCCGCTTCGTCGGGTCCGACGTTGTAGCTGCCTGAAAGCTCCGGGTTTTCATACTGAGCCTTTGCTATCAGCAGATAAGCGTACAGAGGCTCGATAACGTGCTGATAGGGACGCGTTGAGTACGGGTTGCGAACGATGATATCCTCGCCTTTTTCGAGCGCACGTACACAGTCGGGGATAATGCGGTCAGCGGAAAAATCGCCGCCGCCGATAACATTGCCTGCTCTCGCGGTGGAGATCGCCACGCGTCCGTCCGAGAAGAAGGAGCGCTTGTAGGTGGCTGTCACCAGCTCGCTGCAGCTTTTGGAGTTGGAATAGGGGTCAAAGCCGTCAAGAGGCTCGTTTTCGCGGTAGCCCCACTCCCACTCTTTATTTTCATACACCTTGTCGGTGGTAACGTTGACAAAGGATCTTACGCATTTGCTCTGACGGATACACTCGAGGATGTTCGCAGTGCCCATCACATTTGTATCGTAGGTCAGCAGGGGATTCTGATAGCTCTCGCGCACCAGCGGCTGAGCCGCAAGGTGAAGCACGATCTCGGGCTTAGCTTCGTCAAACGCCTTTTTGAGATTCTCATAATCGCGAACATCGCCGATAACGGAGTTGATCTCGCTGCCGATATCCGCAAGCGTGAACAGGTTAGGCTCGGTCGGAGGCTCGAGCGAGTAGCCCGTTACCTCAGCGCCCATGCCCGTGAGGATCTTGCACAGCCAGCTTCCCTTAAAGCCCGTGTGACCTGTGATAAATACACGTTTTCCCTGATAAAAATTCTGCATTAGTCTTTCCATACCTTCCAGGGAGCGTCTCCGCTCTCCCATAAATCTTCCAGCTTGGTTTTGTCGCGCATGGTGTCCATGCACTGCCAGAAGCCGTTGTGACGGTAGCACATCAGCTCGCCGTCGGCAGCAAGCTTTTCCATAGGCTGACGCTCAAACATGATGCTGTCGCCCTCTACATAGTCGAGCACCTTTTTGTTGAGAACCATAAAGCCTGCGTTGATGTAGCCTGTGTCCGCCTCGTTTTTCTCGCGAAAAGCGTTGACCTTGCCGTTTTGCTCAAAATCAATTGTTCCGAAGCGGCTCTCGGGCTTGACCGCCGACATCGTGGCAAGTCTCCCGTGGCACTTGTGGAACATGAGCAGGTCGTCGATGTTTATGTCGGACACGCCGTCGCCGTAGGTCATGAAAAATATATCTTCGTCCAAATATTGTCTAATGCGCTTGAGCCTGCCGCCCGTCATGGTTTTGAGTCCCGTGTCGATCACGGTGACGCGCCACTGCTCCGCGCGCTTGTTGTGTACGATGATCTTGTCGTCGCGTGTGAAATCAAAGGTGATGTCCGAGGTGTGCAGAAAATAGTCGGCAAACCACTCCTTGATCGTATGCTGACGGTAACCGGCGCAGATGATGAAATCATTTATGCCGTAGTGCGAGTACTGCTTCATGATATGCCAAAGGATCGGCATACCTCCTATTTCGATCATGGGCTTGGGTTTGTACTGTGATTCTTCAGAAATGCGTGTGCCGAAGCCGCCGGCGAGAATAACTGCCTTCATTGTTTAGTCCCCTCTATCTTGAGCCTCTGCCTGTAAATACCGTGGCAAAGGTCATAAAAATAATCTTTATATCAAGCCATAACGAACGATTCTTTACGTAATAGACCTCCATTGCGCGGCGGCGGCGGTAGCCGGTCAGCTCGCCTCTGCCGAAAGCCGCCCAATAACCCGTAAGACCCGGGCGCACGCTGAGCAGCAGCGAACGGTTGGAACCGAAGATCTTGGTTTCGTCGTCTGTGACGGGTCGGGGACCCACAAACGACATATCACCCTTGAGAATGTTATAAAACTGGGGTATTTCGTCAATACTGGTTTTTCGCAGCACCTTGCCGACCTTGGTGATCCTGGGGTCGTTTTCCAGTTTATAGTTTTTATTGTACTCTTCCTGCTGTTCGGGAGTGAAGCTCTTTATCAGCTCCTCGGCGTTTGGCACCATGCTGCGGAATTTCGCAAGATAAAACACCTTGCCGTCTTTTCCGATACGCTTGTGCCTGAAGAAAACCGAACCGCCGTCTCCGAGCTTTATACAGACAGAGACTATCAGGAAGAACGGTGAAAGCAGGATCAGCGCCAGAAGTGAACACACGATATCAAAAGCGCGCTTGATAAAACGATAAACAGGCTTGGAAGGCGCTGCGGTATTCTGTTTTTCAGAAGAAGCATTTGCGCTCATGGTAAGCCTCCCTTTAATAGCCGTATCCGTAACCATATCCGTATCCATAGCCGTAGCGCTTGCCCTTACGTGTGTCTTCGGGTCTGACGCGGTTGATGATAACGCCCAGGGGCTTGCCGCCCGAACGCTTTACGATGTCGATAGTCTTGTTGAGCTGGGGATAGGTGGTAGAGTTGTTCTTGACCACCAATACCACGCCGTCGCTCTGCTTGATGATAGGCACGGCGTCAATGACCACCGCTACAGGCGGCGAGTCAAAAATAATATAGTCAAAATCCCGCTCCAGCTTTTTGATAAGCTCGGTCATGTTTTCGCTCGACAAAAGCTCGGAGGGGTTCGGAGGAACCGCGCCGTAGCAGATCGCGCTGAGGTTTTCAACATGCGAGGTCTTGATGATATCCTGCATCTCGCACTCCATGTTGAGGTAGTTGGTCAGTCCCGGAGACGGAGCAAGACCCAGAGCCAAATGAACGTGCGGACGGCGAAGATCGGTCTCGACCAAAACGACCTTTGTATCGACCTGCTGCGCCAGCGCAGAGGCGATGTTTACCGCAGTCAGGGTTTTTCCCTCACCCTTGGCGGAGCTGGTGAAAATTATCTTTTTGCAGCCCTTTTTGATGATGGAGTAGTCGATGTTGGTACGGGCTGTTTTATAGGACTCGCGGATCAAAAAGTTGACCGCGTCCACATTGACCGACTGCTGGTTTTTATTGTTCCTGTTTTTTGCGGAGCTTTTCTTTTTGTTAAACATCATTTTGCCTCCTTTTTCTGCGGCTGCTTTTTGACCTGGCTTTCATTTGTTTTTGCGAATTCGGGAATTGCCGCAAGCAGAGGCAATCCGCAAAGCACGGTCAGCTCGTCGTCATACTTGATCTTTACATCGAAGTAATCGCGGACGAAGGCGATAATAAGACTGAGCAGCATACCGCCGAGGAAAGCGATCACGGCGTTTCTGACGGGATTCGGAGAGGTGGGGTTCTTGGGAAGCTGCGCCTCGTCTACGATTTTCAGACTGGCGTTGCCCTCGAACTGCTCCTTGATAGTGGCAGGAGCCGCTTTTGCGACCGCGTCGGCGATCGTTTTCGCCTCGATCGGGTCGTTTGCCGTAGCCGTGGCGCTGAACACCTCGGTATCGGTGACCTCGGAGAAGGAGATGGATTTTTTCAAAAATGCTTCATTGTATCTATCCGGGAGCGACATTGCAACCTTGCTGTAAAAATGATTGGTGTCCAGTATCTCGATATAGGTGGCAACCATTTTTTGCGCGTAGTTATGTGAATTCAAGTCTTCGTAGCTGGTTTTGCCGGAATTTGTTGTATTGACGTACAGCTTTACGGTGGAGGTATAGGTAGGCTTTATAAAAAGCTTTGTACAAGCGAAGGTCCCCGCGCCCGCAACAATTGAGACGATCAAAATAAACAATATATTTTTCCTGACAATTTGCAGGATATCCTTGAAAGAAAATTCCATTAGTCACAATCACTCCAAAACATATTTGTACAGATATCATTATACAATAAAAGATTTCATTTTTCAATTAAAAAACTAAAATATCTCCGGTAAGTTCAGGAAATCATCATTTTACGACAACAACTACATTAAAAAATAAAAGATGTGTTTGATATGCACAAAAAACAGAAGTGTATTTGTATTCGGTACACAAAAAAGAAACTCCCGTTTTTCGTCTGAACACCGCAAGCGCGTCAACTCATGAATCCTTTGATATCATCAAAGCGGGCTTTTTATGCCAAGATAAAGGCTTCCCCAAAACGGAGAAGCCTATTATAATAACGTGTTTATTAAAATGTCGGATCAGTCTTTCAAGATCTCGTCGATCGTATCGCAGGCGTCGCTGAGCCAGTCTCCCTCGAACGCTTCGGCGCGGCCGCTGTCGATTTTGGCGGCGAGGTCGGGATCGATGGGAAGCTTGGCGAGCACTCGGGTGTTGTACTTTTCCGCGATCGCCTCAATGTGGCTGTCGCCGAACACCGCGTGGCGCTTGCCGCAGTCGGGACAGGTGAAGTAGCTCATGTTTTCCACCAAGCCCAAAATCGGAACGTTCATCAGCTCCGCCATTTTTACGGCTTTTTCCACGATCATGCCGACTAACTCCTGGGGAGAAGCCACAACTATGATACCGTCAACAGGCAGGCTTTGGAACACAGTCAGCGGAATGTCGCCCGTTCCGGGAGGCATATCCACAAACATATAGTCCACGTCGTTCCAAATAACGTCGCTCCAGAACTGCTTTACGGTGCCCACGATCATCGGTGAGCGCCATACAACGGGGTCGGTCTCCTCTTTGAGCAGAAGATTGACAGACATGATCTCGATGCCTGTTTCGGTTATTGCAGGCAAAATACCTGCTTCGGTACCCATAGCCCTGTCTTTTATTCCGAACGCCTTGGGAATGGAAGGTCCCGTGATATCAGCGTCTAAGATCGCGGTTTTTTTGCCGCGGCGGTTATACTCTACCGCCATCAGTGAGGTGAGCAGGCTTTTGCCTACGCCGCCCTTGCCCGACACCACGGCGATAACTCTCTTTACCGTGCTTTGGGCGTTAAGCTCCTCAATGAGGCTTTCCGATCCGCCGCAGCTGCTGCCGCAGGATTCGCAGTCATGATTGCATCCCATTTTAAGTCTCCTCTACGTAATCGTCCATGATATCCTTTTCATCGTCAAGAATATCCGAATTCTCGTTTTCGCTGAGCAGATCCTGCTCAACACCGCCGGCTAAAATTTTTGTTTCCTCGGAAACATCGTCAAGAGACTCCTCTTCAGCAAGCTCAAAGCCGCTGAAGAAGGTGTACATCAGACCGTAGCCGAAAGCGACGGCGGCGAGATAGACCATCAGCGACATGTTGCTGCCGTCTGTAAAGATGTTGTGCAGGGGCATAAAGGGCGCCACTGCCGCGATCATGATGTACAGTGTGGGCAGAACGAGCACGATAAGGGTCAGGGGCGAAAAGCGCTTGATCGCCTTGCCGTCTCCGACGCGTGTAGCGTAGAACATCAGCAGACCGAACACCGCGCAAACCGCAACGGTCACGATCTGACCGAAGGGCGGCTGAATGGCTTTAGTGAACTGTGAAAAGAAGTTCGCGCAGATAATAAACGCGATAATCAAAAAAGCCGAGAAAAACAGATTGATGTGTTCTCTCTTATCGGGTTTTTTCATAAGTGTTTACCTCCAAAATTATTCTATATTACACTTTATCATAAACCTGCGCAAATTTCAAGAGGTTTTTATCACGAATGCGAACCTAAGCCTTGCCGAGATTTTTTGGGCAAGCTGACGGAATAATATTCAAGCAAGCCGTGCGCCTTGAATTGTGCGGTGTTGCCCTAAGGCTTTGTGCCGTTGCTTTTTTACCGCGAATATGTTATACTGCTTTTAAATGAGTATTAGAGATCCCCTAATGCATATCTGACCGTCAAGGAGGGACGCCGAATGAAAAAAAGACCCGCCGCAGCAGCCCGAAACGCCGCGGCGGACAACAGCGCGAACGACCTGATATACCTGCTGTCCTGCGTTTTGAACAAAGAAAAGCCTGACGCAAAGCGCTGCGCGGCAATGGAGCTTGGAAAGCTCTACCGCCTGTCGCAGTTCCATATGCTGACCGCAGCGGCTGCTCACGCGCTCGAACAGGTCGCGGAGCTTCCACGTCCGTTCGATCAGGCAAAAAAGAAAGCGATCCGCAAAATCGCGCTGTTCGACATTGAGCGCGGCATTATCCTTCGAGAGTTCGACAAAGAGGGTATCCGTTACGTCCCCCTGAAAGGCATTATCATGAAGTCGCTTTATCCGCAGTCGTATCTGCGCGAGATGACCGACAACGATATACTTTGCGACGGCGAAAAAATGCACCTTGTGAACGGCATCATGAAGCGGCTCGGCTATGAGTGCGATAAATTCGGAGAGTCAAATCACGACATCTATTCAAAGCCTCCGACGCTGGAATTTGAAATGCACCGCAGCCTGTTTTCCGACCGGGACTGTCCCGAGCTTGCCCGTTACTATCAGCAGCTTGAAGGCAGTATGCTCGAGGCAGGCAGAATGAGCGACGAGGATTTTTACGTTTATTTAACGGCTCATATTTTCAACCATTACAGAAAGGGCGGCATCGGACTGCGAGCTTTGGCGGACATTTACGTGTTTAACAGAAGGTTCAGGGAGCGGCTCGACCGCGATCATCTCGAAACCGAGCTGAAAAAGCTGGAGCTGACGGATTTCGAGCGCAGCTTCCGCACGCTCGCGCAAAAGACCTTCACAGCTCAGCCGCTGACCGAAAACGAGTCAGCCGAGCTTCGCTACCTTATAGCCTCGGGAAGCGGAGGGATCACCGACCACAATGAATATCATCAAACCGAAATGCTCCTCGGCAGCGACGACAGCACTGCCTCAAAGCGCAGCTATCTCCTCGGCAGGGTGTTTATTTCGGGCGAAAACCTCAGGGAGAGCTACCCGTTTGTATACCGCCACAAAGCGCTTTATCCCGCGCTGCTGATCTACCGTCCCATAAAGGGTCTGCTGACCCACCCCAAAGGGATCCTGAGCGATTATAAAAAAGTTAAAGCCTTCCGTATCGACGACGACGCGGCGTTCAATTACAAGTCAACGCCGCATGACAAAACCGATAAAGACGGCAAAAAATCATAAAAGACGGCGTTCGCGCCGCCTTTTTCTATACGACCGTTTTATCTTACAGCTTACCTCCCGATGTCATTTCGACCAAATGAAGCGAAACGGAACGCGCGGAGAAATCTCCTCGGAGGTGAACCGTGGTTTCCTGTCCGAGTGTTGATAGAAGCAGAACGTTGTGTTCAGCACCTTCGGTCGCACACATGGGTGCGACCCTACGCAGTAAATGAAACGATGATAAAAAACGTCGTTTCCATTGCCCTCACAGCTTCCTACAGAACGATTCTATCTCGCGTAAACGCCGAGGTTACCTTTGAACCCGAAATTAAGTACGCGAGCTGACCGCGGCGGCACGCCGATTGCCCTCACAGCTTCCGATATTTCTATTCCGGCTCGCGTAAACACCGACGTTACCAATACACCCGACGTTAAGTACGCGACCTGAAAAACGCGCGGAGAAATCTCCTTGGAGGTGAACCGCGGTTTCAATGACATATGGAGGTAACGCGCTAAATGCTTGAAATGACATGTTTTGGAAATGCAATAACCCTGCGATACAACAATACGTTAGCGTTTCAACCTGTAGGGGCTTGCATTGCAAGCCCGCTGCGCCGATGTTGTTTTCCTGTCCGCATGATGATAGGAGCAGAATGTTGTGCTCATCTGCGCCGAAAAGAAAATACAATGAGCATTTCTCGCGTAACGGCGACATTACTTATCATGCCGCACCATAGTCCGCGAGCTGACAGCGGCGGCACGCCGCCTTCGGTCGCACACATGGGTGCGACCCTGCGCAGTTACAGTATCACTTATCCCGTGAGCGGACTGTCAGGGCGGCTGTCACACTGAAAAAAACCGCTGCCGATATACCTGCCGCTGCGCCCGTTAAGCCTCCTGTGAGGATGCCGAGCGCTCCGTCGCGGCGCAGCGCCTGATGCACGCTTTCAGCCATCAGGTTGCCGAAGCCGCAGATAGGGATCGCCGCGCCCTCCTGACCTGCGTTCAGCACCGGCTCATACAGTCCGAGCGCTCCGAGCACCAGACCTGCCATAACAAAGGCGGTGAGGATACGCGCTGGGGTGAGAGCGGTCTTGTCTATCAGCAGCTGACCGACGGCGCAAATCAGTCCGCCGAAGATAAAAGCGTTAATAAATTGCAATCATATCACATCTTTCTTGCTGGTCTTTTACTGATAGCATTTACAAAAGAGCGTGAATCATGCGAAAAATGTGAAAAAGAACTGATTTTTTAAAAAATATACTACACAATTTCTAAAACTTGTGGTACAATCTATAAATGGATATTTAGGAATTCCAATCTTTGTAAGGAGTGAAGCACATGGTTGAGGTAACATCTCTCACCAAACGCTACGGCTCCGTCACGGCTGTTGACGACATCAGCTTCAAGGCGGATTCGGGCGAGATACTCGGCTTTCTCGGGCCAAACGGCGCGGGCAAATCGACCACGATGAATATTATAACGGGTTATATTTCTTCCACCTCCGGTACCGTAAAGGTGGACGGATACGACATTTTATCGGAGCCCAAGCAGGCTAAGATGAAAATCGGCTATCTTCCGGAGATACCGCCTCTGTATATCGACATGACGGTGAGGCGCTATCTCGATTTCATGTTTGATCTCAAGCGCGTAAAGCTGCCTAAAAAGGAGCACGTCGAGGAAGTCATGCGGCTGGTTCACATCACCGACAAGGGCGACCGCATCATCAAAAACCTCTCCAAGGGCTACAAGCAGCGCGTCGGCTTTGCACAGGCGCTTCTGGGCAATCCCCCCGTGCTGATTTTGGACGAGCCCACGGTCGGTCTCGACCCCAAGCAGATCATTGAGATCCGCAGCCTTATCCGCAGCTTAGGCAAAAAGCACACCGTTATCTTTTCCTCTCACGTGCTCTCCGAGGTGTCCGAGATCTGCGACCGCGTGATCGTTATAGCCGGCGGCAAAATCGTTGCCGACGCAAAAACCGACGAGCTTGCCGCTACGCTTTCCGGCAACCTCAAGCTGTCGCTGCTCATAGAGGGCACGCCCTCGACCGTTATCACCGAGCTGAAAAAGATCCCCGATGTTACGGGCGTGAGAAAAGAACGCGAAAGCGGCGACAATGTGTGCAAGTACACCGTTGACTATAACAAGGGCGCGGATATCCGCCGCGACGTTTTCAGCGCCATGGCGCGCGTGAGCTGTCCGATTTTGGAAATGCAGTCGGGCAACGAAAGCCTCGAGGATATGTTCCTGCGCCTTACCAAGGAAAAAGGAGGTAAGAAAAAATGATTGCCATACTAAAACGCGAGCTCTCGTCCTACTTCCGCTCCGCGACCGCGTACGTGGTCATGGGCGTGTACTTCTTCTTTTCGGGACTCTTCTTTTACCTCTACTGCTTCCGCGGCAACTCCAGCAACCTCTCATACGTTTACGCCAACATGTTTTACATCATCATGTTCATTATACCCATCATCACCATGAAAACCTTTTCCGAGGAAAAGCGGCAAAAAACCGATCAGGCGCTGCTTACCTCGCCGACCGGACTGACCGAGATCGTGCTGGGCAAGTTTTTGGGCGCGTTTCTGCTTTTTGCGCTGTGCAGCGTTATCTTTTTGGTATACGCGGTCGTTATCTCGTTCTTTGCGCAGCCGCAGTGGTCGGTCATTCTGTGTACCTTTGTGGGACTGATGCTGCTGGGCAGCGCGTTTATCGCGATCAACGTGTTTATCTCCTCGCTGACCGAAAGCATGATAGTCGCGGCTGTAGCCGGCATGGCTATCGGTCTGCTGGTCGATATGATGACCTACTTTATAAATGCGATCAACGTTGACTGGATCACCGCTGTTCTTGAAAAAATCAACTTTATCAACTACTACCAGAACTTCACCTACGGTGTGCTCAGTCCGGTTGATATCGTATTCTTCCTGAGCGTCACGGCGCTGTTTTTGTTCTTTACCGTGCGCGTTCTGGAAAAAAGACGCTGGAGCTAAGGAGGGATACAAATGTCAAATCAGGAATTTACGACTTCCGCGCAGAACGAGGAGCTTACCGCTCCCGAGACCGTGACTGACGAACAGACCGCCCCCGAGGCTGCAACGGAAGAACAGAAAACGCCCGAGCCCAAAAAGGACAAGAAACAGGGCAAGGTGAAAAAGGCTCTTAAATCCCGCCGCCTGCGTCACGGAACGGTCGCCGCAGCGATCACCGCAGTCGTTATCGCAGCTGTTATAGTGCTCAACGTCATCGCCGGTCTGCTTGTAGACCGCTTCCCCAACCTAAAGGCTGATTTCACCTCCAACAGCGCCTACGCTTTGCAGAACGACACCAAGGAGTACATGAAAAACCTCAACAAGGACGTTACGCTCTATATCCTCTCAACAAAAACCGCCTTTGAGAACAACGGCGAGTATTTTGTTCAGGCAAAGAACCTGCTTGAAAAAATGGTGCAGGAATCAAACGGCAAGCTCAAGGTGGTGTACAAGGACACCGCCTCCGACCCCAACTTCACAAAGAAGTACAAAAACATCGACTGGACCTCCGCCACGAACGTGGCTGTGATCGAATGCGGCGAGCAGTACAAGGCGCTCTCGCTGAACGACTGCTTCACCTATGACGAGGAGTACGCCGCTCAGGGCATGTACCAGTATACCGGAACCACCATCGAACAGGCGGTAGTCAAGGGCGCTCTGTACATCACCACCGAAGATAAGGTCGTCGTTGACGTTATCAAGGACAACCAGCCCGGCGATTACTCGGGCGTTACCGCACTGCTCAACGACAACGCCTACACGGTCAACGAGGTCTCTCTGATAACCGGCGAGATCAGCAAGGACGCATTGTTCGTAGTGCTGTTCGCTCCCCAAGCGGATTTGGATTCAAGCCAGATCGAGAAGCTCTCAAAATGGCTCGACAACGGCGGCAAGCTCGGCAAAAACCTGATCTACGTCGCAAGCTCTCAGCCTGTGGACACCCCCAACATCAACTCGTTCCTCAACAGCTGGGGCATGAAGATCAACAGCGGCTTTGTCTTTGAAACCGACCCGAATCATCTGCAAACGGGCGCGAACCCCTATACCTTTATTGCGGACTACAACCAAAAATATGTAGAAAACCTCAAAAACCCGAATATCCCCGTTGTGGTAAACTACGCTCACGGCATTGATATCACAGATGATTCCGCTGCCTCCGCGCTGCTCAACACCTCCGACCGCGCCGGAACCGAGCCTGTTGACCACGACGAAAACTGGGACTACAACAGCGCCATCACCGGCAACCCGATAGCAATCGCCGCAGAGGGCGTAAAGACCGAGGGCGACTCTGCCTCACGCGTCATCACGTTCAGCTCAGACAGAATGCTGCTCAATGCGTTCATGCAGTACAACAGCTTCAATAACGCAGGCTACCTGATGAATATCTTTAACACCCTCGCAGAAAAGGACGACGATACCGTTGTCATCGAGGGCAAATCCCTTGAAAACGCGGAGTTAGGCATCACCGACGTTTCCTCCACCGCGTTCGTAATGGTCATCTTCGTTATCATCATTCCGCTGGGCGTTATCATTCTCGGCATCGTGCTTTGGGTTCTCAGGAGGAACAAGTGATGAAAAAGAAAAAAACGCTTATTATCGTGCTTATCGCGGCGGCGCTGCTGGTCGGCGTCATGCTGCTGCTGATCTTCCTGCCCAAGGGAGGCGAAAGCGCCGACAGCGCGACGCTTGACGAGGGCGCCAAGATCAGGACAGCCACCGACAAAAACGGCGTTCATCAGGTGGTCGTAGCCACCGAGCCAAACGGCGAGATCAAAAACAACAGCTACGGCACGCTGATCGAATACACCCCCGCGCAGATCAAAAGCATTCACGTTGAAAATCAAAAAGGCACGCTTGATGTAGAGGCGAACACTCCCAAGGGCGAGGCGACGGTCTATACCCTCAAGGGCTACGAGGATTTCAGCCTGCAATCGGGTATCCCCGACCAAGTCGCAAGTGCTGCTGCGAGCATGAAATTTACTCAGGTCGCTTCGGCAAGCGGCGACAAGCCCGAGGAATACGGACTTGACAAGCCGCGCGCCACGGTCACGGTCACCTACACCGACAAAACCAAGTCTGTGTTCACCGTGGGCAACGACGCGCCGCAGTCGGCAGGCACATATGTGCAGTTCGGCACCGAAAAAACCGTGTACCTCTGCGACGGAGAAGCGGTCAAATCCTTTGATTTGGGTCTGACCGATTTCATGGATCTCAACATCAACAAAGCTGCCGAAAACGACGAAAACGGCGCGGCTTCCTCAATTACCCTTACGGGTGAAGCCTACGGCGGAACAGTTAAGCTGGTCCCCAACGACGACGGCAAAAACAGCGCTTCCTACAAGATCACCGAGCCCGAGGAGGCATACGCCAATATTTCCGAGAGCAGCAACATCGAGGGCGGCATTCGCGGCCTGCTCGCCGACACGGTAGAGCTTGTGAATCCCTCGGCTGAGCAGCTCAAAAAAGTGGGACTGGATCATCCCTACGCCAAAGTCACCGCAGTATATCCCGACGTGACCGTAAAGCTTTCAGGCACCAAGCCAAACAGCAGCGGCACCGTATATCTGATGGCGGACGGCGGCAAGCTGGTCTACACCATTTCAGCCGACAAGGTGGCGTGGGCTGACAGCAGCTACGAAAGACTGCAGTCCGAGTATGTGCTCAATCCCACCATGACGGCGCTGACCGGCGTAAAGTTCACCGCCGACAAGGACTATGACTTTGCGCTGGAAACCAAGGTTTCCACTGCGACCGACAACGAGGGCAGCGAGACCTCCACCACCGAAACCACAGTACACTACGACGACGAGGAGATACCCGTGGGTGATTTCACAAATCTCTATGATGATGTCTCGCTTATCAAGTCCGCTAAGCTCACAAGCAAAAGCTTCAGCGGCAAGCCCGGGTTAAAGGTCGTCTACACCTTCAGCGACGGCTCCTCCGATACAGTGGAGTTCTACCCTGCCGACGGTCAAAATTATACCGCCGTGCTCAACGGCAAGGCTGTGAGCAGCTGCTACAGCGCCGATGTCACAAGGGTAATAAACGACGTTAAGAAACTGACAAAATAAAGGCAACACGTCAGGCTTCATACCAAAAGGCTCCTTTAATAAAGGAGCTGTCAGCGCAGCTGACTGAGGATTCCTGCACCGATTTTTCCTATAACGTCCGCTTTTTCCTAACGGAATTCAACGTTAGGGTTCGCGCCAAAGGCTCCTTTAGTAAAGGAGCTGTCAGCGCAGCTGACTGAGGATTCCTGCGCCGCTCTTTCTCATACGTCCGCTTTTTCCTAATGGAAACCAACGTTAGGCTATATCGAATAACGCTGAACGTAAAGGTAACCGCCTGCCATGTAAATCCCCCGTCGCGCCTATAAGGCGCGCCACCCCCTTTAACAAAGGGGGCTTTCCGCTCAAAGCCTAACGCAATGCTACATCAAATCACACTCAACAGAAAGGAAACAGCGCTATGAAAAAATTAATAGTATTTACCGCTGCGGCGCTGCTTCTTTTATCGGTTTTCGGCGGCTGCAGCAAGCTGGTCGAGGACTACAAGGCGGATCAGTCGTACAAGGCGAGCCGTTCTCAAATGCTGGACGAGCACAAGAGCAAGTTTCAGGGCAGGGGCTACACCTCCCTGAAAACCGCCGAGGAACAGGACGCCTACGCCTCGATAGACATAGCCGCAAACGAAGACGTCAGCGTTACCTTTGACATTCCCGGCGGCAAGGTCTTTGAGAATTTCAACGATATCCTCGAATTCTACAAAAACGACCATCCCGAGGTATTCTGGATCAAGGACGACGTGGCGTACACCTACATCGACAGGGGCGCGACCGTATCTATCGAGCTTGCGTTCAAGACGAGAGGCGACGAGCTTGAGCTTCAGAAAGCAAAGCTCGACAAAGCCGTAAAGGACATTATCTCCAAAGCTCCCGTCAAAGGCACAGAATACGAAAAAGAGCTGTATATCAACGACTGGCTGGTGGACAACTGCGAATACGACGAGGACGCCGTGGCTATCCACAAAGAAAAAAAGCGGATACTCGCCAACGAGCAGGACGTTTACGGCGCTCTGGTCGAGCGCAAAGCCGTTTGTGAAGGCTACGCACGCGCCTTTCAGCTGCTGTGTACGCGCCTGAACGTGGACTGCACCATCATAGAGGGCTACGCTCATGAAAACACCGACGACGGCAGGATCGCACGCACGGCTCACGCGTGGAACTGCGTTCAGCTTGACGGCGCGTGGTATCATGTTGACACGACGTGGAACGACAACGTTGACGAGGCTTTCAAAAACGTAGCCTCGCGCCGCTACTATTATCTCAATCTCACCGCCAGGGAAATCGAACGGGATCACGCGATCAGTCCGCTCTACGGCGATACGGAAAGCAGCGCCCAAAAATCCGATTACCGCAACCATTTTATTCCGCTTTGCAACACAAGACATTACAATTACTTCCGCATGAACTGTCCTACCCTGACCTCTATCGACAAAAGCAGCGCTATTGTGAACGCGCTGACCGACGCGGCAAAGAAAAAGATGACCTACTTTGACTTTGTTGTTGACCCCGAGCTTGATTTCAACGAAATCAAAACGAAGATCTCGGAGGGCGAGGGCTTTAAGTGGATACAGGAATCGAACAAACGCAATGACAAAAATCATCAGCTCAATAAAAAATGCTCGCTCTACGCTTTTGAAGAACGCGGCTTGATAACGTTCTTACTATATTACGAAGGATGATGTTATGAAATATGACGTAAGACAGCTTATGCTGCTCGACAACAGCCAAATCGCCGAGGATATTTTCGACATGCGGCTGAAGCTTGACGCGCCCGATCTCAGCGTTTGCTGCGGTCAGTTCGCACACGTATATGTACCGGGCAAAACGCTTCGCCGACCGATTTCCGTATGCGACGCCTCCGACGGCGTTCTGCGGCTGGTATATCAGATCAAGGGCGAGGGAACCGCTATAATGGCAAAAATGCAGCCGGGTCAAACGGTAGATGTGCTTCTTCCGCTGGGTCACGGCTTCGACATCGACCCAAACAAACGCTACTGTCTTATATGCGGCGGCATAGGAGTACCGCCGATGCTCTACACGGCGAAGCAGTGTGCCGAGCCTCTTGTCATCACGGGCTTCCGCAGCGAAAGCCTCGTGATCTTACAAGACGATCTCAAGGCGGCAGGAGCCGAGACCCTGCTGTGTACCGACGACGGCACGGCAGGACAAAAGGGCTTTGTCACCGATCTGCTCAGAGAGCGGATAGATGAGATCGACGAGGTTTGCGCCTGCGGTCCCACTCCGATGCTCAGGGCTGTGGCAGATGTATGCCGTCAGGCAGGCAAGCCCTGTCAGATCTCTCTTGAAGAGCGCATGGGCTGCGGCGTGGGCGCGTGTCTGGTCTGCGCCGTCAAGGTTCGCGAAAACGGAGAGGAGCTCATGAAGCACGTCTGCAAGGACGGCCCCGTATTTAACGCTGAGGAGGTGGTTTTCTGATGGCAGATCTATCAGTCAAGGTAGCAGGCGTTACCTTTAACAATCCGCTTATCGCCGCTTCCGGCACCTTTGGCTTCGGCAGAGAGTACAGCGAGTTTTATCCGCTTGAAAAGCTGGGCGGCATTTCCTGCAAGGGTATCACACCGACGCGGCGCGACGGCAATCCCCCTCCGCGGATCGCCGAGACCCCCTCGGGTATCCTCAACGCCGTTGGACTGCAAAACCCGGGAGTTGACGCTTTTATCCGCGACGATTTGCCGTGGCTAAAGCAGCAGAACACAGTCGTGATCGCCAACATCGCGGGCAATACCCCCGAGGAATACTGCCTTATGGCGGAAAAGCTCAGCGCGACCGACGTTGATATGATCGAGATGAATATCTCCTGCCCCAACGTGAAAAACGGCGGCGTGCAGTTCGGCACGAGCTGCGAGTCGGTCGGAGCTATCACAGCCGCAGTGCGCAGGCACTGCACCAAGCCGCTGGTGGTCAAGCTCAGTCCGAATGTAGCGGACATCGCCTCTATCGCAAAAGCTGCGGAGGCTTCTGGCGCGGACGCGCTTTCGATGATAAACACCCTCACTGGTATGCGCATCGACATAAACTCGCGCCGCCCCATCATACGCAACAACACAGGCGGTCTCAGCGGAGCAGCGATTTTCCCCGTAGCGGTCCGCATGGTATGGCAGGCGGCAAACGCCGTGGATATCCCCATCATCGGAATGGGCGGCATATCCACATGGGAGGACGCGGCAGAAATGCTGATGGCAGGCGCAACGGCGCTCCAAATCGGCACAGTGCTTTTCTCCGATCCCTACGCACCAATAAAAATCAACGAGGGTCTAAACAGTTTCCTCGACAAAAACGGCATAACCTCCGTAACCGAATTGACCGCCACAGTCCAACCGTGGTAGCTTTTTGCAAAATATAGGCAATACCGCATAATTCAGGTGTGCAGATTGCGCAGCAAGATTTTTCTTGAGGTAAGGCTGTCGCCTTGCCGAGATTTTTTGGGCAAGCTGACGGAATAAGATTCAAGCAAGCCGGGCGCCTTGAATTGTGCGGTGTTGCCTATAACATTCACGCCAAAAAAATAAGGGTCAGCTCAGGCTGACCCTTGAATTTTTTATTTGCTTACCATTTGGAGTTGAGCTGTGCTCTTACCGACTTCTTCTTGAAAGCGTATTTTTGTCTTTTTCTGTCGCGCTTGAGCACGAAGAAGGTCACTACGCCCAAGATGAGGGCAACCAGCACGAACCAAATCCAGATATTGGCTGTTCTCTTGACCTGTGCCACGAAAGAGGAGGACACGTTTGCGGAGGAATCAGCCAGCGCGTTTTCCGCTACCTTGTTGGTCTTTGCAGCTACATTGGAAGCGTTTGCCGCGTAATCACCGTCAGCTGCCGAGTTATTTACAGTCGCAGGAGCGGTGGGGAGTGTTTGGGGAAGAACGGGACCCATGGGAGCAGCAGCTTCCGTCGCGGGCTCGGTCTCAGTCTCGGTCACCTCGGGCTCCTCGATATACTCGGGTTCCTCGATCTCCTCGACCATAACCTCGGGCTCTTCCTCGGTGATCTCGGGTACGGTCTCCTCAACAGTAGTTTCCTCGGTAGGCTCGGTCGCTTCTTCCTCGGGCTCTGTGGTTTCTTCGATCACATTGCCTGCCGCGTTCTCGCTGAACAGCAGCTCGTATGTAGCCTCATCAACCACGCCGGTCTCTTCCAGACCGTTAATCTTCTGGAATGCCTTGATAGCCTCGGTGGTGAAGTCGCCGAAATATCCTGTCGCGTCAAGACCGAAGTAGCCCAGTGACGCGAGCTGATTCTGAACGTTGAATACCTCGGTATTGAAGTCGCCGTTTTGCAGGGTAGTCAGCGTTTCAGTCTCGGTGGTCTCCTGTTCGTCATCGTTGTTTTCTGCGGTCTCTTCCTGTTTTTCTTCCTGCTTCTCTTCCTTTTTCTCGGTCTGAGCATAAGGAGCGTCGTCGGAATAGAGAACCTCTCTGTCAGAGCCGGCGATACCGTCTACATAAAGACCCGCCGCCTTCTGGAATGCCTTGAACGCCTTGTCTGTCGCGTCACCGAAATCGCCGTCGATAGAGCCGTTGTAGAAGCCGAGCTCTGCCAGACGGGTCTGGATCTTGGTGACCTCGTCGCCGTTGGAGCCCTTCTGCCAAAGCGTCTGCTTTTCAGACTTTTTGGAGCTTGAAGAGGATGAAGAGCTCGTTGTTGTTCCGGAAGTGTCGGAAGGAGTTGTGTCGGAGCGACCCTGTGAGTCAAAGTAGTAGGTGGTACCGTCAATCGTTCTGGACGTGTTGACAATGTACTCGCCGTCCTCATAGTAGTAGCTGTCTCCGTTGAATTCCTCCCATCCGTTTTCGGGATAGGACACTGCAGTGAGCTTAAACCAGCAGTCCCATGTGTTCCAGCCGCCGATTTCCTGATAGCATACGCCGTACTCGTCGCCGCGTGCGTCAACCTCCATGCCGTCGGCGATGTAAACGCCAACGTGACCGGGTCTTGACAAGCCGAGGCCGTGGACTCTGGGCACGCCGTTGTCAACGTAGCCCCAGTCTCTGCCGTTAGCCTGCGCGTCCGAGAGCATATTCATTCTGTCGCCGCCGCAGTAGGACCAGATAAGTCCCGAGCAGTCTACCGCTCCCGGTGAGGAACCGCCCCATGAATAGGACCAGCCCTCGTTGTAAGCGTTTAACGACCATTCTGCAAGACCTGCGCCTGTGCCGCTTGCTCCTGCAGTGAAGCTGCCAACAGCGGACACGCTCGAAATCGTGAGAACACTCAAGATTACAGCTGTAAGCTTTTTTATCCTGTGCATTGCTATTACCTCCAATTATTCAAGTCCTGATTTTGTAACCGAAAAATTACAAGCGAAAGGAAACTTGATAACAAATTTGTAATAATTATAGCCCGAATATTGCAAAATGTCAACCCTTTTGCCCCTATTTTTTTCCGGGAAGGGCAATTTAGGGCAATCTGCTCAAGTATTAATTTCGCCAAAGTGTTTTTTTAAAGCTTTTGGTTACATTATTTCGCGGAATTGTAATATTTTGGAAATAATCGTAATCATTTTCTTAAAAAAATTAAATTTCACGTAAGTTTCACGCAAGTTATTATTGCAAAATCGGCAAATATGTTATATGATATATAATGTTTACAGCTGTCGTGAGGGGCAAAGCGGCTCCCCGAAAAAAGCTGTGCCGAAATTGCGCCGATATATAATATAGTATACGAGCTACTGTATGAAATCGGCTGCGGACGACAAAACAGAAAAAGATAGGAAAGGAAACCAAACAATGAAAAAAATCTTAAGTATTCTTTTAGCCGGCGTGATGATCGCCACTACCGCCGTCGCTTTTGCAGGCTGCGGCTGCGACAGCAAGAAAGCCAAAAAGGGCGGCTCTGCGGAACCCGGTTACAAGGTCGTTCCCACCGATCCCGATCTGAAGGACAAGGAGTTCGGCTTTTACCGCCTCAACAAAGAGGAGCTTATGGTATCGTCTTACTTCGGCAACTCCAAGAATATCAAGATCCCCGATACCTATGAAAACTATAAGGTCACCGTTGTGGGTCACGGCTTGTTCCAGAACTCCGATATCGAGAGCGTAGAGATCCCCGACACCGTCACCGAGGTTCAGGATTACTCCTTTGCCTCCAACAAAAACCTCAGCTCCGTTAAGCTGTCACAGAACCTCAAGGTCATCGGCAACAACGCGTTCTGGGATTGCAAAAACCTCAAATCCATCGAGCTTCCCGCGAGCCTGAAAAAAATCGGCGTATACGCGTTCTCCGCGACCGGTCTTACGAGCGTCGAGATCCCTCAGAGCGACACCCTGAGCACCATCGACAGATTCACATTCTATCAGTCCTTTGATCTCAAAGAGGTCACCATCCCCATAACCATCACCAATATCGCCGACGACGCGTTCAACGAGTGCTCAAAGGATCTGATCATTAAAGCATATTCCGACTCCTACGGCTTAAGCTACGCAAAGAAGCACAGCTATAAGACCGAGGAGCTTGCCAGATAATCACAAACTAAAAGAGGGTAGATTACATGAGCAACAAAGAGTATCCAATTGTGGAAAACACCCAAAGCTTCAAGGAAGCGCTCGCGAGAGTCCGTGAGGCGCAGCGCGTTTTCGCGACCTACACGCAGGAGCAGGTGGACAAGATCTTCCTTGCCGCCGCAACCGCAGCCAACCGTGCGCGTCTGCCGCTCGCTAAAATGGCGGTCGAGGAAACCGGCATGGGCGTCGCAGAGGACAAGGTCATCAAGAACCACTTTGCCTCCGAGTACATTTACAACGCCTACAAGAACGTCAAGACCTGCGGCGTAATCGAAGAAAACAAAACCTTCGGCACCACTAAGATCGCCGAGCCTATCGGCGTGGTAGCTGCGGTCATCCCCACCACGAACCCGACCTCCACTGCGATTTTCAAGACGCTTATCTGTCTGAAAACCCGCAACGGAATCATCATCAGCCCCCACCCCCGCGCCAAGAAAAGCACTATCGAGGCGGCAAGGATCGTTTTGGAGGCAGCTGTTGAGGCAGGCGCTCCCGAGGGCATCATAAGCTGGATCGACGTTCCGTCTCTCGAGCTTACCAATCTGCTGATGCAGGAGGCTGACATCATTTTGGCAACGGGCGGTCCCGGCATGGTCAAGGCGGCGTATTCCAGCGGCAAGCCGGCGCTGGGCGTAGGCGCAGGCAACACCCCCGCTATCATCGACGACTCCGCCGACGTAACGCTCGCGGTAAATTCCATCATACATTCCAAGACCTTTGACAACGGAATGATCTGTGCGTCGGAGCAGAGCGTGATCGCGCTCGAGCCCGTTTACGACGCTGTAAAG
This sequence comes from uncultured Ruminococcus sp., assembly GCA_902790475.1. Classification (GTDB taxonomy): domain Bacteria; phylum Bacillota; class Clostridia; order Oscillospirales; family Acutalibacteraceae; genus Ruminococcoides. The sequence continues at coordinate 2,007 of CADASG010000024.1, read as the reverse complement.
CAGGAGTTTTTGGCGCGAGGCTGCTATTTCCTCAGCGACGAGGAAACCGAGAAGGTCAGAAAGACTATCATCATCAACGGCTCGCTCAACGCGAAGATTGTCGGTCAGAAGCCCGTGACGATCGCGGCGCTGGCAGGCGTTACCGTACCCGAGAGCACCAAGATACTCATCGGCGAGGTTGAGAGCGTAGACATCAGCGAGGAATTCGCCCACGAAAAGCTCTCGCCCGTGCTCGCGATGTACAAGGCTAAGGACTTTGACGACGCGATAGCCAAAGCCGAGCAGCTTATCGCTGACGGCGGCTACGGTCACACAGCTTCCCTGTATGCCGACGCGGTGAACGAAAGAGAGAAGATCGACCTTTTTGCCGCGCATATGAAGACCTGCCGCATCCTGCTGAACACACCCTCCTCGCACGGCGGTATCGGCGACCTGTACAACTTTAATCTCGCGCCCTCGCTGACTTTGGGCTGCGGCTCCTGGGGCGGCAACTCCGTTTCAGAAAACGTCGGCGTGAAGCATTTGCTGAACATCAAAACCGTTGCCGAGAGGAGAGAGAATATGCTTTGGTTCAGAGCGCCCGAAAAGGTTTACATCAAAAAGGGCTGTATGCCGATAGCACTGCAGGAGCTCAAGGACGTGCTCGGCAAGAAGAGAGCCTTTTTGGTAACAGACAGCTTTTTGTATAAGAACGGCTACACCAAGCCGATAACCGATAAACTCGACGAAATGGGAATTCCCTACGCGACCTTCGCGGACGTGGAGCCCGATCCGTCTTTGATCTCCGCACAGAACGGTGCGGAGGCGATGCGCAAGTTTGAGCCCGACGTTATCATCGCGCTGGGCGGCGGCTCCGCAATGGACGCCGCAAAGATCATGTGGGTGCTTTACGAGCATCCCGACGCTGATTTCCAAGATATGGCTATGCGCTTCAGCGACATCCGCAAGCGCATATACACCTTCCCGAAAATGGGTGAAAAGGCGTATTTCATCGCTATCCCCACCTCGTCCGGCACCGGCTCGGAGGTAACACCCTTCGCCGTTATCACCGACCAGAAAACCGGAATCAAGTATCCGCTGGCTGACTACGAGCTCATGCCCAATATGGCTATCGTTGACGCCGACAACATGATGAGCGGTCCCAAGGGACTGACCGCCGCTTCGGGTATCGACGCGGTATCCCACGCGCTTGAAGCCTACGCCTCCATGATGGCGACCGACTTCACCGACGGTCTGGCACTCAAGGCGCTCAAGGTTATCTTTAAGTACCTGCCTGCCTGCTACGAAAACGGAATGAACGAGCCTGTCGCCCGTGAAAAGGTTGCTCACGCAGCCACAATGGCAGGTATGGCGTTCGCCAATGCCTTCCTCGGCGTGTGCCACTCCATGGCGCATAAATTAGGCGCGTACCACCACATCGCGCACGGCGTAGCCAACGCCCTCATGCTCGAGCAGGTGATTCGCTTCAACAGCGCGGAGGTTCCTGCGAAGATGGGAACCTTCCCCCAGTACGACCATCCGCACACACTGGAGCGCTACGCGGAGATCGCGGAATTCCTCGGCTTCGGCGGCAAGGACGATAAGGAAAGCGTGGAAAACCTGATCGACGGCATCAACGAGCTGAAAAAGCGCGTCGGCATCAAGGAGACCATCGCCGACTACGGCGTGAGCGAAGAGGACTTCCTCGCGACGATCGACGAGATGACCGAGCAGGCGTTTGACGACCAGTGTACAGGCGCTAACCCCCGTTACCCCCTGTTCAAGGAAATCAAGCAAATGTACCTCAACGCCTACTACGGCAACAACAAAGACGCTGTATAAAGTTTATATCAAAACAAGGGCTGTCACTCAGACAGCCCTTTGTTTATTTGCGTTTGATTTCCGATAAAAAGCAAACGACTTTTGTACAATCGAGTAGGAGGCTGCCCATTAGTTGAGCAGCCGACCTCTCACACCACCGTGCGTACCGTTCGGTACACGGCGGTTCAATAGTTTGAGTGCAGTACC
>CADASG010000023.1 GCA_902790475.1 uncultured Ruminococcus sp. | reverse complement strand
TCCGCTTTCGCTTTTGCTTCCGTCTGCGCTAATGCACTTTACGGTGTATGTGTAGGTTTTTCCTGATTCAACGTTTTTATCAACAAAGCATGTGCTGCTTGTTTCGCCCTTTTTTACCCATGCGCCTGCGCTGTTTTTGCGGTATACGCGGTAATTAACTGCGCCTGCGGACGCTACCCAAGAAACGTTAACGCCGTTTGAAGAATTTGAAAGCGGCTTTAAAACGGGAGCGGCGATGTAGGTTTGTTGCCAGCCCTTACTGTAATAGGTGCTGACGTAGACCTCAAACACGGAGGAAACGCATCTTACGGAGTAGGAATATGTTTCTCCGGGGTTAACGCCGTAATCGGTGTACGAGGTATCGCCGGTCGTTGCTATCGGCACCCAAGAGCCGTCGCCGGAAGTCCTGCGGAACAGCCTGTATACTGACGCGCCGTCTACTGCTTTCCATTTTACGGTAACGCCGCTGTTGCCGTTAGTGAATACTGTGATTTTGGGCATGCTTACGCTGTGACCGTAGTCATAGTGGATCGTGGCGTTATTCAAGTAATAATTGTTAAAACCAATATCAATTTGAGTCCACTTTCCTTCCGTTCCCATATAATAAACATCGGTGAGATTGTAGGGACTGTAGACGCCTTCGAAAGCATAGCTAACGATTTTTTCTACAGAGCTTGGAATACAGATCGCATTCAAAGCATAAGGGTCTGCAAACGGATAGCTGCAAATGAATTTTGTTCCGTTTTTAATTGTATAATAATAGCCGTTTAACTGACTTTCTGTGGGAACGTATTTATAAAAGCATTTGCCGATATAGGTTTCTTTTCCTCTTATTGTAGATACTCTTTCGTCCCATTTTGTTCCGCTGAAGGCGGAGTCTCCTATATATTCAACCTTGCTGCCGCCGGTTACGGTTTCAAGATTATCACATCCGGAAAACGCGCTGTAACCGATTTTTTTCAATGACGCAGGCAGAGTTATGCTTATCAGAGAATCACAGTCAGAAAAAGCAGACTGATCAATTTCGGTAAGGTTGCTGCCGAGCGTAAGATTTGTCAGTTTGCTGCAGCCGTAGAAAGCCGAATCGCCGATATAAGTTACCGTTGAGGGAATAGTTACGTCGGTCAAGTCGTAACAACAGAAAAATGTGGAATACTCGATCCTTTGTACTCCGCTTGGAATAGCGATACTTTTAAGCGAAATACAAGACATAAACGCGGCGGTTCCTATCGAAGTGATTGAGGATGGAAGATTTATTGATTCGAGAGAATAGCAATCGTAGAACATGCTATCCGCTATCTCGGTAAAACCATTGGGAAGCGTAACGCTTTCAAGGTTTTCGCAGTCATAAAAAATACTTTCGCCAAGCGTATTGATTTTTGACTCAATTACAACGCTTTTAAGCGTATCGTTTCCGGAAAACGCCTGACTGCCAATCTCGTTTATCTCATAACCGCCAATGGTTTGCGGTATGGTCAGATTGACGGCGTCGCCGGTATATTTTACTATTTCTCCATAGTTGTCGCCGTTCCAAACGATATGAAAACCGTCTATAACCGTAGGCGTTCCGACCGTATCAACAACTCCCTGCTCAACGCTCGCCGCGCCCGCCGAAAGCGGAAGGGAGGTCACCGCCGCGCCGACCATAAGAGCGGACAGCAATACTGCAATGATTTTTTTCATTTTCTTTCACTCCTGTTTGAATGTTTTTGATTGAATTGTAAAAAGTACCAATTTTTACAAACACCAGCCCCATATTACCATAAAAGTTTTAGATATTCAATACATTTTACCGAAAAACATACACAAATATATCGAACGGGGTATAAATAATATGGTAAATATATATACTCAACCTTTGGGTTGCATAACAAAAAGCGCAGCAGTCGTTAAACTGCTGCGCTTTATTGATCTAAGTCCAACTTTCGGGAGTCACGTCAAAACGTGGGACGGATAAATAATTACTGATAAATTACTGATAATCGCAGACGCTTGCCCAGCGGAGGAGGAACTCTCTTTCCTCGGGCTTGCCCTTGACGCTCTGTGACGCCGCTACGATCGGCATCCATGCGTTTACATACTGACGGGCGGTATCGGTCTTTTCGCAGAACAGCTTTAAATAAGCTTCCGCAAGCTCGTTTTGACCTCTCAGACAGAAGGTCAGATAGGTGCGTGCAGCGTCCGCCGCACCGTTGCCCTGAGTGGCGTGCGACCAGTCGAGAATAAAATGCTTGCCCTCGGGAGTTATGATGATGTTGCCCGGGGTAAAGTCGCCGTGGCATACCTTGTCGTGGCGCTTCATGGACGCCAAACGCGTGTGCAGCTCATAGCGTGTTGTCGCGTCAAGGTCGGTCTGGCTGATTTTGTCCTGCATTTTATCTTTAAGGCGCTTAAGCAGAGGACATTTTTTGCTGAGGATCTCCATCTGGATGTTGACAAACAGATCAAGATACTCGTCCGTCTTGTCGGGATTTTCCTCCATAAGCTGTTTCAGAGTTTTGCCTTCGATGAATTCGGATACGATAGCCCACTTGCCGTCGATTTTGGTTACCTCGACGATCTTGGGGATATTCAGCCCCGTTTCCTCCACACGCGCCTGGTTGAGCGCTTCGTTCAGGATATCGGACTTGGGGAAGGATTCGTCAAACACCTTGATGGCGAGGTCTCCGTCTCTGTATATGGTTTTGTGAGTTCTCTTCGCGAGAATGGTATCGATTTTCATTTTTATATTGCCCCTTTCGGATTTCGGTCTGAATCGGCCGCGCATGATCTCTTATAATTATACTATAATTCAGCTGTTTCGTATAGTAGGAAAATAGCAAAAAATCAGCGGAAAACTTTGTGTAAACCAACCTAAAAAAACCGAACGCTTTAGCATGTTATCTAAAAACACAAGTCTTGATTTGTGCAATATTCCCTGCGAAAAGCGAGGTGCAGCCACAGCAGACAGATTATCCCGTCACCTTTGATCCGTTATCTGTTTCGGCTTTATGATAGTATTTACCGTTCTCGTTTAGGCGGTTGTTTTTGTCGAGCACGCCGATTTCGCGGAGTGCGCCGACTGTGTTGACGTCGCTGTCATACACGTCGATTTGGCATGTATCTCCGTTTTGCATGTCCGAAACGTCGAGCAGGAATCTGAGAAAGCTGAATTGGTCGGATAGGGCAGTGCGGTAGCGGAGATTGACAGTCGCGATTTTCTTGGAATCATCTTTTACCTTGAATTCCTCGGTATCCTTTTGTATGGCGCTCATCAGCTTCTTAACGTCGGCAGCCGTCTTATCGTCATTATCCAGCACAGCGGCGTTTACATTGACGAAGCTTTCGTCCGAGTCCTCGATCGCCGTCGAAGCTTCACTCACGATCATATGAATCACCTTGTCGGGCGCGATACGCGCGGCGCCGCTGTAGCAGCGCTTATACATAGGCGAGCTCCTGATCGTCTGCGCCGAATCCTCGGGGTCGCTGTAGTTCATTTCTTCGCTGTTTTCGCGGAAGCGCGTGAACATCCCGCTGTAAAATCTGGTGACTGCGCGTCCGTTTGTTAGCCTGTAGCTGACGCAGTAGGAATAGTGATAGTCCGTAATACTGTTGATCGTTTCGTCAGCCGTCTGCGTCCAGACGTTAATGAATTTTTCACGCGGCGAAAAGGTGAAGCCCTCAAGGGATTTTTTGTGGACCTCAACGACCTCGCCAATTTTTTCAGAGTCGGAAAAGTCGTCCGCGCAGTCCTTCGCGAAGCTCGCTGCGGTTTTGCCGTCTCTTTCGCTTACGTCATTAAAAAACACCACGCCCGCGCTTTTAATGTCGTTTTTGTCGGGAATAAAGCTGTTGTAGCCTAACAGGTCGGCGCAGAAGAATCCGATAACGGCGATGGTAAGCACCGACATAACCGCAAAGGGGATAGAAGATTTAAGCAGCACGTCAAAGTTCTTGTAGTAGATCAGGTGCAGTATAACGCAGGCAGGGACGGCGCCGAGCAGGAACCCGAACGCGAAGCCTGCCATGCCGTTGCCAAACACATTCAGCGAACCGAACAGCACGCCCAGCACCATGCCGATGATGAACGGTACGATCAGCTTGACGATGTGCGCCGGCAGGAAAAAGGCAAAGGAGTTCTGCGCGCGCTCCGATCTGCGCTTTTTCGCGAGCAGCACGCCCAATGCGACGCAGACCGCAGTGAACAAAAGCCAGTACAGCGCGTTATTGCCTCTGTACGCGTCAATGGGATTGAGCGCGTTAAACAGAAAGCTGCTGCCTGACAAAACGGGCGGCAGACCGTAGAAGAACGAGCGAAACACGCTGTGAACAAGCTTTGCCGCAATGGGGTATGACACGCATACCGCGATAAATGAGATGACCGAGTGCGCGGTGGTGCCGCAGCAAATGGCGAGCAGACCGTAGAAGGAAATGCAGGCAACGGGACCTATGAGCAGATGGATATACATTTCAATAGTCTCGCGCACGGGAGGCTGTCCCATGCAGAACGAGATCAGCGAGATCGTTCCGAAGAACGCCAGCGCCGGAACAACGGAGCACAAATATGCCGAGACGGTCTTTGCCAGATACAGCGTTCGCGAACCGATCGGAAGCGAGCCGTACATATCGACCTTGCGTTTGTTGTGAAGATACGAGTAATTGCCTGCGGTGTAGATGATCGTAAACACTGCGGTCAATCCGAACACAAAAAAGCATGAAACGAGCTGAAAAATCAGCGCCGCTCCCTGAACCGCGTTTTCCGTGTCGGTTGCGGTCAGGCTGACTGACAGGCAGATCGTAAGCGCTATTGAGGTAAACACCGCCGCCAAAATCGTGTACACGATAAGCGAGGTGCGGCGGTTTTTAAGCTCCCATTTGAATATAGAAAAAGCGTTTTTAAGGTTATCTTTAAATGATGTTGTTGACGTCATAGCCGTAACCTCCCATCTCGCTGATAAATACTTCTTCCAGGGTGAGCGGCATAGCGGAAACATACGCCGGGTTCAGCGCGTTGAGCGACGGCATAAAGTCCTCCTCGCGTCCCTTGATGGTCAAATTGAACACATTGCCGTTGCGCCACGCGTTCACGACCGAGATGCCTCTGAACAGATCGGGCGATTCGGGCGTCTCGGTAAACGCGACCTGAACCTTGCGGTACATGCCGCGAAGCGAGTCGATGTCGCGGTCAAGCAGAGCCCTGCCCCGGTGCATAAGACAGACGCGGTCGCACAGATCTTCAAGCTCGCGCAGGTTGTGAGAGGCGATGACCACGGTCATTTGCCGCTCGGACACGCGCTCGATAAGCAGCTTTTTCAGCAGCAGACGAATCACGGGATCAAGCCCGTCGAACACCTCGTCCAAATATAAAAAACGCGGACAGGTGGAGAGCGCCAAAATCAGCGCAGCCTGACGCTGCATACCCTTTGACATGTTGATGATACGCGCGGTGTTGCTCACGGGGAAGATCGAGCACAGTCTGCGGTACTCATTCTCGCTCCAGTTGGGGTATAAGTCGCGGTAAAGCGAGGCGGTGTTTTCGATAGTGCTGTTGTTGTAGTAATATGGAAAGTCGGGCACAAAAAAGCACTTTCCCTTGGCGGACGGATTGTCATACAGAATTTCGCCGTCAACGATTATTTCTCCGGAGTCGGGGCAGTAAACGCCCGACAGCAGACGCAGCAGCGTAGATTTGCCGCCGCCGTTGCTGCCGACAAGCCCCATGACGCTGCCCGGGCGTATTTGAAAGCTTAGGTTGTCAACAGCGGTGATACTGTCAAAAGTTTTTGTCAGGTTTTTTATCTCAATCAATATCAAAGCCTCCGATCATGACACGTTCGAGTTCCTTAATTAACTCCTCTTTAGTCGCTCCGAGACTGACCGCCTCGCGGCAGGCGCCGGAGAATTGTTTGATAGCAAGATCCTTTTGCGCGCTGCTCTGATTTGCCTTTTCACTCAAAAAGCTGCCTCTGCCCACCGTGGAACAAAGATAACCCTGCGCGTCCAGTTCGCGGTACGCCTTGGCAACAGTGTTGGGGTTTATCCCGAGCTGAGACGCCAAAACGCGCACCGGCGGCAGCCGGTCGCCGGGCTTGAGAACGCCTAAGGATGCAAGCTTGATCACATTGTTGATGATTTGTTCGTAAATAGGATATTGCGAGCTTGGATCGATCTGAAACACAAAACTCCCCCTCTCAAAAACCAACGCTTATGATCGCTGCATCATTTTTATTGTATTATATATCATAGTACATAAATAGTACGCCTTTTTCCCTAAAAAGTCAATAGCTTTTCAAAATTACATCGGCATGATTCGATTAATTCTTGCAATTCCCGCGCCTGCATGATAAAATGAAAAAAAGCCGCGTTACGGAAATCGGGCTCTGTAACGCTTGTTGATCGGGAGGATAATTATGAGCAGCAATCAAGCTATTCCTAACTTATACGCCGTCGGTGCGGAAAGCGGCGTTAAAAAAATCGGAGAAACCGTTTCCAACCGCGCGTTAAACTTTGTGATCGACTCTGTGAAAAAGGGTATCAATAAGAGAAAAATCGAGATCGGCACGGCGTTTGACCTATATCTTACCAACGCATACAAACGCTACAATCATGTCAAAACCCTCGCGACAGGCTCCGAGCCGCGTGCTGTTATCGGAAAGGATAATATTTATGTAAAGGTCGGCTTAGATCACGACGGAGAGGAAATAGACACCTCCACTGTGAGAAATCTGCTCCGGGTCAGCAACAACATCATTATCTCCGGTACCGGAGGCATAGGAAAATCCATGCTGATGCGCTATCTGTTTTTACAGACGGTGAACGAGGGAGAGTATATCCCCGTGCTTGTGGAGCTGAGAAAGATCAGCGAACAAAAGCAGGACAAGCTTTCAATTGAACAACTGATAAAAGACTGCATCAAAAGCTTTGGCGCGGCGCTTCCCAACGAGGAATTTGAATACAGCCTTGAGCTGGGGAAATATCTGTTTTTGTTTGACGGCTTCGACGAAGTTAAGGCGCTGTACTCGACCGATACGGCAAAGAAAATACAGGAATTCTGCGGAAGATATCCTGAAAACGCCTGTATCATAACCACGCGCCCCACAGAGTGCGATTTAACGCTGGAAACGTTTACTCCTATGAGCTCCAAGCCTTTGACAAAGGAACAGGCGGTCGAGCTCACCTCCAAGCTATGGAAGCCGGACGAAAAAACCGAGGCGTTTTCCGCGCAGCTCCGCGATTCGCTTTACCAAAAGCATAAAAGCTTTGCCAAAAACCCGCTGCTGCTTTCCATGATGTTTTTGACGTTTATGCGCTACGGCGACATTCCCGATTATTTGGCGGAGTTTTACGAAAAGGCGTACAGCGCGCTGTACAACCTTCACGACAACCGCGACAAGGGCTACTTCAAACGGGATTTCTGCTGCAAAGATATAGACGAAGCTCAGTTTAAGCTTTTGTTCGCCTGCTTTTGCTTTCATACATATTTCAAGGAAAACTACGAATTCAGCGAAAAGCAGATACTCAAGATTATAGACACCTGCATACAAAAGAGAAACCTCACTTCAATTACGGCAGAGGACTTTCTCGCCGATCTGCAAAACGCGGTATGTCTGATAGTTAAGGACGGGTTAATGCTGCGGTTCGCACACCGTTCCTTTCAGACATATTTTGCGGCGGTCTATACGTCCGAAGTTTTGACAGACGTCCAGCAGGCGCGATTGTTAACAGAGAAACTAAACACAAACATTCATGAACATTTCAATAATTATTTTCAGCTTCTGTTTCTAATCGAGCCGGAACGCTTTTTCCAAAACGCTCTTGAAAAAGGTTTGCGCAAGATCATATCCTGCGCCGACAGCAGCGACAGCCCGGAAGAATATGTGTTAAAAGAGCTGTTTTTTGCTTCGGCGGTATTGTATAAAAGGTATGTTTCTGACGGCGCTGATAAACCAATCATTGAGTTTTATCAAAGAATGCCAGACGCGTATGAAAGCTTTTACAGCCATAACGCTCTCATCGTTTTTACGATGATTTGCTTTGACTGGAAACGCGCGACGAGAGACGGAAGAATAGACCCCGACGCTATAAACCTGATTCGATATTATTATTCGGCTATAAGGGAAAGACCGGTCAGTGAAAATCAGGAAGTCGGTGTGTTTTTTGAGTCTGTTGACCGCAGCAATAAAATAACCGACGATGAGCGTAAAGCGTTCTATGATTCTCAAATCAAAGCGGCGAAAATTCCGGAGCTGATGGAACAAATCCGCAAAAGTCTTGATGATTTAGACAAGAAACGCGCTGCTCTTAAAGAAGATGACTTTATAGACAGCTTATAGAAACACAACGGGACTGCCGAGGTTTTGCGGCAGTCCCGTTTTGGTCACTTCAAATTATTACTTCTTGTAATTCGGATTTCCGTTGAGCCATTCTACGAAGTCGAACACCTTATCGGCAGGGTTTTTGCCCGTAAAGACGTTCTTTTCCGTGAGATACATGCCCAGAGTCCCTTTTTTGCGGTACTTGGTGATCTGCACGGCGTTCGGCAGATCGTCATACTGCTTGGCGGTGAAAATCACCTTGCCCTTGCAGGGGATCTTGTTGAACTCCAGAAGATCCTCGTATTCGGCGTCCTTGATGTCGTCGAAAATCATAAACAGGTTATCGTAATTCACGCGCGTTCTGCGCTTGTACCACGCCTCTTCCGCTTCTTGAGCGGATTTGTAATGATTAAAAACAAGCATAACGTCGTCGAGCATACCAACGGGGTGGTTTCCGTAGGTTTTGTCGTCAATGAAGGTTAGCGGCACGCTCAGATAATGCTCAAGATTTTGGCAGAATTTCAGATACTTTTTGCGTATGGGGAAGTGAAGATTGATAGTCGGAGAAAGGAACTGCTTGCCGAGACGGTGATACATCAGCCCTGCGTAGCAGTTGGGAGAGATAATGCTGAAATTGTCATTGGTGAGTCTTTTGCGCGATTCCGGAAAAAAGATCTTCTCCTCATATTTTTCCTTTATACTGTCAGTTACGGAAAGAACCGCTTTTTTTGCTTTGCTCATTTTGTAACCCTTCTTTTGTAGTTTTTATACGCCGGGCGACGATATTGATATATGATCGGTTATACTTCTTTCAGTGCGGCCTTCAGCGCTTCGGTCTTGTCGGTCTGCTCCCACTTTACGCCGAGCTCCTCGCGACCCATGTGTCCGTAGGCGGCAAGGGGGAGATACTTGGTTTCGCGCAGGTTCAGCGAGGTGATGATGGCCTGGGGACGGCAGTCGAACACCTTGGAGACCGCTTCTGCAAGCTGCGCGTTGGTGTATTTTGAGGTGCCGAACGCGTCAACCATGATAGACATGGGCTTGGCTACTCCGATGGCGTAGGCAAGCTGCACCTCAGCCTTGTGCGCAAGCTTTGCCGCGACGATGTTCTTGGCTATGTAACGCGCGTAGTATGCCGCGCTGCGATCGACCTTGGTGGGATCCTTGCCGCTGAAAGCTCCGCCGCCGTGACGTGAGTAACCGCCGTAGGTGTCCACAATGATCTTTCTGCCTGTAAGACCCGCGTCGCCTACGGGACCGCCGATGACAAATCTGCCCGTAGGATTCACAAATATCTTGGTGTCGGCGTTAAACAGCTCCGGAGGCAGGATCGGCTTGATGACCTGCTCGGTAATGTCGCGCCTGATCTGCTCGGGGCTGACGTCGGGGTCGTGCTGGGTGGAAACCACCACAGCGTCAATTGCGACCGCCTTGTCGTCCTCATACGCAACGGTCACCTGAGTTTTTCCGTCGGGGCGAAGATAGGGCAGAGAGCCGTTCTTTCTCACCTCGGTGAGCCTGCGCGCGAGCTTGTGCGCAAGTGAAACGGGCAGCGGCATAAGCTCAGGGGTTTCGTCGGTGGCAAAGCCGAACATCATACCCTGATCGCCCGCGCCGATTTGATTCAGCGCGTCGTCCTCGCCGTCCTTCTGCTCGTAGCTCTCGTTTACGCCCATGGCGATATCGGGAGACTGCGCGTCGATCGAGGTCATTACCGCGCAGCTGTTGCCGTCAAAGCCGTATTCGGGGTTGTTGTAGCCGATATCATTGATCACCTTTCGCGCAACGGCAGGGATATCCACCTGTGCGGTGGTTGAGATCTCGCCCATAATATGAACCATTCCCGTGGTGACGGTGGTTTCGCAGGCGACATGCGCGTTTTTGTCCTGCTCAAGAATACTGTCAAGGATCGCGTCGGAAACGCAGTCGCACACCTTGTCGGGATGTCCCTCGGTAACTGATTCCGAGGTAAAGTAAGACTTAATCATTTGCTTCAATCACTCCTAAAAAAACACACTTTTGTTACCAAAAGTGCGTCGATAAACTCATCTTTCGGTAAAACCGCAGGATTTGGCACCTTGCAAACGCAGGTTGCCGGGCTTCGCAGGGCCTGTTCCCTCAGCCGCTCTTGATAAGATTTGATTCAATTTGCTTTTCTATTATATATCATGTTTCGGCAAATTACAAGACCCGTGCCGAAAATTTGTAACTATGTTGTAAAATCCCACAATTTATGACGCAATATCCGTGAAAGAGGCAAGCGCTCGGTATAGGTAACGGACATTTTGTTTCAGGGAAAATCCGAAGGCAGGCGCTTGTCAGCCCCTGCCTTCGGATTTAGAAGTATTGAAATTAACGTGAAAAACGTGGGATTAGAGTAATCAAACCTGCTGTTATCAGCTTACCCTGGCGTCGCCTGTGTCGCCGAAGGTGTTGAGTCTGAACAGCTTGCTCTCGTCGTGAACATTGTCACACAAAATGCTTGCCTCAGTGATCCTGCCGCCTTCGATCAGCTTGGTCAGACCGAGCAGCTGGCTGAGCTTGCTTTTCAGATTGAGCCTGTCTCCCTCGCTTGTGACGAGATAGACATTGCCCTCGCAGGAATCGAGCACAGCGAGAAATTTTGATATGTCAATGTTGTGCAGATTCATAATTGGCGTCATATAAATTCCTCCTTAAATAAAACTACCGACGTTTATATACCCGACTGTAGTCAAGCGGAATCAACTTGACAACCATTATTATACTCAGATTTTCGGAAAAGTCAACAATTCGCCTTGTTGATAATTGTTTATATTGCCTTTATAATCGTAAATAATCACTAATGTAGAGGGTTAGAATTTGGCTATTTTGCTGTCAAATGATTACTTTTTGTTTACCGATTTTCGCGGCAGCCTGTTACCGTTTCATCAAATCGTCCAAGTCGGCGCACGAAGCCGAACGGAGAACAGTGAGTTTTTACAAAGTTGATCCGTGCGGCAAACAGGCGGCGCTTCGCTTTGCACTGCACCCTATTTCAACAGCAAATGACAAATTTGCATTATGAAAAAGCCGAAAAGCGGTTGAGAAGCGGCGTGTGATGTGTTATACTTATATCAAATAAAACAACGACAGAGGAGATATTTTATATGCTCAATGAGTTTTACAGGCAGTTTAAAAGCGGCACCGATATCCGCGGTGTGGCAAGCGAGGGAGTGCCGGGTCAAAGCGTCAACCTGACCGACGACGCGGTCAGGAGCATGGCGGACGGATTTGTGCTTTGGCTCAGTAAAAAGGTCGGCAAGTCACCGAATGAGCTGACGATCGCCGTGGGAAGGGACAGCAGGATCTCCGGTCCGCACATCATGGAGCTCACCACCGAGCGGTTCAAAGCGGCGGGCGCAAGGGTCATCTGCTGCGGACTGGCTTCAACTCCGTCCATGTTCATGACCACCGTAGAGCTCGGCTGCGACGGCGCTTTGCAGATTACCGCCAGCCACCACCCGTTCAACCGCAACGGACTGAAATTTTTTACGCGCGGCGGCGGCTTGGAGGGCAGCGATATCGAGGATATCTTGACCTTTGCGCAAAACGGAGAACACCCTGTTCCGGTTGAAGGGGGCAGCGTCGAGGAGCGCGACTTTATGAGCGAATACGCCGCAGGACTGCGCGAGACCATAAAGCGCGGCGTAAACGCCGAGGACTACGAGCATCCGCTCAGGGGCTTTCATATCGTGGTTGACGCAGGCAACGGCGCAGGCGGCTTTTACGCTGACAAGGTGCTCGAGCCGCTGGGCGCGGACACAGAGGGCAGTCAGTTTTTGGAGCCTGACGGAATGTTCCCCAACCATGTTCCCAACCCCGAGGACGCGACGGCGATGGAATTTATTTGCCGCGCTGTGCGTGAAAACAACGCCGATCTGGGCGTGATATTCGACACAGACGTTGACCGCGGCGGCGCGGTTGACGGAAAGGGCAACGAAATAAACCGCAACCGTCTTGTGGCGGTCGCGGCGGCTATAGCGCTGGAGGGCAACGAGGGCGGCACCGTTGTGACCGATTCGATCACCTCCGCAGGACTAAAGGAATTCATTGAAACCACGCTGGGCGGAAAGCATTACCGCTACCGCCGCGGCTACAAAAACGTTATCGACAAGGCGCAGGAGCTCAACGCTCAGGGCGTGAACTGTCCTCTTGCGATTGAGACCTCGGGTCACGCCGCGATGCGCGAAAACTATTTCCTCGACGACGGCGCGTATCTGTGTACCAAAATCATCATCAAGGCGGCAAAACTCCGCCGTGAGGGTAAGGATTTAAGCGACCTGACCGCCGAATTGAGGGAGCCGCTTGAGAGCATGGAGGTGCGCTATCAGATCACCGAAAAGGATTTTCGCGCCTGCGGCGAGCGGATCATCAGCGAGCTGACCGCCTACGCGGAGGCTCAGGACGGCTGGAAGGTTGCCGACGACAACCGCGAGGGCGTTCGCGTGTCCTTTGACAAGGATAACGGCGACGGCTGGTTTTTGCTGCGGCTGTCCGTACACGACCCGATTATGCCGCTGAACATCGAGAGCGACAGCGAGGGCGGCGCGGAGATAATCCTTGAAAAGCTGACCGCGTTTTTGAGGACGACTCAGGGTCTGCGCCTCTGATAATTTAATAATATCAATATTGTAAAAGAGATGACTTGCATTGGATATGTTATCCATTTTCAGAGATTTAGCGATTATCTTTATTTTCGCCAAGGCATTCGGACTGCTTGCCCGAAAGCTTAAAGCTCCTCAGGTCGTGGGCGAGATCGTGGCAGGACTTGTGCTTGGTCCGGGTGTGCTGGGCTGGGTGAAGCTCAGTGACTTTTTGAGCATATGCGCGGAGATCGGCGTTATACTGCTTATGTTTTCGGCAGGACTCGGCACCAATCTCAAGGAGCTGCTAAAAACGGGACCAAAGGCGTTCGCCATTGCCTGCGCAGGCGTGTTTGTTCCTCTTGCCGGAGGTACGCTGCTTTACTCCTGCTTCTACGGCTTCTCGTCGGTCGGTTCTCCGCAGTTCTTGACCGCCGTGTTTATCGGCGTTATCATGACAGCCACCAGCGTGAGTATCACCGTTGAAACGCTCAAGGAGCTTGGTAAGCTGAAAACCGAGCTGGGTACGACCATTCTAAGCGCCGCGATCATCGACGACGTTATCGGTATTCTGGTTCTGACCTTTGTGATGGGCTTTAAGGATCCTAAGACAAATCCGCTTCATGTGGCGCTGAGTACAGCGTTGTTCTTTGTGCTTGCTGTAGCGGTCGGTTTTGTGCTGTACAAGCTGTTCAAGCTGATCGACAGACGGTATCCGCGCTCGCGCCGCGTGCCGATACTTGCTCTGGCGTTGTGCTTTATCTTCGCGTACTGCGCCGAAAAATACTTCGGCATCGCCGATATTACGGGCGCTTACGCGGCAGGCATCGTGCTGTGCCGCCTGCGCGATTCCGAATATATCGAGGAGAAGCTCGACATCAATTCCTATATGATTTTCGGTCCCATTTTCTTTGCGGGAATCGGACTTAAAACCAATCCGCAGGGAGTCACTCCCGCTCTGGTGCTTTTCTCGGTCTGCTTTGTTTTGACGGCGCTGATTACAAAAATCATCGGCTGCGGACTGATGTCGCGTATCTGCGGCTTTAAGGGCAGAGATACGCTGAAAATCGGCGTGGGCATGATGACTCGCGGCGAGGTGGCGCTGATCGTGGCGCAGAAGGGCTTATCGGAGGGACTTATAGGCTCACAGTATTTTACCTCCGTGATCTTGCTGATCATCGTATCGAGCATTTTGACTCCGATTATCCTAAAGCTGCTTTTCAGCAAAGATGAGCAGAAAACAATAACAGCCGCTCACTGAGAGCGGCTGTTGTACTATTTGATAATAGTATAATATTATGCGATCATATCGTAGTAAACGCTGAGGAACATTTCGTAGAACTCTTTTTCCTTCAGCTCGTATTCGGCGTATTTGCCGTTGAGCTTCATGTTTCCGTCAACTCTGAGGATCTGCGTTTCGGGCGTGCCGCCGAAGGCAAACTCCTTGGCAAAATAAGCTACGCGCGTAACGCTCATATTGGTGCAGGAATAAGGTGCCGAGGCGTTAAAAATGTCAACCGGAACGGATATGTTCTTCTTCATAGCCGAGAACATATCGTTCATATACGAGGTAACATATGTCTTTTGGCGTTCGTTACGTTTAAGGTTGGCGTCGGCGCTTGTGTGGGAACGGGATCTGACAAAGCTTTCCGCCTGCTTGCCCATCAAGTGATAACTGCAGTCCTTTTTAAACTCGGCTATATTTTCGGGAGACACTACGTCTACGCCGCCGATGCTGTCATTGAGCGCGGCGATACCGTCGATATCGAGCGCGAAATATGTCTTGATCGGCATGTTGTAAAACAGACGGGTCACAGTATCGACCGTGTTTCCGCAGCTTGATTCATTGCTGTCTCCGTACGCGTAAGCCAAACAAATCTGCTGACGCTTGGTGCTGGCGTAAACGCCGTTGGCTGTATAAATCGGTACGTCAGTCATCAGGTCACGCGGAATATTGATAAGGCTGAGCTTGCGGTGTTTTGTGTCATACGCAGCCATTATCAGCACGTCCGCCTGACCTTGGAGACCGGATTCGGGCATTTCGTTGATATTGGTTTTATCCACGCCGATAAACAGCATATTGGTGACCTGATCGTTCAGCTTATATGTATGACCGTTGTATACTATCGTTTGTCCGTTATCGGACACGTTGACTCCGTTGGGAGCGATGACGTGATAATCGTTGGTGAACAGGTCGAACTGTCCTCTGATTATCAAAATGACTGCAACTGCGGTGAGAAGCAGAATAAACGCAAGCAGGCCGCAGCCGACGCGGGTCAGTATCTTCTTACGCTTCTTTTTGCGGTGATGATGCCTGTGTACCCTGCGGACGGTGCCTTGGCTGTCGTGGTGATGATGGGCTTTTTTCGGCGTCATAAAGACGTAGTCCATTGCGTCGTCTTCAACGCTGCGCTCATCCTTTTGAGTGTGTATTTTTTGACCCGTCTGACGGATTCCTTCCGATGGGTTTAATTTTTTTTCTTCTGTGTTATCGTGATTACTTTGTTTGCTCATTGCTAATAAGAACCCCTTCGACCAGATAACGTCCGCTGCCGCTGTTAAGGCAGGTGCTGAGGACTATCATTTTGCTGTCAAGATTTATATCTACGTCTTTGCGCACGTTACAGTAAAGAGAGTGCGGATTTTTCGCCTGTTCGATCCACGCCTGAAAAACGTCGTCGTTGGTGAAATCAAAGGCGTTTAATATGTGCAGATCGTCGTAAGAATGGGAAGAAACGATCTTGTATGTAAGTCTTCTGTCTTCCGTGTATACATAGATATAGGGATGTGAATCAAAAAAGCTTTTGTTTGAGAACCGGTGCAGATGCGCAAACATCGCTCCGCTCGCCATGTTATGTCCGTACAGCACTGTTACCCTGTCTGACCAGTCCTTGCTGTTGTAAGCCTGGGTATAGATCGATCCGGGGAAGCTGTAGTTTTTGTAAACGTCGTGATGCAGATAGAAATTATCGTCCTCGGAGCTTTGCAGCACGGGATAGTTGATGTTTGTACCGGGAACGTAGATCCACGCGTAAATATCCTTGTTTTGTTTTCGCAGTTCCTCAAAGCTCACGGGGCCGTTGTTGTCATCGGCATGCTGATCCACCGTGTGCTCCACCTGCTCGGGCACAGTGGTGCCGTTGGGCGAGGTGAGGTGACCCGTGTAATCGGCGGTCTCGTTCTCAGTATAATACTCATCAACATGCGCCGCGTATGACGACGCAATATTGTTATAATTGTTTTCAGAGTTCCATTTGATGATCATGCCGTATATCAAATAACCGACCGCGCCCGTAAAAATCAGCGCGAATACAATAATTATGCCGAGTAATATCCTGTTTTTTGAGTTTCTTCTCAAGCGCTTACCTCCCGTGACGGCGACGTGATCGCATAGCCGTGAATCTTTAAAAATGAAAAAACCTCTGCCGAAAAAGCAGAGGCTTTGCTTTTTTGTTTATTTCTTCTTAGAGGTTTTTGCAAGAGCCACTGCCGCGCCGCCGCATGCAAGCGCCGAAAAACCGATAACGCTGTAAACCGCAGTTTCATTAAAGGCGTCTCCGGTCTTTGGGGAGTTGTAGTATTTTTGGGGGCACAAAGTGGGACACGGTTTTGTAGCTACAGGGCTGATAACGTTATCTTTAGTCGGTTCAGTGTTTCCGGCGGTGTTAGCCGCAAACGCGGGTACAACCGATAATGCCATAACAGCAGCAACTGAGATTGCAGTAATAAACCTTTTCAATGAAATACGCCTCCTAAAACTTGTATTCTAATAATCACGGATATATTATATCACAAAGATTCTGAAATGTAAAGGCTTTTTAAAGGCTTTTTTTTGTAAATTATTATGTATTTTTTTGAGTGGAGTAAAAAACCTGTTGTCATCTTGCCTAAAAGATGTTTTCTTAACTTTTGCTATTGCATATCAAAAACAAAACCGCTATAATAAAATCATCATAAAAAACAAGGAGGTCGAGGCAATGAACGTTGCTCAGCTTCAAACCGAAATATTAAAACTGAAACAAGAGAAGGACGTTTGTATTCTGGCGCACAGCTATGTGGCGCGCGAGATCTGTGAGATAGCGGATTTTACGGGCGACAGCTATAAGCTCAGCGTGGACGCGTCCAGGGTTAAAAACCAAAACATTTTGATGTGCGGCGTGCGCTTTATGGCGGAAACCTGCAAGATCCTTTCGCCCGAAAAGACCGTATATCTCGCTCAGCCGATAGCGGGCTGCGCGATGGCGGATCAGATGGACAGGGAGACTATCGCTCAGGTAAAGGAGCATTATCCCGATCACACGGTCGTAGCGTATATCAATACCACCGCCTCGCTCAAAACCATCTGCGACGTGTGCGTTACCAGCTCCTCAGCCGTGCAGATCGTCAATAAGATCGAAAACAAGGATATCCTTTTTATCCCCGACTGCAACTTGGGCGCATACGTTGCCGCGCAGTGTCCCGACAAGAACATCAAGCTGCTCAACGGCGGCTGTCCGATCCACGCCTGCGTCAGCGTTGAGGATGTGAAGCGCGCCAAGCAGCAGCACCCCGACGCTTTGCTGCTGGTTCACCCCGAATGTGTGCCGGAGGTCTGCGCTATGGCGGACTACATAGGCTCGACCTCGGGTATCATGAACTTCGCGATGCAGTCGGACAAAAAGGAATTTATCATCGGCACGGAGATCAGCATAGCCGAGCACTTGCAGTACAGCTGTCCCGACAAGGATTTTTACATTCTTTCCCTAAAGCTGATTTGCCCCAATATGAAGGCGACCACGCTATACGACGTATACAATTGTCTCAGCGGCAAGGGCGGCGAGGAGATCCTTTTGGACGCGCAGACCATAACCGACGCGAAAAAATGTATAGACGAGATGATTCGACTTGGAGAATAACACGACCACGCGGATAATGATAGCCATGAGCGGCGGTGTAGACAGCTCTGTAGCCGCCTGCCTGTGCGTTGAGCAGGGCTATGACTGCGCAGGCGTAACCATGAAGCTGATCTGCGGAGAGCAGGAGAGCACCTGCTGTTCCTTAGACGACATAGAGGACGCGCGCAGCGTATGCCGAAGACTGCATATACCTTATCATGTGTATAACTTCACCGACAGCTTTGAGGAGCAGGTGATCGCGCGGTTTATCCGCGCCTATGAAACGGGCGGTACGCCCAACCCCTGCATTGACTGCAACCGCTATATCAAGTTTGAAAAGCTGCTGAGTCGCGCCTGTGAGCTGGGCTTTGACAAGGTAGCGACCGGTCATTACGCTCGTGTCGCCTACGATGAAAACAGCGGCCGCTATCTGCTTAAAAAGGCGGCTGACGTCAGCAAGGATCAGAGCTACGTGCTCTATTCGCTGACGCAGGAGCAGCTGAAAATGACTTACTTTCCGCTGGGAGAAATGAGCAAGGCTCAGACCCGAGAGAAAGCGGAGCAGCTTGAGCTTGTAAACGCACGAAAGCGCGACAGCCAGGACATCTGCTTTGTTCCGGACGGAAACTATGCCGCGTTTATCGAGCGGCACACGGGCAAAACCTACCCCTGCGGCGACTTCACCGACGAGGACGGACATGTGCTGGGCGAGCACAAGGGCATTATCCGTTACACCATCGGTCAGCGCAAGGGACTGGGACTGGCTCTGCCGTTTCCGATGTACGTCAAGGAGAAGGATTTAGAGGAAAACAGAGTGGTGCTGTGCAAAAACGAAAACCTGTTTTCCAAAGAGCTGTTCGCAAAGGATATCAACCTTATATCCGTCAGTTCCATAGACAAGCCCATGCGCATCAAGGCTCGGGTGCGCTACAACCAGCCGGAGCAGCCTGCGACCGTGACTCAGACGGATGACGACACCTTGCATGTGGTGTTTGACGAGCCTCAGCGCGCGATCTGCAAAGGACAGGCGGTCGTGCTCTACGACGGCGATACAGTCATAGGCGGAGGAACAATAGTATAAATTTACCATAGTATAAGGGAGCCTTTGACAAATATCAGAGGCTCCCATAAAAATTGAGGCGGCGCTTTTGCGCCGCCCTTTTGATATAGATTTGATACCGATACCTAATGATATTTTAATTCGTTGACATAACATCGGTTGCCATAATTACTTAAAATAGTTTACGCCGCTTTCAAAAATCTTTTGGTCTTTGGCGAAGGGTACGTTCTGATAGAGGTTTTCGCCCTTTCGTTCGCTGTGACCCATTTTGCCGAGGATCCTGCCGTCGGGAGAGGTGATACCCTCGATCGCGCAGACGGAGCCGTTTACGTTATAAGCTATATCGTCGGACGGCTTACCGCTGAGATCCACATATTGAGTGGCGATTTGACCGTTTTCGGCGAGCTTGCGCACGGTTTCCTCGTCGGCAAAGAAGCGTCCCTCTCCGTGCGAAACGGGAACGGCAAATACGTCTCCTGCTTCAACGCCTGCCAGCCACGGCGATTTTACCGAGGTGACGCGTGTGTAAGCCATGTGAGAGATATGTCTGCCCACGGTGTTGAAGGTGAGAGTGGGATCCTCCGGCTTGAGTGCGCGTATCTCGCCGTAAGGCACCAAGCCCAGCTTGATAAGCGCCTGGAAACCGTTGCAGATGCCCAGCATCAGACCGTCGCGGTTTTGCAGCAGCTCGCTTACCGCCTCGGCTACGCGAGGATTGCGGAAAGTGGTGGCGATGAATTTGCCCGAGCCGTCGGGCTCGTCGCCGCCCGAGAAGCCGCCGGGAAGCATTATCATCTGAGATTCGCCGATCATCTTCACCATTTTTTCGATGGTTTCTTCAATGCCGCTCTGGGTGAGGTTCTTCACGATAAGCAGCTCTGCCTGAGCGCCCGCCTTTTCAAAGGCGCGTGCGGTGTCAACCTCGCAGTTGGTGCCGGGGAACACGGGGATAAACACCTTGGGCTTTGCTGTTTTGATAACGGGAGAGTGGGTATTGCGCTCGGTGTACAGCGGCGCGTCCACAGTGATCTCGGGGCAATCCGCCTTTGTGGGGAACACCTTTTCCAGCGGAGCCGTCCATTTTTCGATCAGGTCGTCTACGGAAACGCTGCTGTTGCCCATTGAGATCACGCCGTCGTCGGTAACGGTTCCCAGCTCATAGCAGAGCACCGAGCCGTCAAGAGAAGCGCCGTCTTTGAGCTCCAGAATCAGCGAGCCTGACAGCGGAGCGAACAGCTCGCGGTTTGTGAGAAGATTGCTGAATTTAAAGCCGGTTTTGTTGCCGAACGCCGCCTTGCAGACGCATGCCGCCGCGCCGCCTTCCTTGACAACGGAGGCTGACAGCACGCTGCCCTGCTCCATGAGCGCGTATACCGCGCGGTACATGGCGGCAAGCTTGTCCCATTCGGGCATAAGAGTTTCTTTGTTTTCGGGCACGGGAACATAAATTACCTTTGAGCCGGGCTGCTTGAACTCGGCTGAAACGGTTTTGCCTGCCTTGGTCATGGCAACGGCAAAGCTAACCAGCGTGGGAGGAACGTCGATATCCTCAAAGGAGCCGGACATACTGTCCTTGCCGCCGATCGAGGGCAGTCCCAGTCCGAGCTGCGCCTGCATTGCGCCCAGAAGCGCGGCGGCAGGCTTGCCCCATCGGGACGGAACGTCGTTGAGGCGTTCAAAATATTCCTGGAAGGTAAGTCTGGCTGTCAGCGGATCTGCGCCGATCGCCAGCAGCTTTGAGGTGGATTCAACAACCGCGTAGGCGGAGCCGTGGAAGGGGCTCCAGCGCGACACGCCGGGGATAAAGCCGTAGGACATCGCGGTCGCGTCGTCGGTTTCACCCTGCTCCAGCGGTATTTTAGCAGCCATTGCCTCCTGCGGAGTAAGCTGTGTTTTGCCGCCGAAGGGCATGATCACCGTAGCCGCGCCGATCGAGGAGTCAAAGCGCTCGGCAAGACCTATCTGAGAGCACACTTCAAGGCGCGACAGGTTTTGCTCCATCGCCTGCTCAAAGGGCAGATCTTTGAGGATCTCGGGGCAGGCGCTGCGATAGCAGTCCTCCGCCTTGGGAGCGGCGATATAAGCCTTTGCCACCTGAGTAACGCCGTTGGTGTTGAGGAACGCGCGGCTGAGATCTACAATGGTGTCGCCGCGCCAGTGCATAACCAAACGCGGGTCTTCGGTGACCTTGGCAACTGCGGTCGCCTCAAGATTTTCCTCTGCCGCGAGTGCGATAAAGGTATCTACGTCGTTTTTATCAAGAACAACAGCCATGCGCTCCTGGCTTTCGGAAATAGCCAGTTCTGTGCCGTCGAGGCCGTCGTATTTTTTTGTTACCTTGTCAAGCTCCACGCGCAGACCGTCGGCAAGCTCGCCGATAGCTACGCACACGCCGCCTGCGCCGAAGTCGTTGCAGCGCTTGATGAGCTTTGCCGCCTTGGGGTTGCGGAACAGGCGCTGTATCTTGCGCTCTGTGGGCGGATTGCCCTTCTGCACCTCAGCGCCGCATGTTTCGATCGAGCTTTCGGTGTGAGCCTTGGAGGAACCGGTAGCGCCGCCGCAGCCGTCGCGTCCCGTTCTGCCGCCCAGCAGTACGATAACATCGTCGGGCGCAGGGGTTTCGCGAATGACGTTTTCTTTGGGAGACGCGCCGATCACAGCGCCGATCTCCATGCGCTTTGCTACGTAGCCGGGGTCGTAAAGCTCCACTACCTGACCGGTAGCCAGACCGATCTGGTTGCCGTAGGAGCTGTAGCCGTTAGCCGCGCCGGTGGTGATTTTACGCGAGGGCAGCTTGCCGTGCATGGTGTCCTTAAAGGGGATCGTGGGGTCGCCCGAACCTGTGACGCGCATAGCCTGATAAACATAGGCTCTGCCGGACAGGGGGTCGCGGATCGCGCCGCCCAGACAGGTTGCCGCGCCGCCGAAGGGCTCTATTTCAGTGGGATGGTTGTGGGTCTCGTTTTTGAACTGCACCAGCCATTTTTCGGTTTTGCCGTCGATGGTCACGGGCACTTCGATCGAGCAGGCGTTGATTTCCTCGCTCTCGTCCAGATCGGGGATCATGCCCTTCTTTTTCAGGGATTTCATGCCCATCAGAGCCATGTCCATCAGTGATACGATGCGGTCGGTGTCCTTGCCGTAAACCTCGTCGCGGACTGCATAGTATTCCTTGAGAGCGTCCTCAATAACGCCGCCCAGAGCTGCTTTTTCGACCTCGATTTCGCTGAGACGGGTCAAAAATGTGGTGTGACGGCAGTGATCCGACCAGTAGGTGTCGATCACGCGCAGCTCGGTCACGCTGGGGTCGCGGTGCTCCTCGTCGCGGAAATAATCGCGGCAGAATTTAAGATCCGAAAGAGTCATGGCAAAGCCCATTGAGCCGTAGTATTCAGCCATCTCTTCGTCGTTCCAGGAGATGAAGCCCTCCACGCGCTTAACGTCGTCGGGCACGGGGGTCTCAAGGTCGAGGGTCTGCGGCTTGTCAAGCGACGCAAGGCGGCTTTCCACAGGGTTGATAAGGTAGTCCTCTACCTTTTTGACTTCCTCGTCGGTCAGCTCACCCTTGAGACAAACGACGCGCGCGGTGAGCACCTTGCAGCGCTCTCCCTGAGTCAGCAGCTGAATGCACTGCTCCGCGGAGTCGCCGCGCTGGTCGTACTGACCGGGCAGATACTCCATGGCGAAAACGCGCCAGCCGTCCTCAACGGGCAGCTCCTCTTCATAGATAACATCGGCGTTAGGCTCTGAGAGTACAATGCCTTTCGCCTGCTCATATTCTTCTCGGGTCAAGCCCTCGATATCGTAGCGCACAAGGAAGCGCAGATCGGTGACCGCGCGCAGTCCCAGATTGTGGCGGATATCCCAAAGGGTCTGTTGGGCAACAACGTTGAAGCCCTCCCGCTTTTCTGCAAAAATTCTGATTACATCTGACATTCCATCAGCCTCCCGAAGAATTATCACCGCAGTGCCGCAAATAACGACACTGCCAATCATGCTCATTATAACACATGAAAATATTGTTTTATTTCACTTACGGAAAATAGGGTAAACGGATTGAGATTGATTTTGTTTAAATCAAGCCCACGAAAAAAGTGATCGTCGTTTTCCGTTGTGTTGAGCGGTATTTGATTTAGCCTTACACTCGTCTATGAACAGAAAGCCCCCTTTGTTAAAGGGGGTGGCATTTCGCTCTGCAAAATGACGGGGGATTTACATGGCAGGCAGTTAACTTTACGTTCAGCGGTATTCGATATAGTCTTACGTTTGTATTCCGTTAGGAAAAAGCGGACGTTATGGGAAGAATCGGTGCAAAACCCTCTTCCGTCACGTCACCTCAAAGTTTTGCGGTTATTTTGATGTGTGCTTTGTTTTGAAAACATCATTTGATTCTACCCTCTCGCACAAGGTGACGCGCCACCTTCTCCCAAGAGCAATGTCAACAACTTAAGCTCTATCGTTTTGATGGTATTTAACAGAATGATGTTTTTTAGTGCGTGGGAAAGAGCGGTTGG
>CADASG010000022.1 GCA_902790475.1 uncultured Ruminococcus sp. | reverse complement strand
GTTAAGGCTAAAAACTGCATCATCAACTTCTACGGCAAGACCTCCTACGGCTACGACTGGGACTACACCGCAGACAGCACCGCAGCTAAGATCACCTGCGCCTACGATTTCAAAACCAACAAGTACACCTTTAAGGCTGTAGGTCAGTATAAGGGAGTCACCAATGCTGTTCTGAAATACGCCACCATCGACGGCAAGTGGCACAACGTTCCTGTCCGCTTCACCACCGACGCCAACAAGAACGTCACCGGCAAGCAAACCGCCAAAGAATACATCACCGCTACAAGACGCGGCTGAGTTTACATATAGCAGATTTATCCGCATTGTTTGAATAACCTCTAAAAAAAGCTGACGTGATCGCTCACGTCAGCTTTTTTATTTGAGTTTAAATGATTAGCCGATGATCTCCTTGCCGCCCATGTAAGGTCTGAGGGCTTCGGGGATATTGATGGTGCCGTCGGCGTTGAGGTTGTTCTCGAGGAACGCGATCAACATTCTGGGCGGCGCTACGACCGTATTGTTGAGGGTGTGGGCAAAATACTTTTTGTTGCCCTCGCCTGCTACGCGAATCTTCAGGCGGCGTGCCTGAGCGTCGCCGAGGTTAGAGCAGGAACCGACCTCAAAATATTTCTTCTGACGGGGAGACCATGCCTCTACGTCAAGAGAACGAACCTTCAAGTCCGCAAGATCTCCGGAGCAGCACTCCAGGGTGCGCACAGGGATATCCATTGAACGGAACAGATCGACCGTGTTTTGCCAGAGCTTGTCAAACCACATCTTGCTGTCCTCGGGCTTGCACACAACGATCATTTCCTGCTTTTCAAACTGATGGATACGGTAAACTCCGCGTTCCTCTATGCCGTGTGCGCCCTTTTCCTTGCGGAAGCAGGGTGAATAACTGGTGAGTGTGTAGGGCAGCTCTTCTTCTTTGTTGATAGTGTCGATAAACTTGCCGATCATGGAGTGTTCGCTGGTACCGATAAGGTAGAGATCCTCTCCCTCGATCTTGTACATCATGGAATCCATTTCGGCAAAGCTCATTACTCCCGTAACCACGTTGCTGCGGATCATAAACGGCGGTACGCAGTAGGTGAAGCCTCTGTCGATCATAAAGTCGCGCGCGTAGGAAATGACGGCGCTGTGCAGCCTTGCGATGTCGCCCATAAGATAGTAGAAGCCGTTGCCTGCGACCTTACGCGCGGAATCCAAATCAATTCCGTTGAGCTTCTCCATGATGTCGGTGTGGTAAGGTACCTCAAAATCGGGTACGACAGGCTCGCCGAAACGCTCTATTTCCACATTTTGGGTGTCGTCCTTGCCAATGGGCACTTCGGGATCTATCATCTGAGGGATCTGCATCATGATATCGGTGACCTGTGCGCTCAATTCGCTCTCCTGATTTTGAAGCGCCTCGAGCTGCTCCGCCTGCTTGGTCACCTCTTCCTTGAGCGCCATGCCCTCTTCTCTTTTGCCCTGAGCCATCAGCGCGCCGATCTGCTTTGAAATCTTGTTGCGGTTGGCGCGAAGCTCGTCAGCCTGCTGTTTTACAGCTCTGCTCTTTTGATCAAGCTCGATGACCTTATCGACCAGCTCCAGCTTATGATCCTGAAACTTCTTTTTGATGTTTTCCTTTACCGCGTCGGGGTTTTCTCTTAAAAACTTAATGTCAATCATATTTTTTCCTTTCGTGTTTCACGTGAAACGTTTTATTTTAATTTATTCGATAACTCCGTCAGTTCCTCGTCGGAGTAAAACTCGATTTGAAGTACGCCGCCTTCCTTGCCTTTGTTTTTGGAGACGGTGATTTTTCTGCCCAGCGCCTCGTTTAGCGCAAGCTCCACCATGCTGTAGAACGACGGCTTTTTTTCGGGTGCGGACGGTTCGGGCTTTTCTCTTGCCGCCTGCTTGCACAGCTTTTCGGTTTGACGCACGGACAGATCCTTCTGCACTATCAGCTCGGCGAGCTCAAGCATTTCCTCTTCACTGTTCAGCGACAGCAGCGCCCTTGCGTGACCTGCGCTGATTTTATTTTCTTTAAGCAACTCCTTTACTGAATCCGGAAGCTTTATCAGCCTAAGCGCGTTAGCGACCGCAGGACGGGATTTTCCGACCGATTGGGCGACCTCCTCCTGAGTCATGCCGTGTTCGCTCATAAGCGCCTGATAACCCTCGGCTTCCTCCAGCGGAGTCAAGTCCTCGCGCTGCAAATTTTCGATAAGCGCAAGCTCCATTGTTTCGGATTCGGTCAGCTCGCGAATGATCACGGGCACCTCGGTGATCCCTGCCATTCGGCATGCGCGGTAACGACGTTCGCCTGCAACTATCTCATAGCCGCCCAGCGCCAAAGGTCGTACCAACAGCGGCTGTAAAAGACCGTGCTTTGAGATGCTGTCCGCAAGCTCCGAAAGCGCCTGCTCGTCAAACTCCTTGCGCGGCTGAGAACGGTTTGGCTCGATCTCCGAAATGTTAAGCGTCACGCCGCCGCTCTTATCCTCGGTATCGTTTTCTATAAATATAGCGCCTAACCCCTTGCCCAGACCGCCAAATTTTTTTGCCATCAGCGTCTCTCCTTTGCTATGATTTCTTTGGCAAGCTCTGTATATTGAAGGCTGCCCTTGCAGTTTTTATCGTAGTAGATCACGGGCATACCGAAGCTCGGAGCTTCCGAAAGTCTGACGCCGCGCGTTATGACCGTGCCGAACACCTTGCCGGGGAAGAACTTTTTTACTTCCTCCACCACCTGTTGGGTAAGGTTGAGTCTGCCGTCGTACATTGTCAGCAGCACTCCCTCCAGCTCTATGGAATAATTGTACTGTCTTTTTATTCGTCTTACGGTGCTCATAAGCTGCGACAAACCCTCCAGCGCGTAATATTCACACTGGATCGGTACTATAAAGGTGTCCGCAAGCGTCAGGGCGTTCGCCGTGATCAGCCCCAGCGAGGGAGGACAGTCGATGATTATGTAGTCGTAATACTGCTTGATCGGCAAAACCGCGTTTTTCAGCAGGGATTCACGGTGGCTTTGCTCGGCTATTTCCAGCTCAGCCGCAGCGAGATTGATGCTTGACGGCAGCACGTGCAGATTTTGATAAGGAGTAGTCAGCACGCATTCCTCAGCCTTTGCTCCGCCGACAAGGATATCGTAGGTGGATTGCCCAACCTTGCTTTTGTCGATCGCTACGCCGCTGGTGGCGTTTCCCTGAGGGTCGGCGTCGATAAGCAGCACTTTTTTGCCGAGAGCTCCCAGACAAGCGGCAAGATTAACGGCGGTGGTGGTTTTTCCCACGCCGCCTTTCTGGTTTGAGATCGCAATTATTTTTGCCAAATTCTTCAATTCCTAACTTTTTAAGATTTACTCTTTACAGTATATCATACTTGACGCTTTTTTTGAAGTGATTTGAACTGATTTTTTAAAAAATTTTGTTTCACGTGAAACAGCAAAAGACCGCGCGGTATCCGCACGGTCTTTCGCAAGGGGTTAGATAAGGAAATGGGTATGAGTGGAACGGATGCAATGCATCCAAGTGGAAAGTAAGATAAGGAACAAATGTGTCTATGGGCGGTTTTCTGTATTGTATTCGGTATTTATCACCCATAGGTTTTTCACGTTAATGATACGCATGTATCAGGCACTCTTATCGGGCTTGTGTACCTGAGCTTTGGGAATCCTAATTGTGTATTCGATAAAATTGCCATTGTCTGTTTGACTTGCCTGAGCGTTTATTCCCGCCATTCTCATGGTGCTGACAGCCTTGTTAATCGTGTTCACAAAAATTCTAAAGTCTTTTATCACCGCTTTGCCGCTGCTCCTTCGGTTTTCCTGCGGAGCCGTATTTTGTAAAACGCTCACCAATTCTTCGGTCTGTCTGACGGTGAGGCTGTCCGAAATTATCTTTGACAGCGCCTCGCGCCTGCTCTCCTCGTCGTCAAGCTGCAGCAAACACCTTGCGTGACGTTCGGATAATCCCGCGTTTTCAATCCACTCCTGTTCCTCGGGGGTCAGGCGAAGCAGCCTAAGCTTGTTGGCTACCGTGGATTGACTTTTGCCCAGCTTTCTCGCCGCCTGCTCCTGCGTGAAGCCATAGCGTCGGATAAGTCTTGAAATCCCGCGGGCTTCCTCAAAGAAGCTGAGATCAGCCCGCTGAAGATTTTCAAGGAGAGCGTATACGGCAGACTCTTTGTCAGAGCATTTTACCAGGATACAGGGTACTTTTCTGAGTCCTGCCATAACACAGGCACGCAGACGGCGTTCTCCCGCCACAAGCTCGTATTCCGAAGCGCTCACCTTGCGCACTGTCAGCGGCTGCAAGACGCCGTTTTCCGCTATCGACTGTGACAGCGCACAAAGCTCCTCTTCGGAAAAGAGCCTGCGTGGTTGGGCTTTGTTGGGTCGTATTTTGATAATCGGAATCTCCAAGATCGTGTTTTCACTTTTTACCAAAAAATTCAACCGCATCACCCGAATGTGTATCTCCTCAGGACTTGTCCCTGTGCTATTATAATATCACATCGGCGGTGCGGTTTTTGTCAAAGACTGTATGAAGTTTTAATTTTGTTTTGCCGCAGACACAGCTATTTTGTCGAATGTCAAAGCGGCTTTGATTTTATTTTTCCGTTGTTGCGCGGATATTTATCGGAGGTGGGCTGTACCTTTTCGATTTCCACAAGACTGCGGCTGCCGCCGTTCATCGGAAGCGAAAAGGTGTGAACGGCTCTCAGCTTTCCGCCAAGCGACTGTATCGCGTGTTCCGCGTTTTGCACTTCTTCTTCACAGCTTCCTCCTTTGAACGCGACGAAGCTTCCCGAAAGCTTTGCAAAAGGCAGACAGTATTCGCTGAGGATATTGAGCTGAGCCACTGCGCGTGAAACAACAAAGTCGAAGCACTCGCGGTATTCGATATCCTGACCGAACTCCTCCGCCCTTCCCTGCACGAAGTCAGCCTCCAAGCCGAGCTGAGTCATCAGCTCGCGCAGAAACAAAAAGCGTTTGTTCAGACTGTCAAGCAAGGTCAGCTCTATATCGGGGCGAACGATTTTTAAGACCACTCCCGGGAACCCTGCGCCAGTGCCGACGTCGATAACCCTCGCTCCCTTAGGCACGTCGTGGATATAATTATAGAATGCCAGGCTGTCTGCAAAGTGCTTTACCGCCACTCCTTGGGGGTCTGTGATGGCGGTCAGATTGATTTTTTCGTTCCACTCGCAAAGAAGCCTGTAATAAAGCTCAAGCTTTTCATAGTCAGTCTGCGAAAGCTGGATTTGATAGTTTTCAATTGCCTTTTCAAGTATTGCTTTGATTTCCATACGAATCCTTTTCTCTGTTAGCTGCAAGCCAAATCAGCAGCACGCTGATATCCGCAGGAGATACTCCCGATATTCTGCCTGCCTGCCCTATGTTGAGCGGCCTGATTTTGTTGAGCTTTTCCTGCGCTTCCAAACGCAGACCGGTGATCTGCGTGTAGTCCACATTTTGCGGCAGACGCTTTTCCTCTGTCTTTTTTACCTGCTCGACCTGCTTTAGCTGCTTTTTGATGTAGCCCTCGTATTTTATCTCAACCTCGATCTGCTCGGTTATGCTTTGAGGCAGGTTCGGAGCTTCGGGGTCAAAACGTCGGATAAGCTCATAATCAGCCTGCGGACGCTTTAAGAGGGTGTATTCTCTTACGCCTGTCGTCAAAGGCGCTGTTTCACGTGAAACAAGTATATCGTTCAGCTCGTCGCTCGGAGATAACGTGACGGCTTTCAGCCGCGCGATCTCTTTTTTCTTTATTTCCTGTTTTTGCAGGAAACGCTGATAGCGTTCCTCGCTGATAAGTCCGAGCTTATAGCCCGTCGGAGTCAGACGCTCGTCCGCGTTGTCCTGCCGCAAAACCAAACGGTACTCGCTGCGCGAAGTCATCATTCGGTAGGGCTCGTTCGCGCCCTTAGTCACCAGATCGTCAATGAGCGTACCGATATAGGAATTTGCCCTTGTCAAAATCAGAGGCTCTTCCCCTTTGACCTTTAGCGCGGCGTTCACACCTGCGACAAAGCCCTGAGCCGCCGCCTCCTCATATCCCGAGCTGCCGTTGAACTGACCTGCACCGTACAAGCCCGGAATCTCCTTGAACTCCAAGGTCGGATCCATTGCGGTCGGATCTACACAGTCGTATTCAATGGCGTAGGCAGGGCGCATCATTACGCAGTGCTCCAAGCCCTTGATGGTTTGATAAAACTGAAGCTGTACCTCTTCGGGGAGCGAGCTGCTCATTCCCTGCAAATACATCTCCTCGGTGTTCTCTCCGCAGGGCTCAATAAAGAGCTGATGGCGCGGCTTGTCCTTAAAGCGCATTATCTTGTCCTCAAAGCTGGGACAGTAACGCGGACCCACGCCTTCTATCTTTCCCGCGTACAGCGGAGAACGGTGGATATTTTTCAGTATGACCTGTTTTGTGTCGTCGTTCGTCCAGCTGATGTGACAATCTACCTTGTTTTCACCTAAACTCTCGGTCTCATACGAAAACGGCTGCGGCGGATCGTCGCCCTTCTGAACCTCCAGGTCGGAGAAATCAATGGAACGGCGCAGTATCCTCGCCGGAGTACCCGTCTTAAAGCGGCGCAGAGGAAGTCCAAGCGCTTTCAGGCTTTCCGCAAGCTTTGTCGCAGGGAACATCCCGTCGGGTCCGCTGTCGTAGCTGACTTCACCGACGTATATCCGTCCGCCCAAAAATGTGCCCGTCGCGATTATGACCGTCTTGCAGCGATAAACCGCCAACATCTGTGTGGTAAGCTCATAACCGCCGTCTGTTTTATTAATGTCGGTGATCTCCGCCTGCCTGAGCTCGAGGTTGTCCTGTAGCTCGAGCTTGTGCTTCATGGTATCCGAATATTTGCGGCGGTCGATCTGTGCGCGAAGTGAGTGAACGGCAGGTCCCTTTCCCCTGTTCAGCATACGCGACTGCAAAAAACACTCGTCCGCGGTTTTTCCCATCTCGCCGCCCAGCGCGTCGATCTCACGCACAAGGTGTCCCTTTGCGGTTCCTCCTATAGAGGGATTGCACGGGCAGTTGCCCACTGCGTCAAGATTGATGGTAAAAACCGCCGTATGACAGCCAAGCCTCGCGGCTGCAAGCGCCGCTTCGATCCCTGCGTGTCCTGCGCCGATTACGGCTACATCATATTCACCTGCAAAATATTTCATAATCTTTCCTCTGTCACTTTCCCACGCAGAAATTGTGGAAAATCCTGTCAACGACCTCGTCGCTGACCTTTTCGCCTGTCATTTCCATCAGCTCGGCGAGCGCGTCCTCCAGCGACACGGTGACTGCGTCGTAGGTCATGCCCGACATCACTGCGTCTTTTGCCTCTGTTACGGATTTTAAAGCGTTTTCAACGTTTGAACGCTGGCGCTCGTTGGCGAGTATGCCCTCGCTCGGATTCAGCCGATTTGTACCGGCTATCTTCTCGATTGCCTCGATCAAAGCCTCTTTACCCTCGCCAGTAGCGGCTGATACATATACAATATTGTTTATGCCTGATTTTATCTTGTTTATATTGAGCTTTGCCGACAAATCATTTTTATTTATGACCGCTATCGTCGGCACCTCTGCGGCGGCGTTGATAAGCTCGGTATCCTCGTCTGTCAGCGGCTGACTGTTGTCAAATACCGCCAAAAGCAAGCCGCACTGCGCCAAGCGCTTTTTAGCGCGGTCAACACCTATCTTTTCTACCGCGTCCTCGGTATCGCGCAGACCTGCCGTATCGCTCAGACGCAGGATAACGCTGCCTGCGGTCACGATGTCCTCAACTATGTCGCGCGTCGTACCCGGAATGTCGGTCACTATGCTCTTTTCACTGCCCGAAAGCAGATTCATAAGCGTGCTTTTGCCGACGTTCGGTCTGCCTGCAATAACTGTGTCAATGCCCTGCTTCACCGCCTGACCGCCGTCGTAGGTGTTCAGCAGCTTTTCAAGAGTCTGAGCGGCGTTTTCGCAGACTGTGATTATCATTTCGTCGTCAACCTCGGCGATATCCTCCTCGGGATAATCAGCCCACGCGGAAAGATTCGCCGTGAGCTTGAGCAGATCTTCCTTTACGGCGTCAACGCGTTTTCTGAGCGCACCTTCTCTGACGCAAAGTGCGGAACGAACGGCGCTTTTGCTCTTGGCGCTGATAATATCCATCACGGACTCGGCTTCGGTGAGGTCGAGCTTGCCGTTAAGAAAGGCGCGTTTTGTGAATTCTCCTGCCTGAGCAGGTGAAGCGCCTGCCGCCAAAACAGCACGGAGCACCTGACGGGTGACGTACAAGCCGCCGTGACAGGACAGCTCGACCACGTTTTCACCCGTGTAGCTGTGAGGCGCTCTGAACACCAGCGCTATCGCCTCGTCGAGCTTTTCATCTTCAAAATACACAGCGCCGTAAGCGGCTGAATAGCCCTTTAACTCACACAGCGCCTTGCCGCTGACGCTCCTGAAAACCCTGTCGGCAACAGAAACGGCTTCCTCGCCCGAAATGCGGATAACGCCGATGCCGCCCTCGCCCTGCGCGGTGCTGACAGCGGCTATGGTTTGATTTTTCATCTTATCATCTTCCGTTAAAAAGATATGTAATACTAATTCAAATAAAAAAGGAGCGGAAATTTCCGCTCCTCATATTACTTGTCTATTCTTCCGTAAAGTCCTGTTTCGCCGCCTTCATTGAGCGGTACTCTGTCGGGATTAACAGGAGCGGGACTTGAAGATCTGCCGCGTCCGCCGTTATACGGACGTCTGCCGCCTCGGCGGTTGTTATAGCCGCCCTTGCGGTTGTTTCTGCTCTTGGGGTCGGGGCCGATAACTACGTGACGGTTGGCGTTTTCGCCCTCGCTCCACGAGATGGCGCCGTTTACCTTCTGAACAGCAGTGTGGATAATTCTTCTCTCATAGGGGTTCATCGGCTCAAGGCTTGTCTTTTTGCCGGTCTTGATAGCCTTGAAAGCGAGCTTTCTGCCGAGAATCTCGAGAGTCTTTTCACGCTTGTCGCGGTAGTTGCCCACGTTGACGGTGACCTTTATGTAGCCTTCCTCGTTCTTGTGGTTGGCGACAAGGCTGGTAAGATATTGCAGAGCGTCTAATGTCTCGCCGCGTCTTCCGATAACAAAGCCTTCTTCCTCACCTGAGAGATCAAAGGTCATTGAGTTGCCTTCCACGGTTTTTTCTATTGCGATATCGGAAAGCTGCATTTTATCGAGTACGTTTCTGAGAAAGCTCTCCGCCTTCTCGATAACGGGCTCGCTGAGCTCAACGGCAGCCGGTTTTGAGGGCTTGTCCTCCTTAACGGCTTCCTGAGCTTTTACGGTTTCAACAGATTTGACGGTCTCGGCGGGTTTTACTGTTTCGGCGGGTTTTTCGGGTTCAACGGGATCGTCAACTCTCATGAATATCCTTACCTTTGCGGGACGACCGCCGAACAGACCGAATTTTTTCTTCTCCTCGCGCTGCACGACCTCAAAATCATAATCATCGGTATCGGTAACGCCCAGCTCTCTTTTTGCGTTTAAAAGGGCTTCCTCTACGTCGCTGCCCTCGCAAATAGCTTCTTTAATCATTTTTTTCTCCTACGAATATCAGTATTATTTCTTTTTATTCTTCTTTCCCTGGTTGGGATTATCTTTCTTTTCTACCTCGTGAGGCGCGTAAACATAGGGGACCTTAGCCTCGTTTTCAAACATAAGCGCAACGTGTCTTGCCTCTGCGTTTGCGGTCAGATTGACCGGGCTGAAAACCTTTGCCATGACGATGGACTGCACCAGACTTATCAGCGAGGAGATTATCCAGTAGAACGCCACGGCGCAGGGAACGCTGTAGGCGATCCACGCCGAAAACAAAGGCAGCAAATACATAAACGCCTTCATGCAGCCCTGTTGCTGCTGCATCTGGGTGTTGACTTTTGTCATAATAAACTGCGTGCCGACATTGGAAAGGAAACAGAACACAGGGAACAGGATATAAGGAGAAAACAGACCCAGAGTGCTGGGGATGACCAGCAGATCGACCACGCCGAAGAACTGGAAGCCGCTTGCAAAGTGAAGGATCTTGTCGATATCCGCCTGTGAGAAAATCGCCTGTATCTCCGCTGTGTTGGCAACGCTCGGAAATACCTTTAGCAGCGTGACCTGCTGATAGGTCGCTACTGTCGTGCCCGAATAATATCCGGGGATACTGTTTACAAATTTAAGCGCGTCGTTCACGCTTTGCTCGCTCAAATGGAGTGTGTTTGTAAGGGGATACGCCACCGCGTAGAAAATTCCGAGGATAACGATCATCGGGATCAAGGTGGTCAGACATCCGCCCATCGGCTTTACGTTTTCTTTTTCGTAAAGCTTATTCATTTCTTCCTGTAGCTTCTGGCGGTTATTGCCGTACTTTTCTCTCAGCTCTTTTTGCTTTTTAGCAAGCCGCGAGCTTCCCGCCATAGATTTTTGCTGTTTAACGGAAAACGGAAACAGCACCAGCTTTACCACAATGGTAAAAACGATAATGGCAATTCCAAAATTTTGAAAAACATAGTAAGCAGCCCAGAGCACATAGCCCAGAATGCTTCCCAAAAATCCAAAAATACCTAACATGTAATATACTACCTCATTTAGTTGTCATTGACAAGCACACGCTTTCAGCACTTGTCCGATCCCTTTTTTTCAGGCACGGGATCATAACCGCCTTTTGAAAAAGGATTACAGCGCAGGATACGCCAAACAGTCAGCGCCGAACCCTTCAGCGCTCCGAATCTTTCGATCGCCTCAACACCGTACTGCGAACATGTGGGAAAATACTTGCACTTTTGTCTTGTATACGGTGAAATTGCCCTTTGGTAAAAACGAATCAAAGCAATCAGTATTTTTTTCATCACTTATCCTGCCGTGACTGTAGGATGCCCGCCGACTTCATATGCTGCCTCATGGCGGCATACACATTCTGAGATTTGACAAAGGGCGTTTTTCCTCTGGCAACAAAAACAATATCATATCCGGGCATTATTTCGGAATACAGTTGATAATAAGCCGCCCTTATCACTCTTCTCGCGCGGGTGCGTTTTACAGCGTTGCCGATCTTCTTTCCCGTGGTTATTCCGTAGCGCAGGTTATTTGATCTGTTTTTATAAACGTATGTAACAAGTGCGGGACTGACAAAGGATTTACCGCGTTTATAAGCTCTTGTAAATTCCCTGTTTTCCTTGATTGTAACGTACTCACTCATTTTTGTCCTCAGGAAACGCTCGGCGAAAAAAGAAAGACCACGTATAAAAGTGGTCTATTCTTTAGTAAGACAACCTTTTTCTGCCTTTTGCTCTTCTTCTTGCTAAAACTTTTCTTCCGTTAGATGTAGCCATTCTCTTTCTAAAGCCGTGCTCCTTCTTTCTGTGAAGCTTTTTAGGCTGATATGTTCTCAACATGATTGAAAACCTCCCTTCAAATTATAACCTTGCAATATAAGATTATAGCTTAATTATTCTTTAAAGTCAATACTTTTCCACGGTTTTTTTAGGGCAATACCTCAAATTATGCGGTGTTGCCTTACGGATCATACTCCTTTAGCTTCCATTCCGCTTTCAGGCGGTCGGATATCGGGAATACTCTGAACAGCATGATATCGTTTTTGCTGTCCTTTTTATCCTGCTGAGTGTCAAGCTTATAGACGCACTGCTGGAACCACAGCGTTCCGTTCTCGTCGGCGGTGGTCTGACGGAACACCTCTTTGAGCACATCGGTGCTGTCATTTTTGTAATGACAAACCGCCTGCGCCATCAAAGCCGCCTTTTCAAGCGCGAGCTCGCTGTTGTTGATCTCGTCGGTCTGTCCCATGTAATAGCTCATGGTGGTGCCGAAGCCTATGTTGAGCAGCTTTTGACTTTCAACCTCAACCGTCGCCGTAAAATTGGTGTTTTCCTCGTCGTAGTAGTAGTACTGTATCTTGACGCCGTTGTCGTCGCTGCTTTCAGCGCCGTTCTTTTTCCACTTGCCTTCCATGATAAGGTCGGTATTTTCTCCCCTGCTTTTTTTTGCTTCGTTATATCTCTGCGTAAAATCGAGAAGGGTGGAATTGAACCGCGCTCCGTTTACATTGTCGCTGTTTTCGATAGCGTCGTCACGGACGGACTCTACTATTTCATCAAAGGTGGCGTCTTTGATATCCTCGTCCGTTTTCTTTGAACGGTTATTGCACGACGAAATAAAGACGATCAATAATACTGTCACTATCGCTAAGAAAACAGCGGTTATCCTTATTACGTTTTTTTTCATAAGCATTTACCTATAATTTCAGGGCAGTTTATAAGCTGCCCTGATCATCGTTATTCTGTTATTCTGTTTCTTCCTGTGTTTGAGCTTCTTCCTGTGTATTAGGTGATTCGGTCGCTTCATCTGCTTCGGCGCTTTCAGATTCGGATTCATCTTCCTCCTCGTGAGGCGCTCTGGCAACGGTAACTACCCGGTCGCCCTCTCCTACGCGCATCAGAGTAACGCCCTTTGCCGGACGCGCACAAACGCGGATAGTCTCGGCTGCGATGCGAATGATGATGCCGTCCTGCGAGATGATTATTATATCGTCGTCAAGGTTTACGACCTTAATTGCGGCGATGTCGCCGTATTTATTGACATGATAGTTTGTCAAGCCTCTGCCGCCGCGGCTTTGGAGCCTGTAATCATCGGGGCTTGACAGTCTTCCGTAGCCGGTTTCGCTGACGGTGAGCACCATGCCGCCCTCGCGCACAACGCTCATTCCGACAACGCTGTCGCCGTTCATAAGCGTCATAGCCTTTACGCCGCGTGCCTGACGACCCATCGAACGCACGTCGGTTTCCCTGAAACGGATAGCGTAGCCTTTTTTGGTCGCAATTATCACATTGGCGCTGCCGTCTGTCAGACGTACCCAAGCCAGCTCGTCGCCGGGGAGCAGGTCGAGCGCTATCAGACCGCCCTTGCGCACATTCTTAAAGGCGCTGAGCGAAACGCGCTTGATTATGCCTCCGCGGGTCACCATTATGAGGAACTTTTCTTCGTCGAACTCAGGCACCCTTATCATTGAGGTCACCTTTTCGTCGGGCTCGATAGGCAGTATATTTGCGATATTGATTCCCTTTGACTGGCGGCTGCCCTCGGGAACCTCATAGCATTTCAGACGGTAGACCTTGCCCTTATCGGTGAAGAACAGAACGTAATCGTGCGAATTGCTGATGAACATCTCGGTCGCAACGTCCTCTTCACGGCGTGACATTCCCGAGACGCCTCTGCCGCCTCTGCGCTGGAGCTTATAGGTATCAGCCGCTAAGCGCTTCACGTAGCCGAACTGCGTAAGGGTGAGTACGCATTCCTCCTGCGGGATCAGGTCTTCGATATCTACCTCGCCGCTGATCGCGCAGATCTCGGTGCGGCGCGGGTCGGCGTATTTATTTCTGATCGCAAGGATCTCCTCCTTGACGATTTCAAGCTTTTTGGTATCGCTTGCCAAAATTTCAAGATACTCCTTGATCTTTGCCTGCAAGGAGGCGATCTCTTCTTCGATTTTGGCTCGTTCCATATTGGTGAGCTGTCCCAGACGCATCTGAACTATCGCCTGAGCCTGGATCTCATCCAGTCCGAACCGCTCCATCAAAGCAGCACGTGCGCTCGGAAGATCCTTGCTGCGGCGGATAATGGCGATGACCTCGTCGATGAAGTCGATCGCAATCTTCAAGCCCTCCAAAATATGCTCTCTGTCCTGAGCTTTTTTCAGGTTGAACTGAGTTCTGCGGTGGATGACCTCTTCCTGGAAATCCACATAGCAGCGCAGCATATCTTTAAGCGTGAGTATCTTAGGCTGACCGTCCACGATCGCGAGCATGATAGCTCCGAAGGTCACCTGAAGCTGGGTATATGAGAACAGCTGATTAAGTACGATCTGCGGAGAAGCGTCGCGTTTTACGTCGATCTCCACATGCATACCGTTTCTGTCGGAGTGATCCTCGATATTTGAGATACCCTCGATCCTCTTGTCCTTTACAAGATTGGCTATAGTCTCGATAAGTCTCGCCTTGTTGACCTTATAGGGCAGCTCGGACACAATGATCTTGAATCTGCCGTTCTTGGCTTCGACTATCTCGGTTTTCGCGCGGACTGTTATCTTTCCCTTGCCGGTAGCATAGGCGGCGCGGATGCCGCTGCGTCCCATGATGATGCCTCCCGTGGGGAAGTCGGGACCGGGCATACACTCCATCAGCTCCGGAAGCTCGATATCGGGGTTGTCTATCAGTGCGCAGACCGCGTCAATGGTCTCGCCCAAATTATGCGGAGGTATTTCGGTAGCCATGCCGACCGCTATACCGCTCGAGCCGTTTACCAGCAGGTTCGGGAAACGGCTGGGAAGCACCACGGGCTCCTTTAGTCTGTCGTCGTAGTTGGGAGCGAAGTCCACCGTATCCTTTTCGATATCGGTGAGCATATCCATCGATATCTTGCTCATTCGAGCCTCGGTATAACGATAAGCCGCAGGCGGGTCACCGTCAACAGAACCGAAGTTTCCGTGACCGTCAACCAGCATATATCTCATTGAGAAATCCTGCGCCAAACGCACCATCGCGTCATATACGGACGCGTCGCCGTGAGGGTGGTACGCTCCAAGCACCGAACCAACCGTATCGGCGCACTTATGGTAGGGCTTGTTAGGCTCCAAGCCTCTTTCATACATGGTATACAGAATACGCCTGTGAACGGGCTTTAAGCCGTCGCGCACATCGGGAAGCGCGCGCGCCACAATAACGCTCATCGAGTAGTCCAAAAAGCTTTTGCGCATTTCATTTTGCAGGTCTACGTCAATGATCCTATTATCCTTTTGCTGTTCGATATTATCCATCTTTGTATCCTCTTATATCTCTTTCACGTTTTTATGCAGTTGCTCGTACAGCTCGGGCATACGCTTTCTTATGCTGCACGGGCGAAAGGTCTTTGCGTCCACAAATCCGTGTTCGGTAGTGCCGTAACCCAGTTCGGTCTCGCTGCCGTCAGGCTCGATCCGCTTGACGGTATAGGCAAATTCAATCCTTGCGGCGGTGGCGTTGATACACCACGTGCGGATGATCAGTTTATCCTCATACTTTGCCGGCAGGCTGAAATGACAGTTAAGGTTGCGCAGGGGTATCATAACTCCCGCGTCCTCCATCTGAGAATAGGAAACGTTGAACAGCTTGATATAATCCGTTCTTCCGACCTCGTACCAAATCGGGTAATTAGAGTGATGCGCCACTCCCATCTTATCTGTTTCGGCGTATCTTACTGTAATATAGCTTCTTGAGTGCATTCAGCCACCTCCGGTGTTTTTCGTTTTTTATTGTATTGCCGATAATTTAAAACCAACGTTTGTCGGTGAATGGAAAGCCTCCTTTGTTAAAGGAGGTGGCGCGCCCTAAAGGCGCGACGGAGGATTCACACGGCAGGCGGTCACCTTTACGTTCAGCGTTATCCGATATAACATTACGTTTGGATCCCGTTTGGCAAAAGCGGATGCTTCGGAAAAAGCGGCGCGGAAATCCTCAGTCAGCTGAACCGGAAAACGGGGCACCCGGCTTATACATCGAGATTCTGTACGTATTTTGCGTTTTGTTCAATAAATTCACGGCGCGGCTCTACCTTGTCGCCCATCAAAATGGTAAAGGTCTCGTCCGCTTCCTCAGCGTCGGACAGCTCCACGCGAAGCATCATACGGGTCTCGGGATTCATTGTGGTTTCCCATAATTGGTCGGAGTCCATTTCACCCAAACCTTTGTAGCGCTGTATCTCGGTCTTTCCCTCGATACCTGCCAAAATCTGGTCGCGCTCAAGATCGGAGTAGGCGTACTTGTGCTCCTTGCCCTTTGTGATGCGGTAGAGCGGAGGCTGAGCTATATACACATGTCCTGCCTCAACGAGCGGCCGCATATAACGGAAGAAAAATGTAAGCAGCAGAGTGCGGATATGCGAGCCGTCAACATCGGCATCAGCCATAATTATTATCTTGTCATATCTGAGCTTTTCCAAATCAAACTCGTCGCCGATTCCCGTGCCGAGCGCGGTGATAACGGGCATAAGCTTATCATTGCCGTAAACCTTGTCGATACGC
Source organism: uncultured Ruminococcus sp. (assembly GCA_902790475.1). Taxonomy (GTDB): domain Bacteria; phylum Bacillota; class Clostridia; order Oscillospirales; family Acutalibacteraceae; genus Ruminococcoides. Next base: position 7,368 of record CADASG010000022.1, on the reverse strand, counting down.
GCCTTTTCAACGTTGAGCATTTTGCCCCACAAAGGCAGGATCGCCTGAATGCGGCGGTCGCGTCCGCCTTTTGCGGAGCCGCCTGCCGAGTCACCCTCGACGATGAATATTTCGGTCTCGCTGCTGTCGCGCGACTGACAGTCCGCAAGCTTGCCGGGAAGCTGAGCGGATTCAAGCGCGGATTTGCGGCGAACGCTCTCTCTCGCCTTTCGCGCCGCCTCTCTCGCACGTGCGGAAGCCAGCGCCTTTTCAAATATCATTTTGGAAACGGCGGGATTTTCCTCTAAAAAGATCATCAGCTTTTCGCGCACCAGCTTGTCTACCATGGTGCGCACCTCGGTATTACCGAGCTTAGCCTTGGTCTGACCCTCAAACTGCGCCTCTTTCAGCTTGACGCTGATTATCGCCGTCAAGCCCTCGCGCACGTCCTCGCCGCTGAGATTTTTGTCGTTTTCCTTTAGCTTTCCGAATTTGCGCGCGTAATCGTTCATCACATAGGTCAGCGCGCGCTTGAAGCCTTCCTCGTGAGTACCGCCGTCGGTGGTGTGGATATTATTGGCAAAGGTGAGCAGCATTTCGTTGTAGCTCTCGTTATACTGCATGGCGATCTCGACCGAGATAGTATCCTCCGCGTTTTTTGAGGAGAAATATATGACGTCGGGGTGGATGACCGCAAGCGAGCGTTTCTTGTGGATATACTCCACAAAGCTCCTTATGCCGCCTTCATATACAAAGTTTTTCTTGATTATCGCGTCCTCGTCGCGCTCGTCGCGCAGCTCGATATGAACGCCTGCGTTCAAAAACGCCTGTTCGCGCAGACGGCGCTCCAGTACGGAATAATCGTAAACAGTGGTTTCCTTAAATATCTCGGGATCCGCCTTAAAGCGAACCTCGGTGCCTTTTACGTCGGACTTGCCGATCTTTTCAAGCTCGTTTATTATGACTCCGCGTTCATAGCGCTGGAAATACACATCCTCGCCGTCGCAGACCTTGACCTCGAGCCATTCGGACAATGCGTTTACGACCGACGCGCCCACGCCGTGCAGACCGCCGGAAACCTTGTAACCGCCGCCGCCGAACTTGCCGCCTGCGTGAAGCACGGTGAATACGACCGTCACGGCAGGAAGTCCCGTTTTGCTGTTTACGCCTACGGGGATTCCGCGTCCGTTATCGGTAACGCGAATGATATTGTCCTTCTCGATAACGACGTCGATTTTTGAGCAGTAGCCTGCAAGCGCCTCGTCGATAGAGTTGTCAACGATCTCATACACTAAATGATGAAGACCTCTGGGACCCGTAGAGCCGATATACATGCCCGGACGCTTTCTTACAGCCTCCAAGCCCTCGAGCACCTGGATCTCGTCAGCGCCGTACTCCTGCTCGACCTTTGTTATAACAGGCGCTTCCTCAAGATTATCGGAAATCATTTCATTATCGTTTTTATTCTCATTATTTATATCTTTTTGATCCATAGTATCCAAAGCACTATCCTCCATCATTCGTTGGTGTTCTTCTTCATGACAAGAGTCAGATAAAGCGGAAGCAGCAGCGCCGCCGCCGCAGTGGGAATTAAGTTGATTAAAAACAGCAGACCGAAGCTCAAATTTTTCAACAGCAGTATCGACAAAATGTTGAAAACCGCGTACACCGCGATCAGCTCAAGCGCCAATATCAGCCAGCCCGAGCGCGATACCTTAATAATCCTGCCGCAGTGATAGCATTTCGCGTTCTTTTTATATTTCAGTTTTTTCAAATCGCCGTACCTATACACTGTGCTGCAGTAAGGGCACTGCGACTGACGTGGTATCCATTTCATTTTTAAAACTTTCTGTTTGAGGAGTAGCGGTCAGTTTGAGGCTTTTCACTGATATCCTCTTCGTCCTCAACGGGGATCGACGGAATATAGTGAGCGCGTCCGCGTCTGACGGGACTTCCCTCGGAGTGGAGCTTTTTAAGCGGCTCGTCGGTGGAATAATGCTCGGAGCTCACGGGCTGTATCACCTTCACATACTCCTCCCCGGTGTCTATATTGTCCGAGTGAGATACGATATCGTCGGTTTCCGTCTGCTTCTTTGCCGAGCTGCGCTCAGCCTTGATTTTATTGAATATATCAGAGTCAATGGAAAACTGAGTATTGTCCGAGGAAGAAATCTCATCGTCGATGCTGCTCAGCTCAAAGCTGTCGGAATACTCCAGTCCTGCTTTTCGCGCCTCCATACTGTTTTTATATTTTCTCAAAGCCTCCAACCGAACGAATTTCGGCGAGATCATAAGGAAAATCAGCAAGGGCAAAGCCGCAGCCGCGACGCCCAGAGGATTGCTTGTAGATTTCGTCACTATCCACGCCACGATCACCAAAACAGAGATAACGGCGCAGATCAAAAAATTGACAATGACCGCCTTGCTGATTATCACCCTGCTTTCCTTGCCGCAGCGCGGACAGACATACTCCGCCTTGCGCCTGCTCATGTAAGCCGAAAAATACGGCAAACGCTTGCCGCAGTAGGGACAGCGCTTTTTTCTTTCACCGCTCATAATATACCTTCCTTTATAGGTTATTATATATACTGCCCGCCCGTCTTAACAGGGTCTTTGTGGACAGCTGAGAAATATAAACTATCTGCCGGTCGTTTTTCAAACACACGATAAACGAACGCGGCAGCTCCATACTCACGTTGATAACTTCGCCGCTTTTTTGCGCGTCAGCCAAAAAATCTCTGGTTTTCTTTGAAACCGTACACGCGTCTATGTCAAACATAGCCACTATGCTTTTGGTTTCAATGACCGTATCCTGTCCCAAATGCAAATACATCAGCTGATCACACCGTTTTCAACAAAAAAGATCTTGCCGTTTTTTAGCTGCTCCTTATTGGAACGCTCACAGCAGGTTATAAACACCTGGCAGTCCTTTAGCTCGTTAAGCAAAAAATCCTGTCTGCCGTTGTCAAGCTCGCTGAGCACGTCGTCAAGCAGTATAACGGGCTCCTCGCCCATTCGCTCCTTCAGCACAGCCGCCTCAGCCAGCTTCAGCGACAGTACGGCGCTGCGCTGCTGTCCCTGAGACGCGAAGGACTTGGCGTTTTTTCCGTTTATCAAAATTTCTATATCGTCTCTGTGAGGACCCGCGAGGGTCGCTCCCAGCTTAACATCATTTTTTCGGTTTTGTCTAAACTTGTCCGCAAGCTTTTGCTCCAGCCCGCGTTCGCTGTCGTCGGAAACCGCGTCCGCTGTGGACACATACCGTATCTCCAGCTTTTCCTTACCTCCTGAGATACCCTTGTGAAACCTCGCCGCGCGCTTTGACAATATCTGAACATAGTCGAGCCGCCTGCGCGTCAGCATAGCGCCGTAACGCGTCAGCTGTTCATCCCATATCTCGAGGGTATCCTCAAGCTCAGGCTTGCGCATCACGTCCTTGAGCAGAGCGTTGCGCTGGATAAGCATACGGTTATATTTTGACAAAATCACTGCGTTTTGCAGCTTCTCGCGGCAGAGGGCGCTGTCGATAAATCTTCTGCGTTCCCCGGGTCCGCGTTTTATCAGGTTAAGATGCTCGGGTGAAAACACCACTGCGCAGAATTTTTCGATAAGCGCCGAGGAGCTTTTCTTTTCCACTCCGTTTATCAGCACCTGTCTGCGCTTTCCGCCTATAGTCAAAACGGCTGTTTGCTCTCTTTCCTGGCCGAAAAAGCGCAGTCCGAGCCGCGCAAAATCCCTGTCCCACCGAATCACCTCGCTGTCCTTTGCGGTTCTGAATGAATGACCGCCGCAAAACAGCCAAAGCGCTTCGATAAGATTGGTTTTTCCCTGCGCATTGTCGCCGTAGATCACGTTAACTCCGCTGCACGGCTCCACTGTGCAGTCCGCGATATTCCTGTAGTTTTTCAGGTCTATTGCCAGTACCTTCATCCTTCTACAATGACCCTTTCGCCGTTGAACTCGGCGAAGTCTCCGTCGCGGAGCTTCTTTCCGCGCATGGTGCAGATCTCTCCGTTTACGCTGACCTCTCCGTTTTGAATGACGATTTTCGCCATTCCTCCCGTCGAGACCAGTCCGCCAAGCTTCAAAAGGTCTTGAAGCCTGATAAACTCTGTATCTATCTTAACTGTTTCAGCTTTCATTTGCCAGCCTCATCGGTACAACTATACTCAAAAAACTGTCTCCCTGAACGGGCTTTATCACTATCGGCGACACCGAGCCGTTCAAGATCATTTTGACTTCATCGGTATCGGTGTTTCTCAGGGCGTCGAGCATGTAGCGGTTGTTAAAGCCGATCTCAACGTCGTCGCCTATGATATCGTTATCTATCACGTCGTTCGCTCTGCCCACTGCCGAAGCGCAGGACAGGTGGATACGGTTGTTGTTGAATTTACATCTTACGGGACTTTGTACGCGCTCGTTGTTGAGCAGCGACATTCTTTCCACCGAATCGATCATCTTGCGGGTATTAATGACCAGCATGGTTTTTTCCTCCGAGGGAATGGTGGATTTATAGTCGATAAAGGTTCCCTCTATCAATCGGGAAATGACCTTGTAGCTGTTAATTTTAAAGGTGATGTGGCGCTGACCGATTATCAGCTCGACCTTTTCCTCGTCGTCGGTGATAAGCTTGAGCACCTCCAACTGGGTCTTGCCGGGAACCACAAATGCGGTCTCGCTGTCGCAGTCGGTTTGTTCTTTTCTGACAGCCATGCGGAAGCCGTCGATCGCGACTATAGTCAGCGTTCCCTCGCTGAGCTCATACAGTGAGCCTGTATATATAGGCTTCGCCGTATTCTCGCTTACCGCGTATACTGTCTGGCGGATCATATCCTTTAGCACCTTGGCTTCTATGCTCACGCCGTCGGTTTTCTCAAAGTTGGGAAGATCGGGATATTCGACCGAGGACATTCCGACGATCTGATAATCTACCTGTCCGCAGGTGATGTATGTAACCATTCTGTCGTCCGTCTCAATGCTGACGATCTCCTGGGGCAGCTTTCTGACAATATCCAAAAACAGCTTTGCGCTTAAAACGATCTCGCCTTCTTCTATGATAGTTGCCTCCATATCGGTAGTGATACCGATTTCCAGATTGTAACCCGAAATATTCAGCTTACCGTTGTAAGCCTTCAAAAGCACTCCCTCTAAAGCCGGGATAGTCGATTTGGTTGAAACTGCTCTTGAAACATTGGAGATGCTTGAAACAAGCTCTGTTCTGATACAGGTGATTTTCACGGCGGCGGTCTTCTCCTATCTTTATCATTATAATTATTTGTTAGTTATAGTAGGGGATGTTAAAACATGGAAACACTCTGAAAACCCTGACTGTCTCTGCATTTTCGGCTCAACAGCAGGATATGAAAAGAATAAAGACAAATGTTGATGAAAAAGTAAAACTTTTAACGTTTGTTTCCACGTTTGCCAACATCTTTTAACTTTCACAGTTTTTCCTATATGGATAAATGTGAAAACTTAGTAAAGTTATAAGCTGAGATCTTCGGTAAAAAAAGAATACCTCAACACTAAAATATTTCAATTATACTTATCTGTCGCGGATATTTTTGATGGTGTCGTCAACCAGTTCCTTGATTTTGCGGTCCTTGTCGATCATCTTCTGGACCTTTTGCAGGGAGTAGATGATGGTTGAGTAGTGGCGGCCGCCGAACTCCTCGCCGATGGATACCATGGAGAGGGTAGTCATCTCGCGTGTGATATAGATGGCGATATGACGGGCGTTTGAAATATTGGCGCTCTTGTTTTTCTGAGAACGGATCTCCTCGGAAGTAACGCCGTAGGTGCGCGCTACCTCGTCTATGATGCGCTCAACAGTGACCTCGGGCGGGATATCGTTGTTGAGGATATCGGCAATGACCTCCTGAGCCGAGGAAATGGTGATCTTCTCGTTGTTGAGCAGGGACTTTGCCTTGAGTTTTTTAACGGTGCCTTCAAGCTGACGGATATTTGACTTTAGCTTTGAGGCGATATACTCGCAAACCTCGTTGGAAAGCTCAACGTCGAGCATTTCAGCCTTTCTTTTGATAATGGCGATACGGGTCTCGATATCCGGCGGCTGAATATCCGCGATAAGATCCTGCTCAAAGCGGGAGCGAAGTCTGTCCGCGAGTGTCTTGATCTCCTTGGGCGGACGGTCGCTTGTCAGAACGATCTGCTTGTGAGCGTCATACAGCGCGTTGAAGGTGTGGAAGAATTCCTCCTGCATGGCTTCCTTGCCGCCCAAAAACTGAACGTCGTCCACCAGCAGCACGTCCACCTGACGGTACTTCTGACGGAACTCGATCATGGTTTTCATTTTCAGCGACTCGACCATTTCATTGATGAAGTCGTCGATCTTCATGTAGCAGATCGTTTTTTCGGGATAATTCTTTTTTATCTCGTTGGCGATAGCGTAAAGCAGATGGGTTTTTCCGAGTCCCGAGTTGCCGTATAAAAATAGAGGATTATAGGCGTTAGACGGATTTGTAGCTACCGCTAAGCAAGCCGCGTGGGCAAAATTATTCGACGAGCCGACGATAAAGGTGTCGAAGGTGTACTCGTAGTTATTGTCAGTCTCCGCTTCCTTGATATCCTGTTTGGGAGCGGGAGTCTCTATCTCATTTGGAGTTTTTAAGCATATATTGAATTTATTGTCAAAAATAGCCTCAAACGCTTCGTTAAGCAGCGGAATATAGCACCTCGTCAGGGTTTGACGGTGAAAATCATTCGGCACCAGAAGATAGGCGGTATTGTTGTCAAAGTCAAGCTCCAGCGGCTTAATACGCACGATCCATGTGTTGTAGGCTACGTCGGTGATTTTTGTTTGGCAGTAAGAGCACACAAGCTCCCAAGCGTCTCCGAAAGAATCCATTGATATTTCCCTTTCTCTCCATAAGTTCCGTTACGCCGATATTCAAAAAAATAGTAATGTATATTAAAAATATATTTAATGAAAACCGGTATTAGGCTGATTACTCATACTTTACTGCATTTAATTGAATGTTTTTTGTTCGCTCTGCGGCAAGGTTTTACCGCTTTTTATCTCAAAGCGCAAATGAACCCACATTAAATACTATTCATAGAATATTATAACTCATTTGTCAATGAATTTCAAGTGCTTTATAGCTGCAATCGGAGGAAATTTAGCTCGCGTTTTTCAGCTCGCGTTTTTTAGGTCGCGTACTTAACGTCGGGTGTATTGGTAACGTCGGCGTTTCGCGGGATAGAATAGAAATATCGGAAGCTGTGAGGGCAATGGAAACGACGTTTACACAGTCTCCGTTTCCCTTAACTGCGTAGGGGCGCGCATTGCGCGTCCGGGGTTGCTGTACTAAACGTATTGTTCCTGTTAACGTGCGGACAGGAAAACAACCTTTGTCGCCGAACCAAAGC
>CADASG010000021.1 GCA_902790475.1 uncultured Ruminococcus sp. | reverse complement strand
CTTCCCTTTTTGTTAGACATGGTTTTCTCTCCTTTTATTTTTGCTTCCATTCCATTTTACCATACTTTTTTCTGTCTATCAATTCGGGGAAGGGGGCAATGATCCCGTTTACGGTCATCCCTTCCTGAAACGCCGTTGAATATGGGAACACCTCAGCGTATTGTTCGCCGCGCTTCATTGTCAGGACAACCGAGTATCGATCTCCCTTTTTCAGCGCGTGTTCGTTTTTGAGGTCGATGATATGCGAGCCCGCGTATTGGTGCGAAAAAACGCCTTTTTCAAGCAGCGTACCGGACGAGGGATCATCATTCGTTACATCCTTGTATATTTCATAACTCACTTCCGCGTCGGGATATGCGGTTCTGTATTCTATCTGATAGAGTGTTTCATCTTCTTCTGCTTCAAAAACATTAGCCATCTTGGTTTCATCTTCGTAATCCGTGACGCCGTACCACATCGTCATCATCAGATCATACTGATCGTAATTTCGCGCAGTATGCTTGGCCTCTCTGCTGCTGTCAAAAGCATAGCTCAACGCCGCCAACAAGCCGGTGTCGTAATAGGAGATGTAAAAGTAGCCGTCGTCGGGGTCGCCGTCGTACGTCTGGAAGCCCCAGCTGTTCTTGATGATGATTGCGCCGTTTGCGGGCGGTGTCGTTCCTTCGACAGCCTCACCGCTGGATTTCTTTTTTCTGGTAAACTTATCCTTCGGAAAATCATCATCGTAGCCGACAACAAGGACGGCATGATTTGGCTCATCGCCGCTGTTGTCATAAACAGCGCGGTTCGGGTTATTAAATCCCGGATGCGCAGCGTTCAGTGCAACGATGACGCCGTGTCCCTGACAAATCTCCTCCTTGATCGCGTCGACGCCTTCCTGATTAAAAGCATAGTTTCCGTCCGCGTCGGTTTTGGCAGGGGTCGGCAAAACACGACTGTCTTTGAACAGCGCGGCAACCGGCGCGCTGCGATACTCTGCATTGAGCGGAAGCTGCCACTCAACGGACGCCTCAGCGTCATACGCATAGGGAAATTCGCCGTTGACTTCTGCGCTCTCGTCAACAGGACCGAAACCGCAGCCAAACAGATTCGCCGCACTCACAAACGGTCCGCCGAAAGAATACGCCGCCATCTTGTCCGCTTCCTCCGCTTCCTTAGGGTCGAAGCCCTCACCGACCTGCGAGGCACGCACCTTGCCCTTTACAACATCGTCCTTAGTCATTCCGTGGAACATATACCATGTGATAAATTTCTCTGAAAAATTGACCTGCTCGTTCTTTTCGCCTGTCGGCACACCCAACTCGTTGGCATACAGATAGGCGGTTTCAGCCGCTCCTGCCATAGCAAACGTCCAGCAGTCGCCGTGCGACTGACACTTGACGGGGGTGACGTAGTTTTTGCCGTCGGCGTTTCTCAAATCAAATTTTGAAGGCGGGTTTGTCAAGTCAATTTTCACGGGTTCGTCCGTGGTCGCGTTTTTTGTTTCCGTCGCTTCGGTTGTGTTTTTCGGTTCCGTCGCGTTCGTCGTATCCGTCGCGCTGCCGGAACCGGCGCAGCCTGTAATCGTTAAGGTTAAACCTGCGGCAATCAGAATCAAAGCTAATATCTTTCTCATTACGTCCTCCTTTTATTCGTTATCAAACAGGATGTTCAACAGTGTTTGCGGAATTTGCTCTACGAATGAAAGTCCTCGCATGGTGTTTGCGGCGGCGAAGAGATACACGCCGCGGTCGGTGTTGAGGTAATCCACCGCGCCGAAGTGCGGCTCTATTTGTCCGACGTGACCCATTCCGTCGAAAGGCATCTGCCAAAGTCCGTAGCTGTAGCCGTTTGAGCTGTTCGGATTCGGGTTTCCTGTCATTTGTTTATATGCTTCGGATGAAATTATCTTTCCGCCGCTTAGTCCGCGCATCCACTTGTCCATATCGGCGGCATTGGTTACGATATCTCCGCAGCCTCGTGCGGGACCGGGTGCGGAGGTTTCAGACATCAGTTCCGTTTTTGAAAGCGCGGAAGCCCAGTCCTGGTTTTCGGGGATTTCCTCCACAAAGCCGGTGTGAGTCATCTCCAGAGGCTCGAAAAAGTTTTTCCTGAGATAATCGTGATAGGGGACGCCGCTGACCTGATTGACTATATCGGCGAGCAGGAAGAAGTTGGAGTTGGAATACTCGTAGTCGTTGCCGGGTTCGGAATTCAGATCCTCGCCGAATATCGCTTCCTTTATATTTTTGATGTTTTCCTCTTCGTTTGTTCCGAGCATAGACGGATCCAGAAAAGCATTATAGTTCGGGATGCCGGAGCTCATTGTGAGAAGGTCCTTGATTTTAATCTTTTTGCCGTTTTTATAATCGGGAAAGTATTTGTCAAGCGTATCGTCAACGCTGAGTTTGTTTTCGTCGCAAAGCTTTATAACGGCGGCGGCGCAGAATTGCTTGGATACCGAGGCAATCGGCAGGGAAGAATCTATCGTCAGCGGCTTGCCGTTATCGTCGTCGCCGTTGACATACTGATAGATGATATCGTCGCCTTTGGTGATCTGAGCCACGCCCTTGAATTTCTCTTTTGCCAGGGCTTGGTCAAGCTTGGTTTTGACGTCGGCGGAAAGCGTCGCCTGTGTCGCCTGAGTTGGCTGCGCTTCTGTCGCCGAGGTTTCGGCGGTTGACGTGTTCTCCGTGTTTGAAGCGGTCTTTGAACCGCAGCCCGCGAAAGCGGCGATCATCACTGCGCTCAATACTAATGCGAATAGCTTTTTCATGTTACATCTCTCCCTTTCATGTTGTACTTATATAATAAAACAGCTGCATGACAAATATCAAGCAACTGTTTAATAGTTTATTCAACAAACAGAAAAACAAATCAACCGAATGTTTAAAAAATCGGTTTTTCTCTATCACACATACCAAAAGTCGGATACGGACATCCCTTGGCGATTTCGTCCGCATAACAAAACAGCGGAAGTACGTTTGCCTCAAAACGGATAATATAGGAGTTGATTTCCCCTTCGGTTGAAGCGATTTTCATGGGGTGTACGATCTTTTTGTCACAAAGCGTCTTCATGCACCGCTCTACATCACCCAAACCCAATCCTGTTCCCTGACTGATAAGCGGCGCGGTAACGGGAATATTTGATACTGTATATAGATAAAAGAAAATTCTAAGTATTTTTTTATCCGCAAAAAGCGCAAAAACCTGTCTGATAGCTTCTTCGCTTTCAAAATGCGAAAGCATACTGTCGTCATGAGGACGCACCATAAGAAAAAAATAGCGAAAGTCATATGACATACGCGCTAAAGACATACCTTCGTTTCTCAGGATTTTTGCAAAGAAATCCGCGGAACGGGCGCTTTTTGCGGAGGAATAATCGGCAAAGGGCTCGGGGAAATTATCCGAAATATTCTCATCTCCGGTCAGTCCCACGATGAGCGACCAGCAATAGTTGAAAGCAAGACGGAATGCTTCGTCGCCATGTATTTTGCTCAGCTTTTTGGAAAGCATGATTTGGATATCCTGCTCCTCCCTGCCGAAAAGCGCGTCTATGCTTACGCCCAGCGCGTCGGCAAGTTGCGGCAAAACCTCCGCATCGGGCGTTCCTCCGCGCTCCCATTTTGAAACCGCCTGCGTAGTGACGCCGATCATATTGCCGAGCTTTTCCTGCGTGTATCTCTTTTGCACACGATATTTCTTGATTTGCTCTCCGATAACGCTCATTTTTTTCAATCCTCCGTTGATTTTCTGATTCTATTGTAGCAAATCATACGGCATTTGTCTATATGTAATATCTCATTGGCTCGGGTATATTACAACAGATTTAAACATTATTTGGGTGCAAATAATAAAAAGCTTAGTGATGAGGCACCTTAAATATCATAAGCCCGAAAAAGAGCAGCCGCCCTGAAACCGGAACGGCTGCGTGATCAACGGCTTGTTATTTGTATGTGAATTTCCGCAGCGTCTGGGTTATTTTTTCTTTATTTCCCTTTTTAACGCCGCTTTGAATCAGCATATGTGTTTCTTTATCATACCAGAACAGTCCCGTCCATGCCCACGAGAACATAGTGAGCACAAGACTTACCTTGGTACAGGAAAAGGTTTTTCCGTTAACGGTGACCTCCTCGTCGCCGAGCTTCTTTGCCGCAAATTCGCCGAGCGACAACGCGCCGCGGTTGTCGCCTGTTCCGATAGGATAGAAGAGTATCTCATCGAGCTTGGAGGCGGCGAAAGCCGGCAGGCTCATATCCATCATTTGGAACCACAAGCCCTCGCCGATCGAATAGGTCTTGTCCTGTTCCTTGCCCTTGAAAGTGCCCTTGAGATAGATCGTTCCGTTTTCTCTGTAGGCAGCAAGCTCGCTGTTGTCGGACGGACGGGAATAATGCCACTTGACCGCCGACAGGCTCTTTTCGACCGTAAACTCCTCCTGCACCCAAGCTTTGCCGTCGCGCAGAGACGTCTGTGTAATGACGCCCTCGCTCTCGAAGCGCTCGACATTGACGATACGGCTTTCGTTGGTGTCGGAATTAAAATACTCCGCTGTTTTGAGATTCTCTGGGAACGCGAAATCGGGAACGTCATAGGATTGAATCGTCTTTTGGAGTAAACGATCTCGCCTTTGCGGAATACGCGGTCGATCGAAGAAATGTTGGAAATGTTCTCTGCGGGGTTTTTGTCGAGCAGGATCAGATCGGCTTCCATACCTACCTTGACCTGTCCCTTTCTGTCTGCTATGCCGAGGTGCTCGGCGCCGTTTTTGGTCGCAAGCATGATCGCCTGCATCGGAGTCAGTCCCGCTTCTACATAATACTCGAGCTCTTTATGCTCTACGTTGCCCGCCATCGTTTCAAACATATTGTCCGTACCCATCGCGATAGGAATACCGGCGTCGAATAATACCTTGAGATTATGGACGCTGTGAGCCATTCTGGTTGGCTCTTTTTCATAGGTCATAGCATTGATAGTCGGGACGAAATGAGCTCCCGATCTCTTCCACAGCTCAATGATCGGATCGTCCGGCTCAATATCGCGGTCAAGAATACCGTGCTCGATGCCGTAGATACCGGCTTCGAGCAGCTCCCAAACATCGTCGTAATAGAAAACGTGCGCGGTGGATTTCAGTCCGTTCTCCTTGCCTTCGCGGATGATCTGCTTCATCAGCTCTTTGTCGAGCTTCTGAATCTGTATCTTATTGTCAAAATACCAGAAATCGCCGCCCTGATAGGTAAATTTCAGGAAATCGACCCCGGCTTCCTTAAGCTCCCTGATACCGTCGGAAACCTCCTCGGGAGTGGTGACGGTGATCGCCATTTCCGTCCTCGCCCACTCGCTGCCGGTGCCGAGGGTGTTTGCGGGATGACCGTCGGGCGTGGTGAAGTTCGGACCGACGATAAGCAGCTCGGGACCGGTGATCTCGCCCGATCTCAGCTTGTCGCGGAGCTTATAGATAAAATGCTTCGGCGCGTCAAGGTCTTTGATGGTCGTGATACCGTAGGGAAGTACGCCCTCGGAAAAAATACGCGGCATTTCTTCGTTGAGGAAAACGTCGCTTTCCTCCTCGCTATGACATTTGAAGCCGCCCTGTATGTGAATGTGGCTGTCGATCAGACCGGGCATGAGGGTCTTGCCCTCGCCGTCGATGACCTGCACATTCTTCTTTTCAATCGGCTGATCGGAAAGCTCCATGATCTTGCCGTCCTTGATATAAACGTACTGTTGCTCTTTCTCGGTACCGTCGCCGACGATGATATGGACGTCATTGATGAGATACTCGCCCTTTTTGTTCTTTTTCGGACGGGTGAGAAATTTGATCAGCAGAAAAACGATAATTCCGGTTCCGAGAACCATCTGAATGAATCCGATCAGCGGGATCCCAAATACGTTAGGCGTATAAATCACTCCTTACTTTTTGCCGAAAACTCTTCCGAAAAATGATGAAAACTGACTTTTCGGCGGTATCGCCATCCCCTGTTCCTTATCACCGAGAATGATCAGCGTATCGCCGGGATGGATATCAAATACATCTCTTGCTTCCTTTGGCAGAACGATCTGCCCCTTTGTGCCGACGGTGACCGTCCACGCATATTTTTCTTCGGGTTTACCCATGACTTCGACTCCTTTTGATAAGTATGTTTTGTTAAACTCATCATACTAATGATACAACATCCCACTTTGTTTGTCAAGCACTTTTTATCTAATATTAGGGCTTGTTGAATCAACAGCCAAATCGTTGCTTGAAGCGCTCATTCGGCTGTTTTATACTAATTTCTAATTAAATGCTGTAATAATTGTTTTTGTTTATACTGTTTTTTCGTTTTTTCTCAAAAATACCAAAAGACCTATTTACATTCAGAACAGATGTTTGTATAATTGAGATAGATATTTGTGGAGGTGAAGATGGTGGCTCATATTTTTCAAAACGGAGATAAAGCGTATATCATTGATAACGTTAGGTTTTTGCGCGAGGTTATAGTTTTGAAAGTAACGAGAGATTTATGCATTATTCGTTATGTTGATAATGGTGCTGTAATTCGCATCAGACCAAGCCGTTTATATGAAACTGAAAAAGAAGCGATCGACCGCTTGCCGCCGGACGCACACCCGAAAAAGCGCAACCATTGGGACTATGAGATGTATCACTAAAAAAGTTGCTTTTATGGTTTTCGGAACGATAAACTGCAAATTCGTTCCAACGTTCGCACGAATAGCAAAAGAATCGTTCCTATCTGAATCCCAACAGAAGAAAAAACGAATTTGTGCGTGTACAACGGCGCGGCGGAGGTCGGACGGGATTTGAGCGGAGATTTGGACAGAGTTTGCCTATGTGAGTTGATTTGCGGTGCGTCAGCGTTGAATCGTCAGGTTTTCGGAAAAATTTTTGCCGCCCTAAGTTACATCTATACTTTAAGTAAAGATATAATCTTTTTTTCTTTCTGTTGGTATACAAGTGGGTACTATACAATGAGCTGAATATTTTTGGACTACCCCGTGTTTCAAAAAAATAATAGCTAATTAACTTGACAATTCGCGCTTTTTGAATTAAGATAGTATTGTAAAACAGTTTTACGCATTTACTTAATTGGAAGAAGCTGAGGGCTAAGCAGCTTCTTCCTTTTTTCTGCCTGATTTTCCTTTTCGGCGGCTTGAGGATAACGACCTTGTAGTGGTTATCCGAAAGGCTGCCGTTTTTCTTTTTGACAGAGCGTTTCTTTATCAGCCCCATGCTGCACAGCTCCCTGACGGTCTGAATGACAGCAGAGCGCTTCAGCTTCAGCGCGGCGCGTATGTCGTTGTAGCTGTTCCAAAACCATCTGGAAGCGCTGTCGGCGCACTTGCAGAAGAACAGATACATTCTCGTTTGTGCGGCGGTCAGCTCATATTTCAGGAAAAGGCGGCTGACAAAGAAAAAATCCCGTCCTGTTACGACGGGAAGTGTATAGACGTATGTGCCGAGCTTTTTGTAATCATCATAGTAGCGGTCAATGCGTTTGATGTAGCCGAGCCGACACAGCGCGTTGGCGGCGTCGCTGATCGTCTGCGTTGACTTGATGCCGCATATCTTTTTCAGAGCCTTCTGGCTTATCTTTATGTACTTGTTACCCTTGTAAATAGAGCGGCTGCGTAAGCTGTAGAGAGCCGCGATCACCTTATACTGTGTCGGTGTCAGGTTTGCGGTAAAAATGCTGTTAGGCAGCTTAAACAGGTCATTTTGACGGCGTTTCATAGTATCACCTTTTCATAATATTAGGGTGCGGTCGAATCAGATCAACCAAATCCTCATTGAAATCCTTTAACTTTGGAATCTCGCGGGTCACGATGTAACCCATATCCTTATACTTCTCCGCATAGGCTTCTATCGCTTTTTCGCCGCCCATGTCATTGTCAACGCAAAAGCAGATTTCTTCTACCTTCGGGTATTCCTTGACGTAATGTTCAAGAGCGACGTCGCTGTTGCCGCCCAAAGATAAGCGCGAATCATGTATCCATTCACCTTTATTGCCGCTTCGTATATCCGCGAGTGTTGCGTGAGAAAGTAAATCTATCGGCGATTCAAACACATATACCTTACGGGGATTTGTTCCGTTCAGATAAAAGCTGTTTGCCTTGTCGGAGCCTTCCGCGTCTATTCTGAACTTGCTGTTGGTGTTTGTGGAGCGAATTAAGCCGTAAACTGCGACTTTGTTCTTGTTGTAGCCGATAAACACACAGTTGCCGCGTATATCCTCATAGATATATTCCATCCTCATTAAGAAAGATACTATTTGCGGAGAAATGCAGCGCGACTGAGTAAGATAAGCAAAAGCCCGTTTGAACTGTCCTTTTGCCTTCGGCGGCAGTACCAACGCTTTCTTTTCGGGCTTGGAAGCCTGCGGCGGCGCGGCTTGGTACTGTGGGCGAGCTGCTTCCTCCAGTGACGGATTGATTACGATTTCCAATGCTTGCGCATAGGTTTTGTTTTCATATTTCATCACAAACTCAAGCACGTCACCGCCGCCGATACGCCGGCTGTTCCAATACCACGTCCGTTCATCAGCTTTTACTACAAGGCTGTCATGCTGCTGACAGCGATAAATTCGACCGATTTGTTTGAACGTGAAGCTATAATGCCGCGTCAGGAAATCTATGACGGATACCATGCGCGCGGCTTGCTTATCGTTATCGTCAAATATCCACATTTGCTTTTTTCTGTAGTAAAACATCAAAGATTCTCCCTGTCGATTTTCTTGATTTTGCGCTCATAACGCCATAAAAGATTGGTACAGAACATCACGGGAAACGTGTTGATAAGGATTGTCATTTCATTTCCCGCGAACTGAAACAGACAGACATTGGCGGCTAACGCCACCAAAGACAAAAGCACCGAGATCCTCAGAGGATACGGTGCTTTCACTTTGCCTTTGATGACGCAGCCTTCCTTTTGCCGCAACAGTATTTCTTTTCGATATACGTTGACAGAGAAAATGACGTAGATGTAAAAGCCTGTGCAAATCAATATCGTCATTTCAATCACCCCACATAGATGTCACAGATATAGACCTTGCCTGTCGCATTGTCTTTGGCGTAAAGCTGCGTATTTCCCTTGCGGCGGGCTTTGACCTTCGCTTCGTTATTGTTGGAAGTAAAGGTCACAGGATTGGAATTGGATACACTCCATGTCACCTTGCTTGTGCCGTAGAGCGTGACGGTGATCGTCTGCCCGACGCTGATATGGTACTCCGATGCCGACAAATGAACGCTGTCCGTCTGTTCATTTTTCCGTACCGTGACCTCACAACTCGCAGATTTGCCGTTGCCTGCGGTTGCAGTGATCGTCGCCTTACCGACCTTTTTAGCGGTAATTTTACCGTTATTGACCGACACAACGGCACTGTTCGAGCTGCTCCATGAAACATATTGATTCGCATTCGATGGGCTGACCGCAGCAGATAGTTGAATGGCGTCGTCAACCTCAAGCGTTTTCGAGCTGTAATTGAGCTTAACGCTGCTGACAGCATCGCCGCCTGAATTGCTGTATCTTCCGTTATTGTCGTAGGATACAACAGGTTCACCGCCGTAGGTTTGTGTGGCAGGCTGACTGTTCTGTGAGGTACCGTTTGAATTACCGCTATTGTTACCTCCGCTGCTACTGCTTCCACCTGATGATGAACCACCGGATGAGGAACCACCGGACGATGAACCGCCGCTCGACGGCGAGCTGCTTGTCTGCGGCGCGGCTGTCGGCTTTTCCTCTGAACGTGTTGTCGGTGGAACGGTTCGCGGTGCAGCGGTTGGTTCCGGAGCAATCGTCGGCGGCTGAACGGTCGTCGGAACCGTCGCCGTCGTATCATATTCAACGGGCAGCGTCGGATAATCGTAGTCCTCGGTCATAGCCTGTGTCGGCGGCTGTGTATCAAACAAAAAGAATGGAGCGGTTGTTGCCGCTTCGTCGAGTGTAGAAACCTGTCCTGCACCAGATACGCCTTTCATTACCGCAAGAACGATTACAACTAAAACAAGCACTCCTGCGGCTGTTCCGGCAAGAATGATCGGATTGATATGAATCAACGGAAAGCCGAAGCGCCGCCTTGAGGTTTGAGAAGCGGACAATTTGTCCAACTCATGACTGTTCAGCCTGATTCGGTGCGGCAAATGATCTTCCGAATCATCTTCGGAATCTGTATCGGCAAACGAGTTGCCGCTCGCCATACTTGTCAGGATCTCTTTCAGCTTGATGTTAGAGAACTGTCCCTGCACAATACAATCCACAGGATAGTCATAGTCGTCGTCCTCGTCGGTCAGAACAAGGATTCTCATATACGGATATGTCTGTGTGATCTCTTCAACGGCGGCTTGGATATTCGTGCCGATGGCTGTAACGTCCGTATCGAGTAAGACAGCGTGAGGATTATACTTGTCGCCCAACAGGGAAATGAAATCGGAATCAATCCTTGTTATCGCGCCGAGCACAGCAGTGTTCGGCGCGGTTTTCGCAATGGCTTCATAGGTTTTGGCTTCCGTTTTGTCGGCTACTATCAGTAGATTCACTTACATCACCTTGCTTTGATTTGTTGTTGAATATCCTTGAACTTCGTCGTGCATATCTGATACATCAGCGAATCCTTCGGCAACAGATTACTGAATGGGATGATTCGCTTGCCGCACTTGATCAAGCCCTTGCCCGGCTCGTCGATGTCGAGATATTTCGCTTGGTTTTCCGACAGGTGGAACATTTGCTTGATGATTTCCAAATCGTCCTCCTTCTGAGCGAGCATCGTCAGAAACTCGGAGTTTTGGAGCATGGTCATCGCCTGCTTTGACTTGATGACCTCGGAGATATTCTGTGTCGCGCCTGTGGCAACGCCGCCGTGCTTACGGATTCTCTTGTAGACCTTTTCAAAGAAATCGCCTGTGCGGTATATGCCGTTTGAGTTATCATTAAACATGATGGAAAACTCATCTGTCCACACCCATGTTCTTATGCCGTTCCGCTTGTTTTGAATCACACGCTGCCAAATCATTTCCAACAGCACCATCAAGCCGACGGTCTGGAGCTGATTGCCCATTTCAAAAATGTCGAAGATAATAACGCGCTTGTTGTACTGGATATTTGTCTGATGCGCGAAGATGTTGAAGCTGCCTATGACGTAGGTTTCAAGTGACAGTGCAATATCAGCCGCTTCCTTTTCTTCCTGCTTAATGAGAGCCTTGTAGAAGTCTGCAAGGGTAGGCAGCTTGCTTCTGTCGCCGTTGGAAGCAATGAAATCCTTGAAAATTATCTTTGTGCATCTGTCAATAACAGATCGTTCCTTTGCGGTGAGCGCAGAGCCCTTGATAACCTCGCAGAAGGTCATAATAAAATCGACCTTCATCTGCACAGCCGACGCGCCGTCCTCGGAATAGGTCATGTCGGTATCGAAAATGTTGATGTATGTATCCGTGTTCGGGGACAGCCTGATGATCTCAGCATCAAACGGCGGTGCGTCACCATTCTTGGTTGTTGCAAGCGGACGGTATTCGTTTTCGGGGTCGATAATAATGAACTCGTCCTTCGTGTATTTCATCACCGCGGCAAAAAATTCCGCTTTGACTATTACCGATTTGCCCGAACCCGATAGACCAATAATAAAACCATTGGCATTCAGCTCGTCTGTGCGGTCAATGATGATCGGGATATTGGTGATTTGATTGATGCCGTAAATCAGCCCTGCCGGATTGATGTTGTTCCGGTAAGAGAATGGGATCAGATTGCCCACCTCGTCGGTTGGCAGATAGAACGGCTGACCGAGATAGCTTCCGTCCTTTGTTTTCGACGGATTAGCAAACGGCAGAATAGATTTCAAGCCCTGTTCCTGCTGTGGAACACCCGTCAGAACGTCTACGACCACCTGATGACGGAGCGCTACCTGCTTGATGTAGTCCTTGAGATCGTTGAGCTGCTCAAGCGTTTCGGCGGCGACATAGATGTACAGCCCAAATGCGAACAGATCACAGTTGGAGCTGCCGAGCTTCTCCTGCATTTCTTCCAACGCCTTCTCACGTTGACGGAGCGAAAACGGAACATATTTACCGCCGCGCTTGGCGTTCAATTCGCGCCGTTTCTCCATACGGGCTTCCAGATCGTTCATCTGCCGCTTCATGATTTTCATGGATTCCGTCTTGTCCATGCGATACATGTGCTTGCTGACGGCGATATTGTAGGTGTTGTCGAGCAGATCGGTGATAAACTCGTCGTCGCATTCATAGGAGAACCGCTTGACAAACATCACGCTTGAATAGCAGGAGCCGACTTCGATACACTTCGATCGGAATTTGAAACTCGCGGGCGCGATGTAGTCCTTGAGCTGAACGTCGCATTGCAGAAAGTTGGTCGGCAGAAGGAATGGCTCCTTGTCAGCCATGTGATACAGCCGATGCAGCTTTTCCAATGAATCCTCCGGCATGAGCTGCGTGACCTTAACGCCAAAATTCAGCGCTTCGTCCTGCAATGCCTTGAAATACTTGAACAGGATCCCTACATCGTTGAGCTTTGTCTGCGGTTTGTAGGACATCGCCGCGAGTATCACCTGTTCGCAGGATTGATTGGCGGCGGTGTCGATGATTCTTTCCATCACCCGACAGTAATCGCGGTGGACGGCACGGCTGCATATTTTGTTTCCCTGATTGGGAATGATCGCTTCCTCAAGCATCTTGCGGTCGGTGGGATAGTTCATGACCAATTCCTGATACTGAACGTCCTGCGGCAGCGTGTTGAGGAAGTGCATATATTTTTCGTAGAATGAATCCTTTTCATTCTCACGCATTACCTTGTAATCAAGGTTTTCAAGCTGAAATATGATGGTAAAGGTTTCTTCGCTGCGAAATAAACCGTTCTCATATATTTCGTCAAAAGGAATGGTGTCCTGCGCTGTTTTTGCTTTTGACTTCTTTTTGGAATAGCCTGTGCCTTTCTTTTTGCGCTCGTCCACCATGACGATTCTTTTATTCTTGCTTTTTTTCGTCTTCCGCATACCGATCTAAAGCTCCCTTTGATTCATACGGTCGGAAGATCGGCTTTTGAAACATGACAAAAATCCACTTAAACAGGTTCATTCCGTTGATTCGGATAACTGCCAAACCCACAAAAATCAACAGCTCCACAAAGACGAAGCCCATAACGGCATTGACAGGTACTTTCAGCGTAAAAATAAACAGATAGACCGCGCCGAGAGCGATGGCAATTCCAACCGCCATCAATAAAACCTGCGGAATTGATAAACCCATATAAACAGCTTTCGGATTGACTGTTTGCTATTTTGTGATTTTCATTTTTCTCATACATTAACCTCCGTCTGTAAGTGACAACAGCACTTTCGGCGGCTTTACCATAACACGGCAACACGCGATAATGATAATCGCGCGGGGAAGCGTTGAAATAATCGGCAGAAATAGCTGTGCAAGGCTTGAAACAAGATTTGGTTCTGTTGCCTGCGCTACCCACCTCGTACCGACCGCATACACGATCGCAACGTAAGCGATATAGCCTGCGGTGGAAAGAAAAGCCGACATAAATTTTCTGAAATAGCGTTTGGATTCTTCACCGACAAGCGTTGCAAAGAAGATCGGCGATAACGAAACCAAACAGGTAAGCTCGAAGCAGCGTGCAACGAGCTTGATGATAACAAGTACAATACAAACGATCATAATGATAATCAGAATCAAACTCGGAAAACCCGTGATAAACTCAATGATCGCATTAAATATCCGCGTGACCATTTTGAGGATCGCACCCCAGCCCGAAGCAGAGGACGAATTCACGCCTGAGTTTCCGAAAACACTCCCGTTTCCCGAAGATAACGTCGTCAATACCTGTCGTGCCAAGCTGTTCACGATACCCAATGTGTACATACAGATCGGGATTGCAAGGTCGATCCAGATTTTCACCAGGATAACTCTGGCGAAAACCTTGATACCGCCGCGCAGGGTCAGTATTTCATTTTGCAATGCTGTTGTCGTGATGTTCACGCCGAACAGAATGACTGCGATCGCATAGGCAAAGGTTTTTGTTACGCCTGCCACAGAATCCGCAATCGAGCGAATACTGTCTGAGGAAGTGCTGATTCCTAAAAAACGGTTGGTATTGCCTGAGCCGAAGCCTACGTCACTGATGATCACGCGCAGCTGCGTCCAAAGATAATTGACGATACTTCCTGAATCTATCATCGCGCCGGACATACCGCCGTCGCTGCTGATTTTTGAAGCCTGATAGTTGGAGCGAACGTCGGATACATAGGCATTCAGACTTTCCAATTCCGTATTGATGCGGCTGTAAAGGTTCTGATACTGTTCTACGGTAACTTCCTTGCCGTTTACCGTCGGAACAGAATCGCTATATCCGACTAATTCTGATGTTTCATTGATGAAGTTTGTAACATGGGCGTTAAACACGTTCCATTTGGTTCCTAATTCCACAGCGTTTGAAGCCTGACCGTTATCATAGAGCCATTCCAATATTTTGATAATATTGAGATCATCATCGTATTCCGTGATACAACTGTTAAACGCTGTTGTTAATCGCTTGCAGAGGATGAAGCAATTCTGACGGACAACCGACCACTGCGGTCTTGGACTGCCGCCATACCCAACGGAATAAAAATATTCACTGCCATCTGCCTGCGACACATTCAAATTCCAACTGTTGGTTCGTGCCGAAACGGTGAGTAACGCTGTGGATAGAAACATAAAAATGACAAGCATAGCAGACAGAACTTTGCATAGCTGTCGGTTCTTTTTAATCTGCTGTTGCGTGTAAATATTGTTTTTCATACAAAACCTCCAAGCAGCACGACGCGCGGCCGTGCTGCTTTCTGTTGATAAGGTTTAGAACAATAAAGATTTGATCGCTGCCGCCGCGCCGATAACAGCGCCCGTGATAACCAAGCCTGCGATACCTGCGTTACGTCCGCGGCTGTCCTCGTCGGCTTGTCCCTGCACGAGCTTGATCAGCGACGGAATACCGCCGCCCGCGGCGATCGCAATGGTGGCGACCCAAAACACGATGTCAACCATACCGCTGTACGATGACGTATCAACGCCGGACGGAGCCGCCGCGAAAGCCGGTGACACCGAAAGGGAGATCACGTTCAGCGCGGTGATAAACGAAATGAGCTTTTTTCTGTGCTTCACGATAAATCCTGTTCTTTTCATATACATATACCTCCAAAATATATATTTGTCTTGAAGGACACCTAATTACCGTAGTGAATGGTGGCTTTGTGAGCTTGCGTTTCCATCTTTGTCAGGGCGTTCGCGCCCTTAGATGTAAGCTCAACTACTGCAACTGCCGCCGCTCCGTAGCCCGTAGAGGATACGGCTGTTTTCGCGGTTGTGCTTGCGGCTGCCTTTGCTGCTGCCTTTTGCGCTGCTTTTTGCGCCGCCTGTTTTGCGGCTTGCTGCTGCGCCTTTCTTGCTGTTTGCTGCGCGGCAAATTTGGCTCCTTCCTTTGCCAAATCCGCGCCTGATGAACTACCTGAAATGTAAGATACTGTTTCTTTCGCAGCACTTACTCCGCCTTCCGCTTTATTGAGAATATTTCCAAAAGCGTCTTTTGCGCTCTCTTTTGCTGAATCTTTCAGCTCGTCCGCGACCTGTCTGATATTGTCGCGTGTAACCTTCCTAATATTAAAATCATTCATAGGCGAGTGATTTAGAAAATCGTGGCATTTATCTGTGGGTGTTGCAATACCCGCAGGGGAAATCTCCACAAACCCGTATTTTTCGCACTCACGAAAGTATTCCTGAACACGCTTGTACACTTCAGGACTGCTGTGTGCGAGGTGGTTGAGGTCAATAGCGTTGGTGAAACGAAAAGCGTTCAAATCCGAAGGGTTTCCCTTCAACTCGATTCGCGCCTTGTTCTCGGCGATATTGCCTAATTGGTCTTTTTCAAACTGACGGATAAATTCGTCGGAATTGATATGCTCCTGCCCTTTGGTGGTCAGCATAAAGGTTCGGGTCCGGCTGTTGTACTCCAAATACCCGTCGTTAATCGCGTCGGTGTAAGCGCTGATCGTATTCTTTCTGACGGTTTCATCGGGAATACTCTCGATCGCGTTTGCCTGCAAGCTGCCTGTTTCGCTGACGGCGGCGATATCCGTGTGCTGTCCCGTAAAGTTGAAGGACGTTTCTGCGGAATCGGCGCTTTCGGCTGACTTCCTTTTGAGAAGATCTAAAATGCCCTTGACCTCGCGCATCATTTGAATCAGCGACATGGGATTCATGCGTCCCATACCGAACATGGTATGCGCGGTTTCGTCAATTGATGTCAATTCTTATCACCTCTGATATGTTTTTCATCAACTCCAAACCTGTATAAACGATACTATTGATATTTCCTTCATGCTCGTGATTGTTGTTGTAACCTAACAGAGAAGCCATCCTATTGTTTGTTTCCGAATAGCGGAGCAATTCATTTAAAACTGCCGCCGTTGACGGAATCCCTATCAGATAACAGAATCGTACCAAGCAATAATAACGATTGCGAGCATCTTTCAGCAAAATCTCGTCAACAAGAGAATTCTTCAAAAAATCAGGTATGGTGTATGTTGCAGCAATATCCATCAGCTTCTTTCCTTGAAGAATAATTGCGTCACTGACTTTTTGCGGAAGTTTAGCTGATATTATCTCGCCATAAAGTTCATCTGATATTTCGTGTGTAATCACTATTCATCACCTCCTTGATTTTCATCATAAGCCATCAGTTCTCCGACAATAGGCGCAACGTTGTTACATTCCTCATCTGCTTCATCGTCAAAATCCTCAACGAGATCATAATCAGGTTTGTCCAACACTTGCGCGTTCCTCTCATATTCTTCCTCTGTCGGAATCAGGTCAGGGGGAGCAACGGGATTGCTGTTTGCAAACGCTTCCTCCAACGCATGATTTTCAGCTTCTGTCATTTCTTCGTACTCCTTTTTGCTTGCTTCCTCGGAAGCAGCGTATTCATGATACATTTTTTGATACTCTTTCAAACGGTTTTCCCAAATTGGCGCGTATTCTTTCTCTACGTCGGTACAGTTTTGTGTGTAACCCTCGTATTTGGAACCGCACTCCTTAAACAACGGGTGATTAAAGGTGTCAAACTTCGGTAGAAACATCGGATATTCATAACCCACAAAGACAATGGCGTTGCCGCCGTATTTCTTTGATTCTCCCTTCGGCTTGATCGCCTGCTTGATTTCGTCGGGATATAACAGCGGACGTTCCGCTACGGCTTCGGTGTCCTGACCTCCGCCGCCCTGTGTTCCCGAACGGTTAAAGGAACGGCTGTCATTACGCGCGGTGATTTTACCGAGCTTATCGGACACATAATCGAGCGTGTCCTTGTCTTTGGAACCCAACAGGGTAAAAACATCGCAGTTGCCGATGATACTGTCGTAGGTTTTCTCATATATCGCCTTGAGCTGCGACAAACCTTGCAGCACAATACAAATCCGAATATTGTAGCTTCGGACAACTGACAGGGTTTCGTTGAAATCGGGGATTTCTCCGATGTTGGCAAATTCGTCCAACTCACAGTTGACAAGCAACGGCAGAGAGCCGTTGTATTTCCTGTCGGCGACGCGCATCAGCGTTTCAAACAACTGACAGTAAAAGATGTTGATGACCGCCTTGTATGGATTTCTTGCGGCAGGGATAATCAGAAAAATCGCAGTTTTTTCCTTGCCGATGCTCTCAAAGTCCATTTCGTCGGTAGAGGTGATAGCGTCGAGGTCAGTCGTTGCCCATAATTGCAATCGGGTTGATAGCACTTCGTTGATAGACGACTGTGTTTCCTGCGCGTTGCCCTGCATACCGCTCCAATTGATGGACGCCGCGTCGTTCGGAAAGCGTGAAGCGTGTTTGTTCATGCAGCGCGCCAATTCACAGGATTGGTCAATACTTCCGTTCGTATAGCGAATGGAATTGAGCAATCGGATCACGCGACCAAAGGTTTTTATCTCATTCTCTGATTTGAACAGATAAAGCATGAGCGCGACAAGGAGTTTGCCTGCGGCTTCCGAGAAGAAATCCGCTTTTTCTCCTTCGCCTGCGGTATTCTTCATAAACAGATTGGCAATACGCACAACGTCCTGTTCCGAGGTAACATAGGCAAAGGGATTATAGGAATTGGAAAAGTTGACGTTCACCAAATTCAGAACGCGGATTTTGTAGCCGTTCTTTTTCAATACCTTCGCGCAGTCGCGGTACAACTCGCCTTTGGGGTCAGTGATAACGTAACTGCCGAGCATTTGTAAAATATCCGCTTTGATTTTACGCAGGGTCTTACCTGCGCCGGAGCCGCCGATCACTATCTCATTCAGATTTGCGGCGATCTTTGACAGGACAGACAGAAACGTATCCTTTGCAAGCGGGATACCCGTTTTGTCCTTTTGGAACCGTTTGATTTCCTCTTTATTCGCCCAACGCGCCGAACCGTGCTCCATATTCTTGAAGTCGTTGCGGTTGCGCGAGGTCATAAAGATAAACACTATACAAGCTGTGGAGAGATACACCCACCACACCTTAACGTGAAATAACAAAATGCCGCCCAGCGCGTTGAAAAACGGCAACTGAAACGGCGAGGAATCGGAAGCAGCTAAAATATAGCCGCTTAATTCGTTCACTTTTCCGTGAACATACTCATAATTGAGAACACGATAGCCGAAATATGATACCAACAGGAAAAGAAGAAAAAATAATACGCTAAACATAATGATATATGTCTTTACATTGACCTGTCGGCGGAGTATATTTTGGCTCGGTCGTGCCAATCTATCAAACCTCCTCTATTGGACAATTTGTCCACAGTTATTTGCGGAAAGTATTGGCAGGCGGAGCGATTACCTGATTCACCTTGCTCACATCATCGGGATGGATTTTTGCGATGTTCTCTCCTTTCGCGTTTTGGTGGATCTGCACTTTGATTCCTGCCTGCTCCAGCTTTGCCGCATCATCGTCCGAGAGCTTGCGATAAACGTATTCGGTGTTGTACTCCTTCAACGCCTTGTCGTTAAACTCTGCGTAGGCTTCCTTAGTTGCGGGGACACAAATAGACGTGTAATTACCGTCCTTTGTCTTATAGCTCGGCATGGAAAGACGGAGCACGTCGTCCTTGCCTTTAATGATTTTTGCATTGTGGACTACCATATCGCCAACAACGACATCGAGCCGTGCAAGGCTGTTGCCGTATTCAGGCGGATATTTCACCGCATTTTGCGCCGCGATCCTTTTCGGCGGCGCTACCTCAAACTCCTGCTTGAGAACGCCGCTTTTATACGCGCTCAAAAGCGTTTCGTTGATATTGCGTCTGCCGTCTGCGGACAGAGGGTGAGCAACGTCGATAAAACGTCCCTGCTTGGTGCGCTTCTGCGGCATTTTCACATACAAGCCGTTTTTACCCTCGTTGATGGTGATACCGTTCACCGTGAGAGTATTGTAAAACGTTGCAGAGCAGACCGCCACGGAGCCGTTGATGGGCTGTGCCAAAGGCGAAATGGTGAACTTGGAAATGGAAGCGTTGGTGTTTTCCGACATCGACGCGCCTGACGTAAGCGCAGCGATTCTCTCCTTGATTTGCTCAATATTGGAAGCCGCTGCCTGCATTCTGCCGAGGTAATCAGCGTTTGGAACCAACGGCATGGAGCGCCGCATCGACTCAAAAGATTCTTCGGCTTTGGCAATCTCGTCGTTGAGCTTTTGCAGCTCAGTTTCCTGTGCTGCGTTTTTCTTCGGCATAAAAGCCGCTTGGTTGGATTCAAATTTTGGTTCCATTGTGTTTCCTTTCTAATTCAGATAGTGTACAGTGAGAAAGTGTTTTATGTTTTTTGAACAGGGTGCAGCGCATGACGGAGAACCCTGTCGATCTCCGCAGTTTGATTATGCTGAAAGCGGATAATCAATGTACTCGCGGATTGACTGTCGCGTTTGCATTGAACCTTGTTTTCAAGTCCTGCTTCACGCAGCTTGTCATAATCCTTATCGGAAATCCTGCGGTACTGATAATCGTCGTCGGGCTTGGTGTATCTGCTGTCCGCAGAATCGGGTATCCCGTCGCCGTCGGTATCTCGGTGCCGCCGCATTTCGATTGGATTATAGTCCTTCTCTTGCATTTTTCATCACCTCCTCATAGAAAATCGTCTGACGGCTGTTTGGGTGACAGAGGTCGGGGCAGAAGCAGCAGCTTCACTTTCGCGCTCCTGTTCCGCGTTACTATCACTTTCTGTCTCGCTGTCAGATATATTATCATCACCAACGGTAAGCTGTGCATTGATCTCTGTCTGCTCTTGCAGCAGAGCCTGATACTCGGCTTCCTGTGGGAATGGCTGATTCATTTCCGCTTTCGCGGATTCCAAACGCTTTTTCAATTTGGTTAGATCTTCGACGGCTTCCTTGTGCTTTTTCGGAATATCGTGAGAAATGACGTTGTTTAATCGCACCAGATTACCCGTTCCGGTTGAGGGGTCAATCTCAACGCGATAGCCCAAATTGTGCTTGACGGTCAAGCATAGGTTTTTGAAGCTGCCTACGCCTTCCTGATACAAGTACAAATGAAAACCTCGGTATGTTCCGATGGGAAGCAGCTCATTTTCTTTCAGGCGGCTTTTCTGCTGCACTATTGCTTCAAGCGCGTTGGAACGTTTATCGTAGTGTTCACCGCCGATTTCAATATCAAATGGGTCGGGTTCCGGATTCTGCTCGGCAAACTCCATATCGCTTTTATAGTAATCGACTGTCATACTCAGTTTGTGAATCTGCTTGGGCAGAATCAACTGCACCTCGTCCTCCATACGGCGATGTTCGTTGATGAAGGCGTTACGAATGGATTTTAGGCGGTTCACCTTGTTGTCCACCTCAAACTTTTTCATCACCATAGGATTATCACTGGCTACGGCTTTGATTTGACCATAGTTGAGTGTTGCTTCGTCGATGTCGTCGGCGGAGCGCTCAGAGTAGTGCTTGGCGGTCATAACGGACGAAATAAACTTTTGCTTGCGTTCTACCATTTGGTACATGAACGCGTCAAAAGTGCCTTTCGTGACATAGTTATAAATCTGTACGGTTGGATTCGTGTTGCCCTGACGGATAATTCGCCCCTCGCGCTGCTCAATGTCGGCAGGACGGTTCGGGCAATCCAAATGGTGCAGCGCTATCAGCTTGTGCTGTACGTTCATGCCGGTTCCCATCATTTCTGTGGAACCGATCAACACTCTGACTTTTCCTTTACGCACCTCTGTAAACAGCTTTTGCTTTGCTTTGGAGCTTTTGTAATCCTGAATGAAGCAAATCTGTTCTTCCGGAACGCCGCGCAGCATGAGCTGATTCTTGATTTCCTCATAGGCGCAAAAAGCGTCGTCGCCCTTTGCCTTTTTGCCTGTTGGTGTGGACAGATCGGAGAAAATCAACTGTGTTTTATCCGTGCTTTGCTGCCAGATCTCAAAGACTTTTTCGGCGCAAGCATCAACCTTACCGCCGCCGATGTTCTCGGAATCCAAAACGCGCGGATCGAGCGCGATCGCCTTGCCGTCGCTGATGATTTTTAGAATGTTGTCCTCGTCGGGCTCCAACCGTTTCATCCTGACTTGTTCGGCGCGTTCTCCCAAATCCTCGATCATTGCCTTTTGTTCCTCTGTCGGCTGAATCTCAACAATATCTCGCTTGACTTCGGGAACGGGCAGCTTGAGCGTTTCGGCTGTCTGAACGTCGGCGACCTCCTTAAACATCGCCATCAACTCAGGGATATTATTAAATTTGGCAAACCGCGTTTTGGCGCGGTAGCCCTTGCCTTCAGGCGCGATCTCCAACGCCGTGACCGTTTCGCCGAACGTCGTCGCCCAACTGTCGAAGTTCATCAAGCCCATTGCCTTCAGTGTGTGCGGCTGTAGATAACGCTGCATGGTGAACATTTTCGACATTGTATTGGCAATCGGTGTACCCGTAGCAAACACAACACCTCTGCCCGGATTGAATTGGTCGAGGTAGTTGATCTTACCGTATAAATCCGACGCACGTCCGCTTTCGGTGCCTGAACCAACGCCTGCTACATTCGTCATTTTTGTGTATATAAAAAGGTTTTTGAAAAGGTGTGCTTCGTCGATAAACAGTTGGTCAACGCCTAATTCCTCAAAGTGGATCACGTCGTCCTTGATCAACGCCTTTTCTTCTAACTGCTTGAGCTTGTTTTCAACACTCTTTTTTGTTCTCGCAAGGGATTTGATAGTGGCTCCTGCCATGCCCTCGCTTTGAGCCTGTTCTAAAGCAATAATCACTTCGTCGAGCTGATTTTGAAAAATCTCTTTCTGCGTTTCAGGCATCAACGGGATTTTCTCCAACTGTGTGTGACCGATAATGATCGCATCATAGTTGCCCGTTGCGATTCTTGTACAGAAACGCTTTCTATTCTGCGGCGTAAAATCCTTTTCCTCGGCAACAAGAATATTGGCGGCAGGATATAACCGCATAAATTCAGCGCCTGTCTGCGCCGTCAGGTGCTTCGGAACGCATATCAGGGACTTATGCACTAAGCCAAGCTCCTTTAGCTTCATCGCTCCCGCGATCATCTCAAACGTCTTGCCCGCGCCAACCTGATGTGCCAGCAGCGTATTACCGCCGTAGAGCATACGGGCGATCGCATTTACCTGATGCTCACGCAGATGAATATTTGGATTCATTCCCGGAAACGTCAGGTGTGAACCGTCGTATTGCCGCGGCACAAGACAGTTGAATTGGTCATTGTAAATGCGCTCCAATTCTCTGCGGCGCGTTGGGTCTTTATATACCCACTCCGAAAAGGCGTGTTTCAAAAGCTCCTGCTTATTCTGTGCTAAAACGGTTTTCTCCCGATTGACAACGCTGACCTCTCTGCCGTCGATATATTTGATCTCCCTGACCTCGGAGCTTTTCAGATTCAGACTGTCCTCCAAAATCTTATAGCCGTTTCGCTCTCTGATACCGTACTTACTGACGGATTCTACCGAGTAATTGTCAAGGGTCTTGCCCGTGACATAGTAGTTGCCCATCATAGCGTTGTACTGAATCTCGATATTAGTTGAATACGGATGAAAGGTATCCTCCAGAAAATCGTTGTAATACTTGACGGGTATCCATGTTGTACCCAAGCGGACAGCGATTTCGGACGCGGGAATATCCTGCGGAATGACCTTTTCAAGCGCCGCGACGTTGACCTTGTACTTGTCGTCCTCCTGCGCCGCTGTTTGCGCGGCTTTCAGTTTTTCTCTTACGTTGCCGGATAAATATTCATCAGCCGTAACATACTCACCCTCGTAGGGCTTTAGGAATATGCTGTCGCCGTTTAACTCCGCTATCAGCTTTTCCTGTGAATCGCCTGTGAGCTGCGCCATATATGCAAGATCGACTCTGCCGCGCTGTGACATAGAGATAATCAGAGCTTCCTCTGCATTGTCAGCCGATGTGATTTCAATGTTGGGAGCAATCGTCCGTGTAAAGAAAATATCCGCTTTGCTGACAATCGGCTTTTCTGTGATCTCGTCGGTGGTGATATTTTCCAACGAACAGAGCAGCGGATAGCTGTTGTCGCGCTTGAAAACATTATTCGCAAAGTTGTTGATGCTGCCGTAATCACGGTAGAATGAATCGTAGACTGCGTTTAATCTCTGTCGAAGCGGATTGATCGCGTCGTCGTCATAGCCGGAAGCCTCGGCTTGTATCAGCTCACGCGTTACGTCGGTGAGCTTCACCAATTCCTTGATGCGTTCCGCTTTTTTGCCTGTGTACGGCACAACGGTCATTAAGCCGTTTTCGCGGTAGTAGATGGTTTCGTCCTTGACAAAGAAAGAATAGTTTCGCGCCGCTTCATCAGCGACAACGCTCTCGACCTCACTTTCCTCGTCTGTTTCGTTCGCGGCGGTATAAGGTACATAGGTGCCTTGAATATTCTGAATTGCGCGGTTCAGCTCGTCAGCGAGTGATATGTCCTCGTTTGGAACGCATACAACGTCCATACCGCCGAAGCGTGAGGATTTCAGTTCCAACTTGCCGCAGATCATTTCGGGGTGTGCGGCAAAGTAGCTGTTGATCTCTCTTTCATCGTCATATTTGACGGTATAACACCAATCAGGGTATTGACGGAGCAGCTCAGTGCTTGTCCGCTTTTGCAGAAAGATAATATCTGAGGATACGTCGGTGCCGGCGGCTTTGAACGTATTGTTTGGCAAACGGATCGCACCGATTAAATCGGCTTTTTCCGCAAGCAATTCTCTGACGATCGGATTGTGCTTATCCATCGTTCCCGTCGAGGTAATAAAGGCGATGATGCCGCCCGGTCGAATCTTATCGAGTGACTTCACAAAGAAATAATCGTGGATCATCAGGTGGTGTTTGTTGTAAGGCTTGTCGAATACCGTATAATCACCGAACGGGACATTGCCGACGATGACATCAAGATAATTGTCGGGGATCTTCGTTTCCTCATAGCCCTGCACCTTGATATTGGCATTAGGATAGAGCATTTGCGCGATCTCGCCCGAAATCTTATCTATCTCAATGCCGTGCAGCGTTACGTTGCCGCGTAGATAATCGGGCAGTAAGCCAAAAAAATGACCCGTGCCGCAGGCAGGGTCAAGAATGGTTCCGTTGGTAAATCCCATATTGTTCAATGCTTTGTAAATGGACTTTACGACAACAGGCGGCGTATAAAAAGCTGTAAGGACAGAATCACAGGCGGCTCGGTATTCTTCCTGAGAAAGCAAGTCATGCAGCTCATAAGAATGTGTGCTGCCGGGTCTGAGGTTGTCCGACAAACCGCCCCAACCGACGTACTGTGAAAGTGTTTTTTGCTCGGAAGGAGTTGGCAGACGGTTTTCTGCTTGCAGCTCATGGAGTGTTTTGATTGCGTTTACATTGTTCTGATACCGCTGTGACGGCGTACCGACACCGATATTGTTGTCGGTGATAATGAAGTTTTCGGCTTCGGCTATATCCTGTAACAGATCCTCCGCGCCGACCGTCTCTTCCTCTGTCGGAATCCCATCAGAAGAAGAAATAATCTCAGCCACATCTTCGGCAGGCACATCAATGACCTTCGGCTGTTCGGGTTCCTCAAAAACCTTTTCCTCAAAGAATCCCTTGATTTCGGGAAAACCAACGCTGTCACAGAAAAATGCTCTGTCTCTGCCATACTGATGAATCACGACAACATCGGAAACAGAGAGCGAATGACCCGTGAAATCCGCAGGGTGATGAACATTGAAGGTTTCGTAAATGTCCTCAAGTGTTTCGCCGTGCCGCAGCTCACCGGAGTAAACCTTTTCATAATCGGCGTGATTGACCGATATGCCGTGCTGCTTCCACTTATCAAAAGATTGAAACAGCATTTCACGCGCTTCGTCGGTGTCTCCAAGCTGATAGATGTCAAAGGTGATCGTTCCTTTGGTTATCAGGTGCTTGTTGTCCTTCGCGCTGATGTTCAGGATTTCCTCAAAACGCTGACGCGGATATTTCTCTACGAACAACGGCGAATCCTCCTGATAAACCATCACTTCCTCGTCCGTAACGGCAGAGATAACATACGGTTTGCCATAGAGAAAAGCTGTGTCGCCGAGCTTGTAGGCAAAACGCACGTCATAAAAATCTATGACGGCGTTATCTTCGCTTCCGATTTGGTTGTATTCCTCAAGCTCGCGTTCATTAAGATAACGATTCTCGTTGATCAACTCACCGATACGCTGATATATCTGCTGATAGGTGATGATGGTAGGCTGATAATCACCGCCGATGTCGCCAATCCAAATGCCCTGTGAATTGCAGTTTCGGAGAAATGACTTGTCGTTGCTGCGAATCACACCGCCTGAATCGCGGTATTCCTGTTGAAGAATACGCAGGATACTCTTTTCGCCCAAACCCTCACGGTAGGCGGCATATATCCTCAACTTACCTTCTTTAATAGCAGGGTCTTGAATCAGTAAACGGTCAATCTCCTGCTGCGTGAGCGTAACGGTCGGCTTTTCGGGAGGAACATCAGCCATATCCTGCGGTGGCTGCTCAACGGGAACGTCGTCCGGACTTTCGTAGAACGGTGCGAGCTGTTCGTCGCTGACATAAACTAAGTCGCCGAAATCAATACCGATCAACCCGTTTTCAACCAAATCATTCAGTGAATCGTGCTGCTCAATGCTGACGCGTTTGCCGTCAACCTTTGTTTCAATATAGTAGTCTACAAGGTTGACGTCGGCTTGGATTTCATGCAGCTCGTCCTCGGTTGTCGTGTAGGCGATATTGACTGCGCTCAAATCGGAAAAATCAGCGCCGTCGCTGTCGTACTCTTTCTCGCAGAATTCATCAATCAGCTTCTTTGCTCTTTCAAGCAGGATTGTCTGCTCTGTCTGCGGCGGCGTATAGTCGAGGATTTCAAGGCTGCGTATAGCCTTGTTTTTGTCAAGATAGTCGTGGTCAATGACATTACCGCTTTTGTCCTTATAGAGAAAAACATTCATGCCATAGCCAACGTCTGTTTCGTCCTGAATATCCTTTTTCAGCCGGTATTCGCTTGTGTATTCCAACGTGCTGTCCGCCTTGCCGCTCTTGTCCAGATAATCCACTTTGGCAATCAGGGACGAGCGGACAGGGTTTTCCTTTGAATCGGAATTGAGGTGAAACTGTTTGATTTCGCCGTTATCCTCGCGTACAAAAGCAAGGTCGTGTCCTCTGTCCATGAGCATATCCGAAAACAACTGCGCCTGTTGCGCCGGATAACCGAACACGGAAACAGTTTCGCCGTTTGAGAGGATACGTTTGCCAAACGCCACATCAAACTCAGAAGCGATACGCTCCGCATCAGCTCCCATGACTTCAAAATATTCGCCGACGTGAATAATCACGATTCTGTCGGCACTGTCAGCTTTTGCTTGGGAATAAGTTTGCCACAGCCGATCGTTAAGGGTGTCATTTTGTTCGGCAACTGTTGTTACGGACAAAGGCGTTTCTTCCGCAGGCTCCTTTGGTTCAATCGGTTCGGGTTCAATCACCGGCGGCAAGCCCTCAACGTCAGTTGTTATACCCGTCTTACGAGCTTCCTCTCGCGCAAGCCATTCAGGGTACAATGCTTTTTGCGTCGGACTTAGATATTGGTCAGCGCGTATCAGATCGCCGATACGCTGTTCGACCTGACTCCATTTCAACAGTAGTTTCGGAGCGTCGTCGGCAAAACCGCGCTGCAAGTGAATCCCTTTGCCGTCATGGTTTTCATCAATGCCCGTACCTGTTATGACGGGATAGGAACCGCCCCAACCGTATTCATTTTTCAGAAAACTGATACGTTCGCTCTGTGTAGAAGGCGTTTGGTATTGCCGATATATCCGCATTTTACTCTGCGAAACACCGCTCCCTCGCGTGAGCACAGCGTCGATAATCTCTTGTGTAAAAACAAAAGCAGGCTTTTCTTCGCCTGAAAAGCCCGGAACCAACTCCAACTGTCCTTCCTGATTTAGTTTCGGCTTTGCGGTATCGCGCAGCTCACCGAGCAGCCGCATTCCTTCAAAATGTGCTGCAACCGTTCTCCACTGATAAAAGCTCTGTGAGGTGCGGTCACTGTAACCGCCTGTCCATAAATGGAGCACACTTCGATAGGCTTTATATCCCATTCTCCGACCGTCGGGGATAATGACCTCCGTAAAATCATGGTTGAAAATGCTTTTGATATAATCAGCGCGCTTCTGTTCGTCATGTTCGGCGACAAAAAATGCTGCGATTTCTTCTTTGGTCGCCTTCAAATGCGGCGTAGATAACAGTATGGTGTTTATATCTTCATTGTTGCCGAAGAATGGAATGCTTTTATCCTCAAATTCTCCCTTGTAATCTTCAAAATCAAAATCGCCGCTAACATATCGGTCACTATTGATAATCGATAAAATGGCTTGATTTTCTTTCAGCACATCGTTGGAGTAGGCGCTTTGAATATCAAACTTACCCTCGGTATGCTCGATTCTCTTTGTTTCGCGGTTATAAACGCTGAATCCCAAATAGCCGTCGGCAAGATAGTCCACTCCGGCATCAACGGCTTCCTTAACCGTCGCGTACTCTAACTTTTCATCATAACCGCCGTCGTCTCCGGCATTGGTGATAACCTGATACACCTTCGGAATATCAGGCTCGGCTTCAATAGGGGCAGGCGGCTTTTCGGGTTCAGACGGAATAGATTGGACTATTTCTTCGGCAACGGCAGGCTCGCAGCTCTACCTGATAATCTCCGTTTTCGTCTGTGACTAACATGCCGACAGTGTGACCGTTTTCAACTAATTCGTCGATATAATCATTATACTTGAATGCTGGAAATCCGCACATGGGAGTGCTTTCACCCTCGGCAATGGTACGGCTCGTCAATACAAATTCAAGCTGATCGGCAATGATACGCGCGTCGTCGCCTAACGCTTCATAGAAATCACCGACGCGCATGACAAGCAAGGCGTCGGGATAATTGTCCTTCGCCTTGAAATATCTTTGCGCCATAGGTGTGTAGCGGCTGTAGTCATTCTGAACAGGCTGTGCTTCCTGCTGCTGTTTTTCCAACTCAATAGGGATTTGCACCGCCAGCTCCGCGTATTCGGCGCGGAATACGTCCATTGTCGCACGAAACGCAACTTGAAGCTGCTCCGCGCTGATTGACGGCGGCAGAGCTGCATAAGGCATTTCCACACCGAAACGGCTCAACAGCATATTGACGACAGATTTCGACAAAAAATCCGCCGCGTTATCGACCGCCAAGAAATCCTCGGTTACCATCGCTTCCATTTGTTCCATGACTTCGCTGTAGAAAATGCGTTGCAGAGAGGTTTCGTCGGAGCCGTATATGCTTTGCACCGCATGAAAGACATCTTCGGTGTTCTCATGCGCGAAAAAGCTCATTTCTTTGTGAGAAGCGATCCGCTTATCCTCAACGGTAGCCGAATACGGATACGCGATCGCATACCGTTGCCCCCTTCCCCGAATTGATAGACAGAAAAAAGTATGGTAAAATGGAATGGAAGCAAAAATAAAAGGAGAGAAAACCATGTCTAACAAAAAGGGAA
>CADASG010000020.1 GCA_902790475.1 uncultured Ruminococcus sp. | reverse complement strand
GTCGCCGACGAATATATGAAAGCCAACAACCTGCAAATCGCGTGAAAAAATGCAGGATTGGCACAAACTGCAGTCAAAAGTGCAGTCAAACTGCGAAAAGTTCAGGCTTTAAGCCATTCGCAGCGGTCACTCGCACCAGTATGAGTGTTCATAACGGATTTATGTTATGAACGCTCTTTTTCTATATAAAATCCCTCCCCCTATTAATACTATTCTCTAATAAAATCCTTTAACATGTGTCATTATTCTGGAATGGAACAAAAACGAAAAAACACAGGATTTGAAAAATCGTAGTAAAGATTGACTGAAAAATTTATATGAAAAATCTGTAAATAATCAAGATGTGCAAAATTGCTTGACAAGTAAACTTGTCAATGGTATAATAGGGCTATGACAAGTTTACTTGTCACAAAGAGCATAGGAGGTCTCGATATGAATAAAGAAGAAATTTTGTCAAAAGCTCAAAACGAGGGCAAAGGAAAGGATATTGCTGACTCGGAAGCGATAAAAAATGCGTCACGAATTGCTTATGCTGTCATAAGTGTTGCCACAGGGATTGCCGCAATTTATTTTGAATTTCGCTATAATATCAAGGTCATGTATTATTGGTTAGGTGCATTATGGCTCAGTCAGTCGGCGCTTTTTATCACAAAATATGTTTTGCTGAGGAAAAAGCACGAGCTTGCATTATCCATATTTTATTTTGTGATCTTTATAGGTGTTTTAGTAATGGGT
The DNA here is from genome assembly GCA_902790475.1 of uncultured Ruminococcus sp. Lineage (GTDB taxonomy): Bacteria > Bacillota > Clostridia > Oscillospirales > Acutalibacteraceae > Ruminococcoides. The sequence continues at coordinate 44,723 of CADASG010000020.1, read as the reverse complement.
ATCATAAATGGACAATAAGTTAGATTTAAAAAATAACCTTAAGCAAGCAAGACAGCAGGCAGGACTCTCTCAACAGGCTCTTGCAAATCTCGTCGGTGTATCGCGAAACACGATCAGCTCTATCGAGACAGGGCAGTTCAATCCTACAGCAAAGCTTGCATTGATTCTTTGTGTTGCTTTAGATAAAAAATTTGAAGATTTGTTTTACTTTGGCTGATGATTTAAGATTTAGCCTCTTTTATTCTGTATACGGTATCTTTATGCTCAAGCATTATCAATTACTTTTGAGTTGTAATGGTAATGCTTTATCATAAAGTATCTTTTTATTGTCCTAAAAACGCTGTTATGAAGCGGCATTTGTCAATAGAGCAAAGTCATTTCATAACAGCGTTTTATTTGTATTTGGTATAAAGTTTTGCTTCTTTAGATCTTCTTGTTTGATTAACTTAATCAGCCTACAAATCCAAGCGGATCGACGGGGTCGTCGTTTTCGCGGATCTCAAAGTGAAGGTGCGGACCGGTTGAGTTGCCGGTGGAGCCGACATAAGCTATGGTCTGACCCTGTTCCACATAATCGCCCGTTTCACATGCGAGCTCACACGCGTGACCGTATACGGTGGAATAACCGTTGCCGTGATCTATAATAACGTAGTTGCCGTAGCCGCCGCCGTCGTTGCCCGACCAGGTGACCGTACCGCTGTCAGACGCGATAATAGGCTGTCCGTAGTCGTCGCCGCCTGCGATGTCGATACCGTTGTGCATTCTGCCCCAACGCCATTCAAAAAGGCTGGTAAGGTTGTGAGTGTGGGGGAGAGGCCAAATAAAGCTGCCCGAGCTTCCCGTGGTGTAGTCGGCTTGCCGGTCATCGCCGTCGTCTGTATCGCCGCTGTAGCTTGAATCTTCGCTGTAACCGTCGTCACTGTCTTCGATGTCCTCGCCTGTGCCTATCACGATCTCCTCGTTTTGCACCTTTTGGGTTTCCTTGGAGCCTGTGATCTCGGAATCGGTGATCTCGCCGTCGGTGAAGGTGTAGCGTACCGTCCATTCGGTAACGCCCTTTTTGCCCTTCTTTACGGTTTTGCTGTAAGTGGAGGGCTTGCTGTCGTCATAAGTATAGTCGGTGTCGAAATCGGTTTCTTCCTTGTAAATATAGTCGGTCGCAAGGTTGATGCTGAATTTATCCATACCGAGGTCAACAAGCTCTTCGGCGGTCAGCGTCTTTTTTTCTTCATATGGCAGCTCGCGCACCTCGACCTCATTGGCAAATTCCGTTGTGGTCTGTGCGTCATAGCCCTTTTTATAATCGTCAAGGACTTTTTTGAGGGCTTTCTCAAGCGCTGTTTTGTTGGAGGTTACGCCTATGAGCTCGTTGTCCACATACAGTCCGCAGAGCTTTTGCTCGTCGGGGGTAGCCGAAGGCGCGGAATCCACGGAGTTTACTGAATCTACTGAATCTACGGTCGATACCAATGCGGGCAATGTCGGATCGGTCGGCTGCATTTTTTGTTTTTTATCACTCTGAGCACCCAGTGCGTTTGCCACGGTGACGCAGGAGAGCAGCACGGCTGTCATTGAGGTTACTGCCGCAAGAACGATCTTTTTTCTGACGATCTTGTGCTCTCCGACCTGATAAGAGGCGTGCTGAGGCTTGCCGCTCTTGCCTTTTTGCGGTGTGTAGCGTGCGCTTGGGATAGGCTCGATTTCCTCAAAGCCGTCCAAACCTATGAATTTTGTTTCCAAATCGAATTCTCCTATCTTTTCACTGAACTTATTACAATTCTGTCATATACTTATTCCACTATCCATTATAACAAATTATCCTGATTTTTCAATATTAGAAATAAAAAACGGAGATATCCACAGTTTTTCCGTGAAAATCTCCGTTTATGAAAAGAATAATATACAATAATTCTTAAAATTAATTATACGTTATGTATAGACATTGAAATAGATAAACAAATAGTATTAATGCTTTAGCGGCTTTACCGTGGTATTATTTTGCGTAATCGGCTATATCGGTAAAGCAAATGTTCAAATCCACAGTTCCCTCTATACCGTCTACCTGACCGGTTTTGCTGTACTGCCACATGGAAAACTGATAGTAAAATCCGGGCGTGTCCTCATATTCGCTGTACCATATGTCAATGTCGGCGAGTTTGGACAGGTCATACTTGAAGTAAAGCTCACGGCTTGTGGAATAGAGCATAGGAGTATAACCGTGAGCGGCTATTTGCCGGCAAAAAGCGTTCGCACAGTCTGTTGCCTGCTCGGCGCTTACTTTATCGGTGCGCGCTTCATCTTCCTTTATGATCTCCCAGTCATAGGCGATCGGAAAGTCGGGCTTCAGGTCGCCCAAGATCTCCTTGACCTTGTCGGCCTCCTCAACCGCCTCGTCATTGGTGACTGCCTGCGAGAAGAAGTAGCCTCCTGCTTTCAGACCTGCCGCCTGAGCGCCTTTTATATATTCCGCTGCACGGTCGTCCTGATACAGTGTTCCGTCCTCGCCGTAGCCGCGTCCTCCCAAACGAACCATAACAAAGTCAACTCCGCTGTTCTTTACACTGCTCCAGTCGATATCGCCGTTGTAGCTTGACACGTCGATTCCCACGAGCGACGACGGATTGCCGTTTTCACCGTAGTATTTAAAGGTGCCGTCGGAGGTGAAGCTTTCGTTGTTCAGCGTGTTCTTTTTTACTCCTTCAAGCACGTCTATCCAGATCTGCCCCAAAGCGCTGTCGCTCACGCGGACTTTTTTACCGGAAGAGCCTGCGGAGTTTTCCGAACCGGCAGCGGAAGTATACGCAGAAGAATCTGCGGAAGCCGGTGACGAAGTTTTACTGTCGTTTGCTGTAGCAGCTCCCGAGGCAGGCGATGATTGATTTTGCTGCGAGCAGCCGCAAAAAGCAGCAGTCATAAGCATTGAACCAATAGTAATTACAGATAAAAATTTTCTCATGTTATCATTCCCTTTTGTTAGTATTTCTGCGGTTATATGCTTTAAAAGAATGTTTACAATCTTATTAAAAAACTATATCATAAAATTAAAAGATTGTAAATATTTATTGGCGTTTTTACTATTGAATTCTCTGCAAAATTTCAGTATAATAACTATTATGGAAATTAAGTGAGGAGCGTTTGAAAGGTTGGTGAAAGGATGAATGCGTTAGACAGTAAATCCTTCCGACATCAATCCAAGGCTCAGTTAGTAAAAGAGATCGAAGAGACGAAGACTCTGAGTCAGTTGTTCGCGCTCATTCAAAAGGAACATATACAAATCCAAATGCACGCGCAGTCGGGAGCGTCAAATCTCTCTCCCAAAAAGCTCGCGCCGCCCAAGCCCGTGACCGAAACCGACAACCCTTTTGCACGCCTCAAGGCTGAGGTGATCCGTTCGGTAACAGGTCAGGTGGACGCGCCGAAGCCGACTATTGCGCACGGATATCAGCACAAGTCAAAGCAGGAGCTTTTGCGGTTGATAGAGGAAACAACTTCGCTCAGCCAGCTTTTTGCGCTGATACAGCATGAAGATATTGTGATTCAGATGCACGCGCAGTCCGATGCGTCAAGCGTTAATCCGCGCAAGCTTGTCAAGCTGACAGCGCAGGACATTATACGCCAAAAGGACACGCCCTTTGAACGGCTAAAGGCTGAGGTATACAAGGCTGTGTCGGAGCGTGACGATTGAATCTGTTTGTTCACGGACATAATATTGTAAAATATTTCATGGGGAGAGTTTATAATTGACAAATGAGTTTTGCGTGACTGCAAGCTCGGGAAGTTATAAACTCAAAGATAATGAAAAGAGGGAAATCTATGAAATTCAGCAGCAAAAGGATCATAGCAATTGTTCTTGCGGCGGTTTTGGTATTCTCCATGTCGGTTATCGTCGGAACCTTCTCGGCGGCAGAGGATAAGAGCCCGGTGGCTGCCTCTGTTCCGGCTCCCGAATCAAAGGAAGCGGCAATGGTTGCGGCAAATCAGGGAGAGGTTCTTCCCGTTACCGTTGTGGGCAATGTCAAGAACATCGTAAAGACAAGCTTTGAAACCAACTTGGTCACCTTGACTTGGGATCGTGTTCAGGGAGCTTCGGGTTATTATGTATACTGTCTTAACGCAGACGGCGGAAAATACACCCGAGTAGCGGATGTTACTTCTCCCACGGTCACAGTTAAAAACCTTAAGCACACCACTCAGTATTGGTTCAAGGTTTCGGCTTACCTCAAGGTTGACGGCAAGAAGATCGAGGGTCAGGCTACTCAGAAAAAGACAGCTACCCAGCCTGCCAAGGTCACAGGTCTTTATGCTTCACGCGCTTCTACTCTCAATGAGATGAAGTGGAACCGCAACGACCGCGCAACAGGCTACAAGATCTACCGTGCCTGCTACAAGACCGACGGAAGCTACAAGCTCTATAAAACCATCAACAACAACAAGACCACCACTTTTGCCGACACTGCCACCGAGCAGGGAAGAGCATATTATTATAAGGTCGTGGCGTACCGTAATCTCTACGGCGGCGAGTATAATTCCGCAGGCAATGTCGTAAGATTTGTCGCAGGTATGTGCGCTCCCGGATTCACGGCGGTTTCCAGACTGTCAAAGGTAAATCTGCTTTGGAACCACAACGCATATGCTCAGGGCTACGATATTTTCTACTCCACCAACAAGTCCTCAGGCTTTACTCAGCTGGGAACTACAAAGAGCAACTATTACACCACCAAAAACCTGACCAACAACAAGACATACTACTTCCGCGTTCGTCCTTATAAGTATGTCGGTGCTTCCAATACCAAGGTTTGCGGTACCTATACTACAAAAGCCTGCACGGTTACCTCGGGCGCATACAGCAAGAGCGTTGGCGGTTCCTATGTTGAGATCAGCATCAGTGCTCAGCATATGTGGGTTTACAAAAACGGAAACCTTGTCGTAAGTACAGACGTTGTTACAGGCAACAACGACGGCGTTCACAACACACCCAAGGGCTTCCACAGGATTTATTCACGCGCACGCAACACCACCCTGACGGGTCCCGGATACTCCTCATTCGTTGAGTATTGGATGGCGTTCTGCGGAGGCTGCGGTATCCATGACGCAAGCTGGCGTTCAAGCTTCGGCGGAAGCATATACAACGGCAACGGCTCTCACGGCTGCGTAAACACACCGAGAAGTGCGGTAGTCAAGGTTTGGGAAAACACCACCTGGAACACCCCCGTTATCGTATATTGATTTAATCTCATACATCAAAGGGCAGACGCCGAGATTCGGTGTCTGCCCTTTTTGGCAATATCCATTTTCTTTATAATACTTGAATGATTTGTCAGGGTGCTTTATTTCCTGACACGTTCCTTTAAAAACTCTTCCAAATCATATTCATTTCCGATACATCTGCGCGGAATAATAAACGCCTGTGTTGCACCGAAAAAGATATATATGTATTCATCTGTTGATTTTACGGACAATACATCGGAGTATTTGATTTTTAAAACAGAATTTGGGGTTGTTTCGATAATTGCTTCATCGTTGAACTCAAATTCGGCATTCTCGTGATAAGGAAGCTTGCCGTCATTCTTTACTGTTTCAATGCTTCGTTTGATATTATTGCGAATAAAAGCAGGTATTTTCAGTTCCCAAACGACAGTGGTAATTGAAAAAATAATGACTTCAAGAATAATTACCGTGAAATCTGCTTTTGCGACAAGACAGATCATGATAATCACCAGAAAAACAGCAGGAAGAAGAAGCCTTGACAGCAGGGTAGACCGCTTTCCCTGACTTGAGTTTTTCATATAGTATTCATTAAATTTAATGAAATCGTTTTCGTTTACATTCACGTTTATTTTCATTTTATCCTCCGTTCAAATTTGATCGACATGCTTGAATTGCCTTGACCATAAAGAAACAACCGCCTGTGCTGCAACACAAGCGGTTAAATAAGCGAATTTAATCCCTTTGCGAAACAGCCGATGCCGTTTCTTTACGTTTATTATATATGAATAATAAAAATTTGTCAATCTTTTGAATTATTCTTTTTTTCAGTTTTCAGTCAAATGCAGCTCTCCCTGCACATCCGTGTAATACTCACCCTCGGGGATCAGATCCTTTATCAGAACGATATCAAATCCCTTGTCTTTAATGCCCTCGATTATCCCGGGCAGCGCGGCAGGGGTATTTTTTGCGCCGTTGTGCATCAGTACTATAGAGCCGTCTGTCACCTTATCAACAACAGTTTTTGTCATCTGCTCAGGGGTAGGGTCTTTCCAGTCTAAGGAATCGACGTCCCACTGAACACAGTACATACCAAGATCGTTTACACAGTCCACAACCATATTGTCGTAGTCGCCGTATGGAGGACGGAACAGGGTAGGGGCTTTGCCCGTCAGCTTCTCGATCTTATGGTTGCAGGCTGAGATTTCGTTTTGTGCTTTGCCTTGTTCAAGCGAGGGCATGTGCGGATGCGTGTCGCTGTGGTTGCCGATATCATTCCCGTGCGCGGCGATGCTTTTAACACTTTCGGGGTATTTATCGACCCAGCTTCCTACAAGGAAAAATGTCGCTTTTACCTTGTGGTCGTCCAGTATTTTCAGCAGCTCCTCGGTTTGCTCGTTGCCCCACGCCGCGTCAAAGGAGATCGCCACCTGTTTTTTATCGCTTTCAACTCGGTAAACGGGGATCTTGCGCGGTTCTGCGGCTGTCTGAACCGCCCGAACGGTCGAGGTAACGGCAACGGTAGCGGCTGTAACGCCTATCATCAGGCTAAGCCCCAGCGTTATCAGGCTGCGCTTTGTCAGTAGAATCAGTTTCATAAATAATCCCTCCGCTTTATACTTAATGTATATGCGGAGGGAGAGTTTTTTATTCGATAAAATCAGTCTGCGAAGTGCCAGCTAATACCGTCCTTTGTGTCAACTACCACAACGTTCATGGCACTGAGCTTATCCCTGATAGCGTCGGCGGTCGCCCAGTCCTTGTTGGCTCTTGCTTCGGTGCGCTGCTTTATCAGCGCGTCGATCTCAGCCGTAAGAGCGTCGTCTGCGGAAGCGGTCGTTTCCTTGGGAGCTTTTAGCAGATCAAGGCTCAGCACCTTGTCCAGTTCTCCGAGTACATAGCGCTTTGTGGCGCCGTTTGCGTCAGCCTTCAGCACATCATACACGCAGGTCAAGCCGAGAGAGGTGTTGAGATCGTTGTCCATCGCTTCCTTAAAGGACGCGATCAGCTCGTCAGCCTTGTTTTGATCGACCTCGCCGCTGTTATCAAGTGCGGAAATGCGATTGATAAGTTTTTCATAGGCTTTCGCAGTGTTGTCAAGGCTTTCGTAGGTAAAGGTAAGCGGCTTGCGGTAGTGGCTCTGTAAGCAGAACATGCGGTACACGATCGGGTCGTAGCCCTTGCTTTCGAGCAGGGAAACCGTGAGAAAATCGCCTTTGGATTTGCTCATTTTTCCGCGTGCGTCGTTGAGGTGAAGCACGTGGAACCAGTATTTGCACCACTTATGACCGAGGAAGGATTCGCTTTGGGCGATCTCGTTGGTGTGGTGGGGGAAGGCGTTGTCGATGCCGCCGCAGTGAATGTCCAAATATTCACCGTTATGCTTGTAGCTGATGCAGGAGCACTCAATGTGCCAGCCGGGGTAGCCCAGTCCCCAGGGGCTTTCCCATTTCAGCTCCTGAGAATCGAATTTGGACTTGGTAAACCACAGCACAAAGTCGGTTTTATTGCGCTTGTTGGGGTCTTCTTCCACGCTGTCGCGCACGCCTACCGCGAGATCATCTTCGTTCATATTGCCGAACACATAGTAAGCGTCAAGCTTGGAGGTGTCAAAATACACGTTGCCGCCTGCTATATAGGCGTAGTCCTTTTCCAGAAGCACGGAGATCATGTGAATGAACTCGTCTATGCAGTTTGTGGCAGGCTCCACCACGTCAGGGCGCTTGATATTAAGCTTTTCGCAGTCTGCAAAAAACGCGTCGGTATAGAATTTGGCGATCTCAAGCACGGTTTTGTGTTCGCGCTTGGCTCCTGCCAGCATCTTATCCTCACCTGTATCCGCGTCGCTCGACAAATGACCTACGTCGGTGATGTTCATCACGCGGTTGACGTTGTAGCCTGCAAAGCGCAGATACTTTTCGAGCACATCTTCCATTATGTAGGTGCGCAGATTGCCGATATGCGCGTAGTGGTATACCGTGGGTCCGCAGGTGTACATATTGACCTGCTTGTCCGAATAGGGGACAAACTCCTGTTTGGTCTGTCCCAGTGAATTGTAAAGAATCATGAGTTTTCCTCCGTATCAGTGTCGCTTTTCAGCGAACGGTCTTTATCTTGAACCGCTTTCTCCAGTGCTTCGATCCTCTGCTGCATTTCGGAGATCGCGTTGAGCACGGGGTCGGGTACGTGTATCTGGTCAAGTGTTTCGTGGCGCACGCCGTTGAGCCGAACGATCTTTGCAGGCACGCCGACAGCAGTTGCGTTGGCAGGGACTTCGCTGAGCACCACAGCGCCTGCGGCTATGCGGGCGTTGTCGCCCACCTTAAAGGGTCCCAATACCTTTGCGCCGGAGCCTACAAGTACATTGTTGCCGAGAGTGGGATGGCGTTTTCCCACATCTTTACCTGTACCGCCGAGGGTAACGTTTTGGTAGATGGTGCAGTAGTCGCCCACTACGGCGGTCTCGCCGATGACCACGCCCATGCCGTGGTCGATAAACACTCCCTTGCCTAACTGTGCTCCGGGGTGGATCTCGATGCCCGTCTTGTGGCGGTTGCGCTGAGAAAGGTAACGCGCGATAAATTTCATATTGTGATTGAAGCACCAGTGCGCACGGCGGTGACGGCGAACAGCCTTGTAGCCCGAATAGAGCAGCATTACCTCCAGCCTTGTTCTGGCGGCAGGGTCGCGCTCAAGCACAGCGTCAATATCGGATTTCATTGTCTTGAACAAAAGCATCACCTTTTATTAGGCAGAATTATCGGTTCATCGGAAGTGCGCGGTCAGATATCGCTGATGAATTCGCGGTTTTCAAGCAGATATATAATTCCCGACAGCATTGCGAAGAAGGTGGATATCCAAATCAGAATCTCTCCTGCGATAAAGAACAGAGCGTCTGTTCCGTTTGGCAGGGTCACTCCGAATATACACAGATCCTTAATGATCTGCATGGCTATTATTCCGATGACAGCTATCATTTGAGTAACGGTTTTGACCTTGCCCCAAATGTTCGCGGCAACCACTTTGCCGGAGGAAGCGGCGAGAAGCCGCACGGATGTCACCGCGAATTCCCTGAGCAGCAGCAGAATAACCGCTACGCAGTCGCATAAATCATTTTGAACAAAGCACAGCAGCGCCGCAAGCACTAAAAACTTATCCGCCAGAGGATCGGCAAATTTGCCGAAGTCGGTCACTAAGTTTTGCTTTCGGGCAATTTTGCCGTCAAACATGTCGGTCACGGACGCGACTATAAAAAGCAGCAGCGCGGCAAGGTGATGAAGCGGAAAGTCGATCAGCATTGCCGCAACGAAAAACGGCACGATGATGATGCGCGTCAGCGTCAGTTTGTTAGGTAGGTTCATGTTATCGGTTCCTTTTAAGGCAATACCGCAAAATTCATGTGCGCGGATTGCGCTGTAAGTCATAAGCGCGTTACGGTTATACCATCACGCCGATAGGGTCAATACCCATATAGTCTGTAACTTCAACCTCGGCAAATTCTCCGATAACCGGAGTCTTTCCCTCGGCGGTGAAAAATACTCTGCCGTCAACCTCGGGGGCGTCGGCGGCGCTTCTGCCGAACCAGCATTCGGCAAGGCGATCCCAACCCTCGGTCAAAACCGTGAGCTTTGTGCCGATAAGCTTTTCACAGTATTCAGCCATAATGTTTTGCTGCTGTTCCATGATGATATCGGCGCGTTTTTGACGCAACTCCTCGTCCGTTTGGTCGGGGAATTCAGCCGCCTTTGTATCCTCCTCCTGAGAGTAGGGGAAGCAGCCTAAGCGCTCAAAGCGTATTTCCTTGGCGAATTCCGCAAGCTCCTCAAACTGAGCCTCGGTTTCTCCGGGAAATCCCGTGATAAACGTCGTGCGCAGCACCACGTTCGGGATACGGGCGCGGATCTTATTGAGCAGCGCCGTCAGGCTCTCGCGGTTTCCGCGGCGGTTCATTCGGTGCAGTATTTCGCCGTTGCAGTGCTGCAGCGGCACGTCGATATATTTTACGATCTTATCCTCGGTCGCCATAACGTCGATCAGCTCGTCGGTGATACGGTCGGGATAGCAGTAAAGCAGGCGTATCCAGCTCAAATTTTCGATTTCACACAATTTTTTGAGCAGCTCGGCGGTTTTAGGTTCGCCATACAGATCCTCGCCGTAGCGAGTGGTGTCCTGAGCGATCACATTCAGCTCAACAACGCCCTTGTCAGCCAATTCCCGTGCCTCACGCAATACATCCTCCATCGGTCTGCTGCGGAAGCTGCCGCGTATCAGCGGTATCGCGCAGTAGGTGCAGCGGTTGTCGCAGCCCTCGGAGATTTTTAGATAAGCGGTATAGGGGGGAGTGGACTGCACTCTGCCGCCCGAAAGGGGAAGGAGCAGCTTATCCGGGAAAAGCTCTGTCTTACTGCCGTTCAGGGCGTCCGAAACAACGTCGGCTATTTTCTCATTTGCACCGATGCCGACAGCGGCATCAACCTCGTAGAGCTGCTTGGTGATCTCATTTTGATAACGCTCCGCAAGGCAGCCTGTGACGACTATCGCTTTTATCACACCTTCGCGCTTTAGCTTGCCGAGTTCTATGATCTCGTCAATGCTCTCCTGCTTTGCGCTGTCAATAAAGCCGCAGGTGTTCACTATCACCGCGTCGGCTTTTGCCGGGTCGTTTACGATCGTAAAGCCGCGTTCTTTCAGTGTGTACAGAAGCATTTCCGCGTCAACCTGGTTTTTGGCGCAGCCAAGCGACACGATGCCCACCTTGTAATTCATATGCGTATCATTCCTTATTTATAATTCACCTTCGGCGATTTCATCTAAAGCGCCGCGAATATCCTCCCAGCCATAGCCCAGCCGACGGAGGGCAGCTATGGCTCTGCGCTTTATTTTTTCGTCATCGAGGTTTTTATATTTCTTTGAAAGAAATTCAGCGATTTGTTCACGGGGATCGACCTCGATTTCCCCGAGGGTTTCTTCTATCATGTCGCGGTCGATTCCCTTGCGCTGAAGCTCCATCGCGGCGGCGCGTTTGCTCATGTGTTTGACCGTCAGCAGCTGTTCCGCGTAGCGCCTTGCGAAGTCCTCGTCGTTTACAAGCCCCAGCTCTTCCATACGGTCGGCCGCCTTTTGCGCAGCTTCATCGGTTGCGGTGCGGCGTATCTTATCGGTCAGCTCCTTTTTGGAGTGACTGCGGTAGGAGATGAGGCGGAGAGCCTTTTCCTTGGCGCGGTTTTCGTCGCTGAGCGAAATCAGCTCCCGCAGATCCTCGTCGTCGAGCTCGCTTCCCACATCGACACGCTGTTCGAGCAGGGTTTTTGTATCAATACTGACGGCGTATTCACCGTCCAGATACAAGGCGCTGAGTTGTTTGCGCCTCGCTCTGATTTCGGTTACGCGCATCAGTCTTCGATCAATACGTCGATATCGGCGTCATTTTTGGCTTTGGGAGCAGCTTTAGCGGCAGGCTTGGGAGCATCCTTCGGCTCGGCGTCCGCTTCCGCTGCTTTAGCGCTTTTTTTGCTCTTGCCGGGAGCTTTTCCGCGCTCATAAAGCTTATCAATGTTTTCCCAAAGCTCGGCTTCGATTTTATCAGCTAATTCGGGGTTGTTCTTCAAAAGCTCCTTGACCTTGTCGCGGCCCTGTCCCAAACGCTCGTTCTTGTAACTGAACCACGCGCCGGCTTTTTGTACGACCTCAGCCTTGACCGCTAAATCAAGCAGCTCGCCGACTCGGGAAATGCCCTCGCCGTACATAATGTCGAATTCAGCCTCACGGAACGGGGGAGCGATCTTATTCTTGACGACCTTGCAGCGGGTGTGCGAGCCGACCATTTCACCGTTGACCTTTAAGGTCTCGATACGGCGAATGTCGATGCGCACGGAGCTGTAGAATTTCAGTGCGCGGCCGCCTGTAGTGACCTCCGGATTGCCGTAGATAACGCCGACCTTTTCACGCAGCTGGTTGATAAAGATGGCTACGCAGTTGCTTTTGTTGATCGCGCCTGCCAGTTTGCGCAGTGCCTGAGACATAAGACGCGCGTGCAGACCAACATGGCTGTCGCCCATTTCACCCTCGATTTCGGCTTTGGGGACAAGCGCCGCTACGGAGTCAATAACGATCACGTCGATAGCGCCGCTGCGGATAAGCGACTCGGCGATTTCCAGCGCATCCTCTCCGGTGTCTGGCTGCGCTACGAGCAGGGAGTCCACATCAACGCCGAGCGCCGCTGCATAGGTGGGGTCGAGCGCGTGCTCAACGTCGATAAACGCCACGGTGCCGCCGTTTTTCTGTCCCTCTGCGATGCAGTGCAGTGAAAGGGTGGTCTTACCCGAGGATTCGGGACCGTAAATCTCCACGATCCTGCCTCTCGGCAAGCCGCCGATACCCAGCGCTATATCCAGAGACAGAGAGCCTGTTGAAATGTGCTCCACCGCCATATGTTTGTTTTCGCCGAGGCGCATGACCGCGCCTTTGCCGAACTGTTTTTCAATTTGAGCTATCGCTGTTTCCAGCGCTTTTGTTTTATCTACTGCCATACATATACCTCCAAATCGTTTTTTTGGTAGGAAAAGATATTTGTCCTTTCCCGTGCCGCTATTATTCTACCATAAACGGGAGTGCTGCACAAGAAAAAACAGGATATTTTATCGAACAAAATAGCTAAAATCAGAGCATTGTCCCAATTATAGCCCTATGGATACCTCCGAAGTCATCAGCGGTTCGTATATTTTCAAATCCGTGAGCCTTTAAAAGAGCAGATACGATACCGCTTTGGTGTTCGCCCAACTCAAATACCAGCGCGCCGCCGCTTTTCAGCTTGCGGCTCCATTCGCTTATGATCGCGCGGTAAAAATCGCACCCGTCCTGTCCGCCGTCCAGCGCCGTATCCGGTTCATGCCGGACTTCGGGCTGCAGTCCCGTCAGCTCCCCGGTGGGGATGTAGGGGGGATTTGAAACGATCAAGTCATAGGTGCGGTCGGGAAAGTCTTGGTGACACACAAAAATATCACCGCGCACAGCTTTTATCTGAGCGTGGTTTGATTTAATATTCTCTGAAAGAAATTTATACGCGCGTTCGCTGAGCTCAACAGCGGTCACGTCCGCATCGGCAAGCTTGTTGAGCGCTATCGCTATCGCGCCGCTTCCCGCGCACAAATCAAGTGCGCGGGCGTTTGGTTTATTCTTTAGAAAGTCAAGACACAGCGATACGCAAACCTCTGTGTCGTCGCGCGGGATCAGCACGCCTTCTCCAACGCGCAGAGGGAATCCCATAAAGCTCCAGCTCCCGAGTATGTACTGCAGGGGATAGTGCTTTAGACGCCTGCATACCATGGCGCGCAGTTTTTCCTCACACTCGGCGCTGATGCTTTCTTCTGAGTGAAGTATTTGATGAGTGCGGTCATAGCCTGTGACCGCCTCAACAATACATGCTGTCTCAAACGAGGGATCCTCTATTCCTCCGTCGGTCAGTGACTGACGGCATTCGCTTATGATGTCTCTCAGCATCCGCAGTTGTTTACGATGTCGGAGCCGTCCTCGGGGATGACCGCCTTGATCGCTTCGATAGCGACCTCGATCATCTTGTCGTCGGGTTCCTTGGTGGTGATGCGCTGCGCCCACAGACCGGGAGCGGCGATAATACGGGTAAGCGTGTTGTCATGCTTGCCGCAAAGCTTGATAAGCTCGTAGCCGAGACCGCAGGTGATAGGGATAAGCAAGATCTTGAAAACGGGACGCAGCCATGCGATACCGAAGGGGTTGGCAGGCACAAACAGTCCCACTATGATACTCAACAGAAGCATTATAACCAAAAAGCTGGTTCCGCAGCGCGGATGAAAACGTGTTTGCTTTTTGACGTTGGGAATTGTCAGCTCTTCTTCATTCTCATAGCAGAAGATGGTTTTGTGCTCGGCGCCGTGATACTGGAACACACGCTTCATCTCGCCCATCTGTGAAACGATCACAATGTAGCCGAGGAAGAGCACGATTTTAAGAACGCCCTCGAAGATTGATTTGTACAGACGCACCATTTCTTCGTTGTGCGCGGCTTCGTCGATCTTGAACGCAGGAATGAAATTGGCGGTGAGATCAAAGAGAAATGACGGCAAAAACAAGAACAGTCCTACAGCCAGCGCAACGCCGATGATCGAAGCAAAGGTCATCAAAATACTTACAAGCTTATCTCCGAACTTCTCGTCGAGCCATTTTTCAAATTTGGAGGGTTCTTCCTCGATCTCAGCGCCCTCAATAGCTTTGTCCGCCGCCAGCATCAGCGACTTGTAGCTTAGGCGCATGGAGTCGATCAGACCTGCTATGCCTCTGAAAAAGGGCACCTTGAATAAACCGCATTTCTCGGCAAGGGTCGTGATATTCACGTCCTCGCTGTAAATCTCGTTTTCACCCGTGCGCACGCAAACCGTGCTGCGCTTGGGACCTCTCATCATGATGCCTTCGATCAAAGCGCTGCCGCCGATCGATGTGATTTTTTTTGTTTTTTTAGACATAATACACCTCTTTTGGAGTTGTTATTTGGCAGTGAGCAGCGGTTAGTGTATAGGGACGATCAGGGATCTCGGCAAGGCGACAGCCTTACCTCAATTTATTTGTGCAACCTGACGAAAAATCTTACTTCGCAATCCGCACACCTGAATTATGCGGTATTGCCTTAAATCGTTACTGCGCACTAACCGCTGCCCGCTCTTGCCTTAAAGCTTTATATTTTCGGGCAGCTCGTTTTTTTGCCCTTCTTTATATATCGGGAAGGTCAGCGTTACGGTGGTTCCGACGCCTTCGCCGCTTTCAATGTCAAGCGAGCCGCCGTGGAGGTTCATGATCTCGTCTGCAACTGCAAGTCCGATGCCTGAGCCGCCGACCGTCTGGTTGGCTTTAAAGAACTTTTCCTTGACCTTCGGCAAATCCTCGGCGGAAATACCGCAGCCGGTGTCGGTGACGATGATTTTTATCACGTCGGGATTGTCCTCGGAATAGATCACCTGCGCCGCCACAACGCCGCCCTTGGGCGTGTATTTCAGCGCGTTATCTAAAATATTTAAAAATACCTGCTTGAGTCGGTTTCGGTCGCCGTATACAGGCGGGTATATCGCGTCGGGTTCGTCATAGAGCAGGTGGATACCTTCTTCCACGGCGCGATCCTTGAGCATATATACAGTTTCGTCAAACTCGGCAAGGATGTCGATCTTTTCGTTTATCAGCACCATTCTGCCGCTTTGTATCCTGCCAAAGTCCAGCAGCTCCTCAACGATGCTTGTCAGGCGGCCGCTTTCCTTGATAATAACGCCCATGCCGCGTTCAAAGGTGCGGCGGTCAATAGTGCCGTTTTCACTTAGCTGCATGGTTTCCGCCCAGCCCTTTATGGCTGTCAGAGGAGTGCGCAGCTCGTGAGAAACGCGTGAAATAAAGTCGTTTTTCATCTGCTCGGTGGTCTGCAGATCCTTTGCCATGTCGCTGACAGCGTCGCAGAGATCGCCGATCTCGTCGTCATATTTGTGCTCGATTTTTTCGGAGGCGGAGAAGTCGCCCTGCGCGATCTGTGAGGAAATCACGCTGAGTCTCCGTATGGGGCGCACGATAGAGCGGATAAACATCAAGCCCGGGATAATGACCAGCGCGATGATGATCAGTCCCATCGCTACAATGATCACGCTGTAAAGGATTATGCGGCTGTTTACCGGTTCCATTGATACGATGTAGCGCACGCCGCCAACCACGCTGCCGCTTTCGCTGCGGATCACGCGGGTCTCGCTCATGGCTTTTTCGCCCGAGCTGAGCTTGCCGCGCCAGAACGCGTAGCCGCTGTCGCTTTTTGCGGCTTCCTCAAAGTCAGTCATTTTTTCATTTTCGTAGTTCAAAAACCCCGTTGAGGTAAGCTTTACCGCGCCGCTTTGGTTGAGCACCATTACGCCCATCTGTTCTTTTTTGTCAAAGTTTTCCACGTACTCGCGCACAGTGGAAGAAAAATCGGTGGAGCTGTTGCTTTTATAGCCCGAAAACACCAGGCTCAGCTCGTTGCCTGCTGCGTTCAGGCTCTGCTCCACGCTTGACTGAAAGAGGTAGGTGACAATAAAAATCAGAGCGACAACAATCAGGATAATAATAGTCAGGATCACGCTGAGCGTGTTTAATATCCAGCGTTTGGTAATGCCCCTAAACATTGTTGTCACTCCTTTCGTTAGCTGTATTTTCGGACGGCTCCGATCATTTGTGAGACGGCGGGATTACTCTCCGGAGTCCCATTTGTAGCCCAGTCCCCAAACGGTGATGATGTGCTTGGGGTTAGAGGGCTCGTCCTCCACCTTCATGCGCAGGCGGCGGATGTTTACGTCAACGATCTTATCCTCGCCCACATATGCGTCTCCCCAGACGTGATTGAGGATATCTATGCGGTCAAGAGCGGTGCCGGGATTGGAGAAGAAGTATTCCATGATCTGAAATTCAACCTGAGTAAGTTCGATCATCTTGCTGCCCTTCATCAGCGCACGGTTGCGAAGGTTCAGGGTAAACTCGCCGCTTTTAAGCTCTTCCTTAAAGTTATTTTCATTGTGCGACTGAGCCAGCGCAACACGACGGTACAGCGAATCCACGCGCGCGAGCAGCTCGCTCGGTGAGAAGGGCTTTGCAACGTAGTCGTCCGCGCCGAGCATCAGACCCGTTACCTTGTCCATCTCCTGGGTTTTCGCGGAGAGCATGATGATGCCGATGCCGCCGTTGCGGTTTCTCAGCTCCTTGCAAACCTGAAAGCCGTCGATGCCGGGCATCATAACGTCAAGGATCGCAATATCGAAGTTGCCGTCGTTTTCCTCATATTTTTTAAGCGCTGTTTCGCCGCAGTCGGCTTCCACAACGTCGTAGCCAGCGCGTGTCAGGTTAATGACCACAAAGTCGCGGATAGCGGCTTCGTCCTCGCAAACAAGAATTTTCTTCAATGGTAATTCCTCCTTAATCCTTTAGGCAATACCGCACAATTCAAGGCGCACGGTTTGCTTGAATTTTGTTCCGTCAGCTTGCCCGGCGAAAAATCTTACTGCGCAATCCGCACACCTGAATTATGCGGTATTGCATTTATACCGCCACTTCGTTCAGCACGGAAAAAGCGGTTTTTATTTCGTCGTCGGTCTGGGAAAGCTCACCGGTCCTGTCATGGTTGATAAATGTATAGGCGTAGCGCGGATCGCGGTAGATAAGGGTATAGTCTTCTCTGCCCTTCGCGCGGTCCCAGTCGGTGATGTCAAAAACGCGTATCTCAAACAGCTTTGTGTCAAGCTTGCCCTTTTTTATGCTGTAAAACGTCATAACGTCGCCGTCCTCGTTGTTCAGAGCAGTGAAGCTGCCTGTTTTCCAGTCAGGATCGAGCTTTATTGTATAGTTGAAGTGATAGTTCGCCGCAACGGTGCGTTTCGGCTCCAGATGCTCGGTGTTTGTGTCAAAGCTGTTCCAGGTCACCAAATCGGCAGGAGTGTCTGTTTCCCTGTCTCTGATATTCGGCAGCGCCTGAACAGTCGGTATATCAACAAACATATCGTTGTCTGTATCAGACGAAATCACCGCGCTGTGGCGCAGGGTGGGATTTTGCGGCTTGACGAAGTTGAGCGGATTGCGCAGCGTGTCAAGCTGCTTGTTAAAGTAAATGACCTGCGTGCTCACGTCCTCGGTCGCAGTGGAACCGTCCACCACGATACCCTTTACGTTTTCATTAAGATCGGAAAACATGACGCTGCGGTATTTTATAATACCCGCGTCCATTGATACCGATGATTTGGTGTAAACCGTCTTTTTCTTTTCATCGTATTCGAGCATCGTAGCCTTTGCCTCGTTTTCGGGAGTGAACAGCGAAAGCGTGATGACCTTGCTTTTGCCGCTGCTGTCAAGGCTGCCGCAGTAAAACGCGGAATAGTTCGGGCTGCCCGTCTGAATGGTCTGGGTCGTGCCGTTGATGTAGCTGTAGCACGACAAAAAGTTGACGTTCGGAGTGTAGGTAGCGTAGCCGACCAATATCTCCATATTGTCGCCGCCGTCGAGGTTGGCAAATTCCACGCTGTCAACATCTGCGGTCTCGGTCTCAAAATCCGAGGATATCTTCCATTTGTCATCAGCCTTGTACATAACCAGCATATGAACGCCGGTCACGCTGTCGGTATCGCGGAAAAACGCGATAGCCTCGTCTTTTTCATCGCCGTCAAGATCGGTCATAACGATAGCGCTGCGGTGGTTGCCTGATTTCGGATATTTCAGCGTGTAGCCGTTAGGAGCGGAAACGGAGATCAGATTTTCGATCTCAGCTTCGTCGCCCGTGGTGCGCGGCGGTCGCAGCAGCTCGTTTTCGCCGATACCGGTCATAGTGCAGCCGCACAACAGCAGGCACAATGCCGAGGAAAACGCAAGCAGTCTTTTGAATTTTAAGTTTTTGATACACCGCACCCCCTTTCGGCGAAACAGCAGCCGATAGATCATTCAGCGCTTTTTTGGCGCGCGATCAGGAACTTGATGGTTTTTCCCTCGTCCATGAACATTCTTTCGTGCTCGGTCATGATATTGTCTTTAACGTCGCTGTTATGCAGATCACGCGTTAGATACAGGATCTCGTAGCCGGTCTGCGCGAAGTATTCCAGACTTTCCTCAAACAGCTCGTCGTCGTCGGTTTTAAAGCGTATCTCCGCTTCGGGGCGCAGGAAGGTCTTGTACATTTCAAGCTTTTTGTAGTATGTAAGGCGGCGCTTTTTGTGCTTGAGGCGCGGCCACGGGTTACAGAAGTTGATATACAACCGCTCGATCTTATCCTCGGCGGTTATGATCTTGTCAAGCTGTTCCACGTTGTATTTTACCAAAAGCAGGTTGTCGATCTCGTCCTGAGTTTTGCCCTGTTCCTCAAAAAGCTTTACGATGGTGCGCCTGCCGACGCCCAGCATGTCAACCTTGATGTCGAGAGCGATAATATTTTTGTCGGGGTTTTGCAGGGCGAACTGCCCGGCGAACCCCCCCTTGCCGCAGCCGATCTCGAGGATCAGCGGCTGTTCTTTTTTAAATGCGGTTTTCCACTTGCCTGCGAACTGCTCGGGCTCCTTAACATAGAAGTCGCAGACGGCAAGTTCGGGCTCCGCCCATTTTTTCTTTCGGATTCTCATAAAACCTCAATATATAGTGTTATTTTGATTGCCAAACATCATTATAACATTTTGTAACTGTTTATGCAACCTTATTTTAACAATAATTCGCGGATTATGATAGATAATTCATTTTATCGCTGTATTCTTTCGATTTTGTAAAAACCGCTGAGGGAAATTGCCGGCTGAGTTTCTTTTGAAGCGGTGCGATTACAATATCTTCACTTTTAAAGTGACCTGCGTCAACCACGTTTACGCCAAGTTCGTTGGCGGCGTTGATTTCATGGTGCTTGATCTCGCCTGTCACAAGAACGTCCGCTCCCTCTGCGGCAGCGGCAAATATTTCCGAGCCGCCTGCACCGGAGGATACCGCGACTGTTTTTACGGCGGGTCTTACAGCGGTATAGCGAAGCCCTGCGCAGCCAAGCGATTCCCTGACCGATTTGGCGAAGGTGTGTATGTCAGTTTCCGCTTCAAGATCGCCGATAAACAGACATTCGCCGCGTTCCGATTTAACGGGAGTCTTGACTCCTGCCGCTTCCGCGAGACAGGTATTGACACCGAAGCCCTCAGCCAAATCGAGATTGGTGTGCATACAGATCGCCGATATTCCGCACTGAGCCAGCATATAAGGCACAGAGTGCGCGTCAAGGCGTTTGAGCGGCTGAAATATCACGGGGTGATGACTGACGATCAGCTCGCAGCCGAGCGACTGCGCTTCCCTGACGACCCCGGAAGTGATATCCAGCGAGAGCAGTACCTTGGTGACGGGAGTGCTGCCGTCGCCGGTCAGCAGACCGCAGTTGTCGAAATCCATTGCCGTTTCTGTCGGAGCGATGTCGTTCAAATATGATAAAATGTCGTTGACGGTTGTCATAATATCTCCTCATTTTCTGCACAGGGAGCGCCGCAGTACTGTCGAAGCCGATTAGCAAGCTCTGCGTACCTTTTGTCGCCCCTCGCTTTTTTGTCCAGCCGCGCGGCGTTTTCTTCCAAAAAACGTCTGTGGCAGGGCTGTTCAGGGTCAAGGATCCCCGTATAATAAAAAAGCTCATCCGCATTTTGGGTGAGTCCTGTGTATTGTATCCTGAGTACAGTGTAGCATTTGCCTGCCGCCTCGCAGCAGTCCTGCGCTTCGACCGCAAAGCCGTTTTCGCAGATCCAGCGAAGCAGCTCTTCGCTTTTGGTCATAGGCTGCAGGATGAACCGTTTTTCGGGATCGCGCGAGTAGTGGCAGTCGTCAAGAATAGAGGCTATCAGCTCGCCGCCCATGCCCGCGATCACAATGTCGTCCGCCTCGTCCGCGCCGATCTCGTGCAGACCGTCGCTGAGCCGAAGCTCGATCGTATCCGAAAGCTCCGCAGCGGCGACGGTTTGTCTGCCGCGCTCAAGCGGATCGGGATTGATGTCGGCGGCGATCGCCGAGGGACAGACGCCGTTACGGCACAGCCACACGGGAAGAAAGGCGTGGTCTGTGCCGATATCAGCCAAACGTGATCCGCGTCGAACCATTTTCGCGCAGAGCATGAGCCTGTTGTCAAGGCGGTTCATCAGTTGAGAGCTCCGTTAAGCGCCTTGACCAGCGCGTCTGCGTCAGCGCCGTGTACCATGCACGCTTCCTCGATGGTCTCTCCTCTTGAAGCCGGGCAGCCGAGGCAGTGCATACCGATGCTCAGAAAAAGCTGAGCTGTTTCGGGGTGCTGATCCAGTACATCGCCGATGATTGAATTCTTAGTGATTTCCATGGTGTTGACCTCCTTTTTTTCTGTCTTTTATTATATCACAAATGCGGTTTGATTGCAATAAGAAAGTTGCCGTATCCGCGCGTTTATCGCTGTCAGCGGTTCCAGTATTTGCGGTCGAGGCTCCTGTACTGCACCGCTTCAAGCACATGGTCGGAGCGGATGATCTCGCTTTGCTCCAGATCCGCGATAGTGCGCGATACCTTGAGCACTCTGTCATAAGCCCTCGCGGTAAGACCGAGAGCTTCAAACGCCTGCTTCAGCGTTTGCTCAGCTTCTTTGTCGATTAGGCAAAAGCGTTCAAATTCAGCCGCGTTGATTTTAGCGTTGCAGGTCGTTTTGCTTCCCTTGAAACGTTCATGCTGAATGGCTCTCGCCGCGTCTACGCGCCGCTTAATGGCGGCGGAGCTTTCGCTCTGCTCCTTACTGCGCAGTTCCTCAAAGGGTACGGGAGGAACCTCAACGTGGATGTCAAAGCGGTCGAGCAGCGGACCCGAGATCCTTCCCAGATAATTCCTGATGCGTTTTTGACTGCATGTGCAGGCGTGGGTCGGATCTCCGAAATAACCGCAGGGGCAGGGGTTCATGGCGGCTGCGACCATGATGGTACACGGGTAGGTGCAGTTCTGTCCCGCGCGTGAAATGGTGATCTGACCGTCTTCAATGGGCTGGCGCAGCACTTCCAGCGTAGCGCGTGAAAATTCGGGCAGCTCGTCCAAAAACAGCACGCCGTTATTTGCGAGCGATACCTCGCCGGGCTTGATGATGCCGCTACCTCCTCCGCCTAAACCCACAGGCGTTACGCCGTGGTGCGGTGCGCGGTAGGGACGCTGAGTTATCAGCGCACGCTCGCCCAGCTTTCCGGCGATCGAATGTATCTTGGTGGTTTCGATCATCTCGTCAAAGGTCATCTGAGGCAAAATGGACGGCAGACGCTTGGCAAGCATACTTTTTCCCGAACCGGGAGGACCTATGAGCAGGATGTTGTGACCGCCTGCAGCGGCTATTTCCATGGCGCGGCGTGCTTCAAGCTGTCCCTTAATCTGCGAAAAGTCGGGCACATACTCTATGCCGCGTTCTTCGTCTGATTCCGGAGCCTTGGCAGGTTCTTTCGGAAGCTCGCCGTTGAGCATGTCCTTTAGCTGCACAATATGCTCAACGGGATAAACGCTGATACCCTCGACTACCGCCGCTTCACGGGCGTTGTCGGCAGGCACGAAGATCTCTTTTATTCCGCATTCGTGCGCCTTTATCACCATCGGCAGAACGCCGTCTACCCTGCGCACCGCTCCGCTCAGGCTGACCTCGCCGATAAACGCAAGATTTGATACGTCTGCGCGCACGTGTCCGCTGAGCACCATAAGGTTCACCGTGATCGGCAGGTCGTAAACCGGACCTTCCTTTTTTATGTCGGCAGGGGCAAGGTTAAAGATAAAATGCGCCGAAGGGAGCCTCAGTCCGCAGTTATGCAGGGCGCTTCGCACCCTGTCGCGGCTCTCCTTGACCGCCGTGTCGGGCAGACCTACAACATCAATAGCCGGCAGACCCATTTGCATATCCGCTTCCACCATCACCCTGTAGCCGTCTATACCGTTGATTCCAAAGCTTGAACATGAAATAACCATAGTATCGCCTCATAAGGATCTACAAAAAATGACAATCCTAATCATTTATTATTTTTATATATTTTAGATTTATTATACCATATTAGCGATAACAAGACAAGATAAAATGTATGTTGTCTCTTTGCAGAGAATTATATATATTGCATAAATATCATGAATATATTAGGGCAACATAACAGAAAAGTGAAAAAAGGTTGACTTTTCAAAAGAATTGTAATAAAATTTTGTTATTGATAATAGATTACTGTGTGTTGGGGTGAAGTAATGAGCAGAGAACAAAATGCTTACCCTACACGCTCCGACGCCTCGCTGGCGGCTTTGTGCAAAGACGGCGATCAAAAAGCCTTTGATGAGCTGGTCAGGAGATACCTCGGCAAAATAGGTTTTATCGCGCGTAAGTATTCCGCTCAAAGCTATGAGCAGAACGACTTTGTTCAGGAGGGCTTGCTGGGGCTGCTGTCGGCGTGCAAGAGCTATGACGATAATTGCGGCAGTTCATTCAAAACGTATCTGACGGTTGTTGTGGAACGCAGATTTATCTCTATTATCAGGCGTATGAACTCTAAAAAGACAGTGCCGGACGCGGCACTGGTGCAAATTGACGGACTTTCGGAGGAACTGGCGGACGAAAGACAATCGCCCGAACAGCTTTTGATGGATAAAGAACAGCTCGCTGCCATGCAAAAAAAACTAAGAGCTTTGTTATCCGACAGGGAATACCGCGTGATGATGCTTTATGCTTCGGGGCTGCGATACAGCGCTATCTCACAGCGGCTCGGTATCAGTGAAAAGTCAGTTGACAATGCGCTGCAAAGAGTCAGGCGCAAGGCAGGCGGTTTATACTGAGCTATCAGTATATATAATGTCCCTTAGGACAAATCATAGTTTTTTAAGAGAGGTAGAAGGAATTATGTACGAAGATAAGACACTTATTTGCAAGGAATGCGGAAACGAATTCGTTTTTACCGCAGGCGAGCAGGAGTTCTATGCAGAGAAAGGCTTTGAAAACGAGCCCCAGCGCTGCAAGGATTGCCGTCAGGCGAGAAAGAACGCAGTTAAAGCAGGCAGAGAGTATCACGACACTGTTTGCGCAGCCTGCGGCGGACCCGCAAGGATCCCCTTTAAGCCCATGGAAGGCAAAAGCTACTACTGCAGCGAGTGCTTCGCAAAGCTCAAAGAGTCTGAGGCAGCGGCTGAATAATCAAACAATTGATTCAATAAGTAGCGCGTTAAGCGGCGAACTTCGGTTCGCCGCTTTTTTCAGCTGAAATGCATAAAAACTAAGATCAAAGAAAAGTCAGAAAAGGTCAAAAAATTTTCATTTTTTAGAAAACACGAGAAAACAGGCGTATTTGCCTGATTTAAAGAGATAAATGAGCAATATGCGGCCATCAGTGACTTTGACTTTGACTTTCTTTGACCTTATAATAAAGCCAAGGTCACAGGAAAGAGGGAATGAACATGAGAATGAGTGATTTAGTAGCTAAATATATAATGGAAATGTTGGACGAGCAAAACGGCTGCGCCGAGATCCAGCGCAACGAGCTGGCAGGCAATCTTGGCTGCGTACCCAGCCAGATAAACTACGTTATCACCTCGCGCTTCACGCCCGAGCAGGGCTATATCGTGGAGAGCCGCAGAGGCGGCGGCGGATACATCCGCATCAGCCGAGTCAAGATGGACGGCGGCACGGCGCTTATGCACATAGTCAACTCCATCGGCGAGGGGCTCGACAAGGCAACAGCCGAGGCAATGCTCAACAACATGCTCCAGCGGCAGCTGCTCAGTCTGCAAACCGCCAAAGCGATCGCCGCGGCACTGTCAGACAGAACGCTGCGCAGGGTGGAGCAGGATAAACGCGACTCAGTCAGAGCGGATTTGTTTAAAAATATGCTCCTGACTCTGAATTCTTAGGGAGGTATGTTTTATGAAATGTCAAAAATGCGGCGCAGAAAACGCCAACACCCATGTAAAAACCGTCATCAACGGGGAGTTCAAGGAATACGATTTATGCAGCGACTGCGCACACAAGATGGGTTATACCAATATGTTTGCCGACTTTGACAGCGAGTTTTCGGGCTTGCTCGGAAGCTTCTTCGGAAATGTTTTGCCTGCAAGGACTCAGGCGACACGCTGCGAATTCTGCGGTAGCTCTTATCCGGAGATCGCAAAAACAGGCATGGTGGGCTGCGCACGCTGCTACGACCTGTTTGCCGACCGTCTCCTGCCCTCTATCCGCAGGATACACGGAAACACCACCCACTGCGGAAAAAACAGTCCGTCGGCAAAGGAAGAAAAGATACGTCAGGCGGAATCCAAGCCGACTTCCCGTGAGGAAAAGCTTTCAGCTTTAAAGCAGGAGCTTGACGCGGCTGTAAAGGAACAGAACTTTGAACGCGCGGCTGAGCTGCGCGATCAGATCAAAGAAACGGAGGCGCAGTCATGAGTATAGTGATTTCAACAAGAGTACGGCTTGCCCGTAATCTAAAGGATTATCCCTTCCCGCGCAAGCTCAGCGAGCAGGGCAGGGAAAAGATCGTTGAGAGCGTGAGACGCGCCGTTACAGACAGCCGCAGCGCCATTGCAGACGATTTTCACTTTATCAGGATCAGCGATCTCGAACCGCTTCAAAGCGTGTCGCTGGTGGAAAAACGTCTTTGCAGCCCCGAGTTCATCAGCGAGGGAAAAGGACGCGCACTGTTGATCAGCAAGGATGAAAGCCTCAGCATCATGATAAACGAGGAGGATCATATCCGCCTCCAGGTGATCAAAAAGGGTCTTTCGCTTGAAGAAACCTACGATATAGCCGATAAGCTCGACACACTTCTCGACGAAAACCTCAGCTTCGCGTATGACGACAAGCTCGGTTATCTCACACAGTGTCCTACCAACTTGGGAACGGGCATGAGAGCGTCGGTAATGCTCCATCTTCCGGCGCTTGAAAAAAGCCGTGCGATCAGCCGTATCTCCGGCAACCTCTCTAAGCTGGGGCTGACCATTCGCGGAGCTCACGGCGAGGGAACAGAGCCGCAGGGCTCGCTCTATCAGCTCAGCAATCAGGTCACGCTGGGTATTTCCGAAAAGGCGGCGATCGAGAATTTAAAGAACATCACCGAGCAGCTCGTAACTCAGGAGGAGCAGGCAAGGGCAAGACTCTGTGAAAGCGACGAGGTAAAGGATACCGTCAGCCGCAGCTTGGGTATATTGCGCTACGCAACGGTGATGAGCCACGAGGAAGCGCTAAAGCTGCTGTCTAATGTGCGCTTGGGCGTTGAGGCAGGGCTGATCTCCGATGTGAGCTGCGATACGATCGACAGCCTTATGACAGCCGTGGAGCCTGCCACATTGTCCGTAACGCTCAGAAAAAGTCTGAGCCCTCACGACAGGGATATCGAACGGGCAAAAATGATCCGCGCCGAGATCGGTGAAAAGTGATGATCCGATCATATCCCGATTCATCCGAACGGGCGTGAAATCAACCGAACCGCCCGATACCCGATATAATATTATGAAAATGACATTAAGCTAAAATCTAAGGGGGTATATGTATGTTCCAATTTCAGGGATTCACACAAAAAGCAAACACAGCGCTCAATTTGGCGCTTGAATCAGCGGAAAAGCTGGGACACAGCTATGTAGGCACCGAGCATATTCTTCTGGGGCTGATCAACGAGGGCAGCGGCGTAGCGGCTGCGGCGCTTAAAAACTGCGGCGTGACCGCTCAGTCGGTAGAGGAAAAAATCAAGAGCGTCAGCGGCGTAGGCGCACCGACCGACCTCAGCCCCAATGATTTTACACCGCGCACCAAGCGCGTGCTGCAGTCCGCCTTGATGCTCTCATCAAGAATGGGACAAAGCTATGTAGGAACCGAGCATTTGCTCCTTGCCGTGATTTCCGAGAGCGACAGCTACGCCGTCAGCTTCCTCAATGAGCTTGGCGTGAGCCGCGACAGACTTGCGCAGGCGATCGGCAACGGTATGCAGCAGGGCGGAGCTCAGGCTGAGGCAGTAGGCGGATTCGCTCCGCAGGGCGCCGAAGGCGAGAGCGGAGAATCCGCACTGGATAAGTTTGGCAGAGACCTCACCAAGGCGGCAAAAAGCGGCGAGATCGACCCTGTTATCGGCAGGGAAAAAGAAATCGAACGCGTTATCCAGATTCTTTCGCGCCGCACCAAGAACAATCCCGTGCTGATCGGTGAACCCGGCGTCGGCAAAACCGCTGTTGCAGAGGGTCTCGCGCTTGAAATCAGCAAGGGCAATGTTCCCGAGATCCTGCGCGATAAGCGAGTCGTCACTCTTGACCTCACCGGTATGGTCGCAGGCGCTAAGTACCGCGGCGACTTTGAGGAACGCATAAAAGCGGCGATCGACGAGGTAAAGAACAGCAAGAACACCATTCTCTTTATCGACGAGCTTCACACCATCATAGGCGCAGGCGCGGCAGAGGGCAGTGCGGACGCGGCAAATATCCTGAAGCCTTCGCTTGCACGCGGAGATTTCCAGGTTATCGGCGCGACCACCCTTAACGAGTACCGCAAATATATCGAAAAGGACGCGGCTTTGGAGCGCAGATTCCAGCCCGTAAAGGTCGGCGAGCCTACCAATGAGCAGGCGGTGCTGATACTCAAGGGTCTGCGCGACCGCTACGAAGCGCATCACAAGGTCAAGATCACAGATGAGGCTATAGAAGCGGCGGTCAACCTCAGTTCGCGCTATATCGCAGACCGTTACCTGCCTGACAAGGCTATCGACCTGATCGACGAGGGCGCGTCAAAGGTGCGCCTTGCCTCCATGACCTCTCCCGACAACATCAAGGAGCTGGAGGAAACCGTCAAAAAGTTCGAGCAGGAAAAGGCGAGCGCCGTAAACGAGCAGGATTTTGAACGCGCCGCCAAGCTGCGCGACGAGCAGAAGTCGGTTCAGCAAAAGCTGGACGAAGCCAAAAAAGAGTGGCAGGAGCGCCAGAAGGACAGCTGCGGCGAGGTTACCGCGCAGACGATAGCCAAGATCGTTTCCGACTGGACGGGCGTTCCCGTGGTACAGCTCACCAAGGAGGAAAGCGAGAGGCTGCTCAACATGGAGCAGGTGCTTCATGAGCGCGTTGTCGGTCAGGATGAAGCGGTTTCCGCAGTGTCCAGAGCAATCCGCCGCGGCAGGGTCGGACTAAAGGATCCCAAGCGCCCCGTCGGTTCATTCATCTTCCTCGGACCCACAGGCGTCGGTAAAACTGAGCTTTGCAAGGCGCTTGCGCAGGCGATGTTCGGCGATGAGAACGCAATGCTCCGCCTCGATATGTCCGAGTACATGGAGAAGCACACCGTCTCCAAGCTCATCGGCTCGCCGCCCGGTTACGTCGGCTTCGACGAAGGCGGTCAGCTCACCGAAAAGGTGCGCAGAAAGCCCTACTCCGTGGTGCTGTTCGACGAGATCGAAAAAGCGCATCCCGACGTGTTCAATATGCTTCTGCAAATTTTGGAGGACGGCAGACTTACCGACTCTCAGGGCAGAACAGTTGATTTCAAAAACACCGTTATCATCATGACCTCCAACGTGGGCGCGCGTCTGATCACCGAGAAGCACAAAGCGTTGGGCTTCACACCTCAGGATGACGACAAAGTCAAGACCGATACCCGCGAGCTGGTTATGGGCGAGCTCAAAAAGCTGTTCCGTCCCGAATTCCTCAACCGTGTTGACGATATCATCATGTTCAACAAGCTCACTCAGGACGAGATCAAGCAGATCGCTTCCAAAATGCTCGACACTCTCACACAAAGACTGGCGGCTATGGACATCACGATCACCTTCACCGACGCTGCGGTCACTGCGATCGCCGACAAGGGCTTTGACGACGCATACGGCGCAAGACCGCTGCGCAGAGCGATACAAAGCGAAATCGAGGACGTCCTCAGCGAGCAGATGCTTGACGGCAAAATAAAAGAAAACAGCACCGTCACCTGCGATTACCAAGACGGAAAGTTTACCTTCACAAACCAATAATTTCCCTAAAAGAAAAAAGGCAGCTGCTCACGCGGCTGCCTTTTATAATTTTAGAAATCGTGATTCTTCCAACCGTTTGTCGCAGGTGGCTCCAAACGGTTTTGCGAAGTTTTTCGTTTCTTTACGCATTCGCGCAATATTGACTTCACATATATTATTCCGTCAATGCTGCGATTCATTTTTGTACACATTATACTAAAAAGTTCGTTAAATATATTGACTTATCAATTAAATTATGGTATAATATACAAAGTCTGGCATTCAATGAATGTCAATATAATAAGTATCTAAGGATTTTTGGGGAAGAATAATGAAAAAAGTTCTATCATGTATTCTTGTAATGTCGTTTGCTGTTTTTATGGCGGCGTGCGAACAGCCTTCTTCCGGCAGTGATTCGGAAAACTCAACCGCAAGTGAGCAAGCTGCTGCGGCAAGCACAATAAAGCCTGCAACTAAGGATGAAACTAAGCTTAGTCCGAATACTGTTGTTTTTAAGGATACACAATGGGATAGTACTAATATGTATGTTTACTACTGGGCAAAGGATAAAACCATGATTTCTTGGCCCGGACAATTAATGGACAAGGTTTCGGGAGAAGAAAAAACCTATACATATGATTTGCCCGATGGTGTTGAATATATCATATTTAATATTGATACCAAACAAACAAGAGACATTTCTTTTGACGGCTCGGTTCAAAGATTCCAAAACACCTCAGAGATTGATGTTGATAAATCATACTATGTTGAGTCTATGGACGGAGTAAGTGTAAAAACCAATGAAATCGGCGGAAGTTCCGAGCAGATTGTTGATGTTGATAAACTAAAGGAAATCGAGGTAGACGATACTTTTGATGTTCAGGTAACGAATAAAGAAATTAAAAAGGATTACTATGATACAATAAATAAATACGGCAAGGATGCTTTGACTTTTGAGATTCAAAACAACAGCGGCAAGACTGTTTCCGATTTAGATATGTACGTTGTAGCTTACAACGCCGATAACGTCATTATGCCGATCAAGACAAAAAAATTCAAAGCAAACAATATTGACTTTTTGATTTACTCGTTTGGAAGTGAAGAAAATGTTTCTATTGACACAGGAGAAACCGAAAACTTAGCAGTCCGATTCTCACAAGGCGACATCGTGGGTGTCAGATGTATTATTAATTCGTATGTCGCTGACGGAAAAACATACGAAAACAGCAGCGCTAAAGAATGGTTAAGCAAAGTTATAAAGAGCTAAACTTTTGATTTGGATTAGGGCATCTTTAATAAATGACAAAACGCCCAAAAGAGCGTACAATAAAACAGGGGGTTCAGCCGAAGACTGAACCTCCTGTTTTATGCAGAATAATGATGTGCTTTGTCGAGAAGCATGTCCTTGACCTTCATCAGCCTTGTCCGGCTGCTGCGGTCGTTTTCCTCGAGCTTCATGGAGATATACTTGATGGTCTCCTGATAGCGCGGGATCATGACGTGCTCCAGCGAATTGACGCGGCGGCGCGTCTTTTCGATTTCCGCCGACATCAGCTCGCAGCTTTTTTCATATTGGGCAAGCTTGATCAGGTCGGGCAGCACTTTGTCGAGGCTTTGTACCGCGTCGTCCAGCTCAAACGAGGTGAACGCGAAGCCGTACGGGAAAATGTCGCCCTCGTCGGAGGTGCGCGCGCCGGTTTCGTACTGCGGTATCTCAACGCTCATCACGTTTTTGCTGTTTATTTCAACGTTAAGGCGCTGCTTTGGGCTCAGCAGAGAGCCGTCGAGCGTTTCCTTGCTCATCACCGCGCTCGCGTTGACAAAGTGATTGTTGCAGTTTTCCAGCTCGCGCTCCACCTGCTCGCGCAGCTCCTTGGTTTCGCGTACAAGATCCAAAAACTGCCGCATCAGCTCGTCGCGCTTGTCCTTTAACATTTTATGTCCGCGCACCGCCGTTAGAAGCTGCTTTTTCAGCTTGCTCAGCTGCATACGCGTAGGATTAACATTCATAATTGCCATGTTTATTACCTCTGTTAATTTGCGCAGTGCGCAAAATTCATGTTTGCAAAACAATTCATGTTTGCTAAACAAACGATTCATGAAGCGAGTGCTTCAATTCATTCCTGCTCCTTGTTTGAGTTCATTTTCGCGGTATTGACAGAAGCAGAAAGGATTCGGCGTAATTTATAACACTGTGAGATCAGTGCGTTGAACTGAGGAATTGATATCATACTTGTGTTTTTAAAAATTTCAAGCCAGTATTCGGTTTCATAGCATTCTTTAAGTGAAATATGAAGCTTATTAATGAAATCATTCCTGCCGGAAGCGTAATTTGCTTCATGGATATTTGCTCCGATACTGGTGCTGCTCTTTAACAGTTGATTAACAAGTATGTTTCCTTTTTTCTGTTCACGAATTGAATTGCAGAGATTGATAATATCTACCGCAAACGTTTTCGAAAGGTTTACCAATTCATTGTTTCTCATGAGTTTGTCTCCAAATGAATTGTCGTTGCCGACATGAAGATTGCCAAAGCAAATGAATTGCCGCTGCGCAACATGAAGTGAATCGCGCTGCGATTCACTATTGCTTTCCGTAGAACTCGTCGAGCATATCGTCCTTGATACGTTTCAACTCGCTGCGAGGGAGGATCTTGAGCAGCTTCCAGCCGATGTCGAGTGTTTCCTCAATGGTGCGGTTGGCTTCGTAGCCCTGTGAAACATATTCCTTTTCAAACGCTTCGGCAAACTCGGCGTATTTTTTATCCATGTCGGTCAGCGCGGCTTCACCCAAAATGACCATCAGCTCACGTGCGTCCTTGCCTCGCGCATATGCGGCGAAGAGCTGGTTCATTGTAGCGGCGTGATCCTTACGGGTACGGTCGGGACCGATACCCTTATCCTTGAGTCGGGACAATGACGGCAGTACGTCAACAGGAGGTGTAACGCCCTTGCGGTACAGCTCGCGGCTGAGGATGATCTGACCCTCGGTGATGTAGCCGGTAAGGTCGGGGATGGGGTGGGTCTTGTCGTCCTCGGGCATGGTCAAAATGGGGATCAGGGTGATAGAACCGTCCTTGCCTCTGAGTCGTCCGGCTCTTTCATAAAGGGTCGCAAGGTCGGTGTACATATAGCCCGGATATCCGCGTCTGCCGGGAACCTCCTTACGGGCTGCGGAAACCTCGCGCAGAGCGTCGGCGTAGTTGGTGATATCGGTCATAATGACCAGAACGTGCATACCTAAGTCAAACGCCAGATACTCCGCGGCGGTCAGCGCCATTCTCGGCGTTGCGATACGCTCGATCGCAGGGTCGTTGGCGAGGTTTACAAACATAACGGTACGATCGATAGCGCCCGTTTCCTTAAAGGACTGAACAAAGTAGTCGGACTCCTCAAAGGTGATGCCCATAGCGGCAAATACAACGGCGAACTGCTCGTTTTTGCCTCTTACTGTTGCCTGACGCGCGATCTGCGCCGCAAGCTGAGCGTGGGGAAGACCCGAAGCGGAGAAGATCGGCAGCTTCTGTCCTCTTACCAGTGTGTTAAGTCCGTCTATCGCGGATACGCCTGTTTGGATGAACTCCTGCGGATAGTTGCGCGCGGCGGGGTTCATGGGCGTTCCGTTGATATCCATGCGCTTTTCGGGGATCAGCGCGGGACCGTCGTCAATGGGGTTGCCCAGACCGTCAAACACGCGGCTGAGCATATCGGGGGACACGGGCAGCTCCATGCTGCGTCCCAAAAATCTGACCTTTGAGCCTGCAAGGTTGATACCTGCGGCGGAGTCAAAGAGCTGTACAAGAGCGTTGTTTCCGTCAACCTCAAGTACCTTGCAGCGGCGTGTTTCGCCGTCGGGCAGCTCGATCTCGCCCAGCTCGTCATATTTTACGTCCTCAACGTCACTGATCATCATCAGAGGACCTGCTACCTCTCGTATGGTACGGTATTCCTTTGGCATCAGTCATCACTCCTTTTCAGTACGTCGTCGATCTCGCTGTCAAGCTGAGCCTGGATACTCTCAAATTCAGCGTTCACCTTGTTTTCGGGTTCATATTTAAAACGTCCGATGCGCTCGCGCACGGGAATATTGACCAAAAGCTCAATATTCGCGCCGTTGTTCAGCGCTTCCAGAGCCTTGTCATAATAACTGAGTATCGCGCGCATCATCAGCACCTGCTTGGGAAGCGAGGTGTAGGTGTCGGTCGGGTCAAAAGCGTTTTGATGCAGATAGTCCTCGCGGATGGAACGCGCGCTTTCAAGCTTCAGACGGTCGGGTGCGGACAGCGCGTCCATACCGACCAGGTTTACGATCTCCTGAAGCTCGCTCTCGTCCTGAAGCAGCGCCATCAGTCTGCCTCTCAGCTCCATGAAATCGGGCGCGGCGTTTTCCGCGAACCATTTTGTGAGCTGATCGGTATAGAGCGAATAGGAGGTCAGCCAGTTTATAGCAGGGAAGTGGCGCTTGTAGGCGAGGTTTGCGTCCAGTCCCCAGAACACCTTGACGATGCGCAGGGTCGCCTGCGATACAGGCTCGGAGATATCGCCGCCGGGAGGTGAAACCGCGCCGATAACAGACAGCGCGCCCTCGGTGTCCTCGGTGCCGTTTACCAGCACACGGCCGGCACGCTCATAGAACTGAGCCAGACGGCTGCCTAAATATGCAGGGTAGCCTTCCTCGCCGGGCATTTCTTCCAGACGTCCGGACATTTCGCGCAGCGCCTCCGCCCAGCGCGAGGTAGAGTCCGCCATCAGAGCAACGGTGTAGCCCATGTCGCGGAAATACTCGGCAATAGTGATACCGGTGTAGATAGAAGCCTCACGCGCTGCAACGGGCATGTCGGAGGTGTTTGCGATCAGCACGGTACGCTCCATCAGCGAATTGCCTGTGCGCGGGTCTTTCAGCTCGGGGAACTCGTTAAGTACGTCGGTCATCTCGTTGCCGCGCTCGCCGCAGCCGATGTAGACGATGATATCCGCAGCCGCCCACTTCGCAAGCTGGTGCTGTACAACGGTTTTACCGGAGCCGAAAGGACCGGGAACCGCTGCAACGCCGCCCTTGGCGAGAGGGAAGAGGGTATCTATGGGGCGCTGACCTGTTGTCAGCAGAATGTCGGGTGAGAGCTTCTTTTTGTAGGGTCTGCCCACACGTACAGGCCATGCGGTACACATGGTTACTTTTTGATTGCCGCCTGCGGTTTTGATCACGGCTACAGCGTCGTCAACCGTGAATTTGCCTGCTTTGATGCTCTCAACGGTGCCTTCCGCCTTATTCGGCACCATGATCTTATGCAGAACGGCAGCGGTTTCCTGAACGGTTCCCAGCACGTCGCCTGCTTTAACCTTGTCGCCCTTCTTAGCGACGGGAGTAAATTCCCACTGTTTTTTGTGATCAAGCGACGGCACGTCTACGCCGCGCTTGAGGTTGGTGCCCGCGACCTTCATGATCTCGTTGAGCGGGCGCTGGATACCATCGTAAATGGCGCCGATCAAGCCGGGACCCAGCTCAACGGACAGCGGAGCGCCGGTGCTTTCCACCGTTTCGCCGGGGCCTAAGCCCGAGGTTTCCTCATAAACCTGAATGGAAGCCTTGTCGCCGTGCATTTCGATGATTTCGCCAATCAGGCGTCGGCTGCTTACGCGCACAACGTCAAACATATTGGCGTCACGCATACCCTCTGCGATAACCAAAGGGCCTGCGACCTTCGTAATGATTCCTTTATTCATATCTGATTACCTCTAATTGTTGAAGATAATATCGGAGCCGACTGCTTTCTCCACAAAGCTCGAAAGGCGTTTTCTGCCCGTGCTTTGATTGCCCCTTACCCCGGGAATGGGGATGATCGCGGGACTCAGCCGCTCCTCATAGCGACCGCGCTCCTTTTCGCTGAGAAGATAGATATCCTCTGTCAGATAAATGATCGCGTAATTGTCGCTGTCCGCGAGTCTTCTGAGCAGGTGACCCGCGCCTTCAAAATCGTCACAAGGGAAAATATCCAGTCCGACGGCGGAAAATCCCTTGATGCTCTCGCTGTCGCCGATAACGGCAATGCCCTTAGCCATAGATTTCACGCAGCCTTTCCCTGATATTGTCAACGTCCGCTCCGGTGCGGATGCCGCTTGCGATGATGTGTATCATCTTTTTTTCCGCCTCTCTGCCTAAGTAATATCCGAGCAGCGGCTCGGCGCCCTCGCAGGTGCGCTTGCAGCTTTCGCGGGCGAGGCGCATAAGCTTGTCGTCCGTGAATTTCTCAAACGCCGAGGGAGACTCCTTGTACGCTTCCATCGCCTTGTCGCATTCGCAGGCGCTGTCCTTTGACAGCTCTCCGATCAGGCTGTCATAGCCCTTGAGAGCCGCGTCGATTATTTCCTTTTTGCGGAAATGCGGCACCTCGCACAGCGACTTTTCCAAATAGTCGCGTGTGGGCTTGGCGCGTGAAGCGCGAATGGCGATCTTGACGTTGTTATAGAAGATCTGCGTCTGAAAATACTCGCGCAGGAACGCGGAGCGATATTGCTTGGAAAGACGCAGCATTTCGTCCATTAACGCCCTGTCCAAAACGCTGTCTGCGGAGCGTGCGTCGCCGGTATGCGCAAGAAGCTCGTAAGCCTCGTCGCAGGGCTTTTGCATAAACTCGGGCAGCAGGCTCATGCGGCGGTTCTCCACTGCCTTGATCATGGTTTCATGGGGTACGATATTGGGCGAGAGCATTAGGTGTTTGTATTCGCGCTCTGCCATGATGCCTTTAAGCGTTACCTTAAAGTTGTGAATATCGTTTGCGATGATAAAGGGTGTAAAAATGTCAAAGTCGGGAGCGACGCTTTTCAGATACGCCCAGGTTTCCTTTTCGTGCTGAGCGAGAACAGCGTCAACGCTGTTGCCTTTTCCTATGCCCAAATCGCTGAGAGTAGAGCAAAGCTGCGCCGTGTCGCGGCAGCCGAGAAGGCGCTCTGTGTCCTGTGCGGACAAAAGCGAGGTCTCCTTAGCTCTGACGGAGCCGATGGAAAATTCATACGATATCGCCATAGCTCCCCCTTACCGAGCAAAAAGCTCGCGGTTAATCAAATCCTCAATCTCGTCTCTGCGGGCGCTGATCAGCGCCTTGAAGTCCATGTTTTCCTCAATGTCTCCGTCCTTGAGCACAAAGCCTCCGACGATGTCGGCGGGTTTGCGGCTGACCTTTGCGGTTACGCCGTTTTCTTTCAAGCGTTCCTCAAAATCCCGCGGAAGCCGGTTTAAATCCTTTTGATTGAGATATATCTCGCCGCTTTTGCCTTTAAGCTGAGCGGCAAGTCTGTATAAAGCATTGAAATAATTTTTATCATCAAGCGTCTGCAGATAGGTTTGCAGACCCTTAACGGTTTTGTCGATCTCCGCTCTGCGCTGCCTGAGCAGGGCGTTGCGTGTTTCAAGCTCGGCGCGGCTTTTGGCGGAAGCTTCAAGCTGCCTGCGTTTTGCCTGCGTCTTTTCGCTGATGACCGCCGCGCGCTTAGCGGCAGTTTTTTCGGCGTCCTGCATAATGCCTTCGCAGCTGCGTGTGGCTTCTGCCATCACCGCGTCCACTGCGCTTTTGCTGTCAGCCTTGATGCGGTCGATAATTTTTTCACCGCCGTTCATACGCGTCCTCCTTTGGTGTTGATTTTCAGACCGAATTACAGCTTCAGTCCGGGAATGGAAATAACTACCAGAAGAGATACGATGAACGCCAGAAGAGCGTAAATTTCAACCAGGGTTACGGAAACCATGCCCTTGGAGAAGTTTTTGTCGTCCTTAGCGGTCATGGCGATACCGGATACAGCCGCCTTGCCCTGTGCGATACCTGAGAACAGACCGCCGAAGCCGATAGCCAGTGAAGCGCCGAAGAACGCCAGACCCTGACCCATGGTGGGCATATCTCCGCCGAGCACGCCGCAGCTTACCAGAATAAGGAAGCCTACGATGAAGCCGTACAGACCCTGTGTACCGGGCAGCAGCGTCAATACAAGCATTTTACCAAACTGAGAAGAGTCCTCGCTGAGTACGCCCATAGCGGTCTGAGCCGCTCCGCCTACGCCCTTTGCAGAGCCGATACCTGCGAGTACAGTTGCGATTGCTGCGCCTAAAAGCGCGAAAAACATACCATTCATGATTATTTATCCTCCTGAATTTTAATATATTTACTTTGCAGGGCAAACGGTTCAAACTCCTTGCCGCCGCCCTCATAAAACTTACTGAACATCTCAACGTACTGCAGACGCATTGTGTGAACGTAAGCGCCCAGAGCGTTGAGGCCTATATTGATCAGGTGACCCACGGGGAGGATCACGATCAGGAAAATGAATCCTGCCACGCTCATTCCCATCATGGTGCCCAGCATATTGAATACCTGCGCCATAACGCCGGTGGTCAGTCCCAGCGCCAGCAGTCTCGAATAGCTGAGCAGATCGCTGATGTAGCCGGTTATGTCATAAAGCGAAGCCAGACCTCCGACCACCTTGCCGACGATGCCTTTTTTGCTGCGCCCTTGGGTCAGCACCAGCCCGACCGCGCAGGCGATTGCTATCGCCGCTCCGACGGTGGTCAGTACAGGCATTCCCGCGAAGCCTGCCGCCATGACCGCGATGCCGATGAGCAGAAGCATCCATAATCCCGTGTCAAAGAACGCTCCGCCCCAGTCTTTCTGTTTAAGGCACATATAGAACTTGCAGCCCATTCCGACAAGAATGTGTATCAGACCGAAGGCGATGGAGATCAGCATCAGCGTCAGCGCATCCTTTTGCGGATCAAGCGTCGGCCACGGCAGCATTTGCGCCATGGTTATCTTGTTTCCTGTGAAGAAGGTGTAAAGCGCCGCCGGCGCGTCTCCGAAGATGCTGCCGAACACCAGTCCCCAAAGGGTGGTGGATATACCGCAGTACTGGAACAGCTTCAGGTTGTTGTGCATTCGTTTGTCGGGCTTGTATTTTTTGATAAGGAACGTGGTTCCGATTATCATAAGTATTCCGTAGCCTGCGTCGCTGAACATCATTCCGAAGAAGAAGTAGAAGAAGAACGCAAGCACGGGAGTAGGATCGATATCAATGGTACCCGGCGCAGCATACATGGTCAAAATGTTTTGCGCGGGTTCCGAAAACGCGTTGTTTTTGAGCTTGACGGGCGCGTTCTCGTCTGCCTCGCCGAACTCTACGCAGCACGTCGCCACTCGTGTACAAAGCTGTTCGAGCTTGTCGCAGTCGGCTTCGTCCGCATACCCGTCAATAATGAAAACGTGTTTGGAGTGATCCAGCTCGTTGATCACATGGTACTTATCCGCTCGGATACGGAAATAGTCCTGCGTGACCTGTATCTCTCCGCGCCTGTCCGCACATGCCTCGATTTCCGCGCGGGCGGCTTCGTTTTCTTCTTTCAGGCGTTCCTGTTTTGCTCTCAGCTTTTCCGCCTTGTCCTTGGGGATCTTGCTTGTGGGACTCATGGGCTTTTGAAAGCTGAGCGTCCTGAGTGTTTCCTCAGCCATCTGTTTCTGGCTTTTTGGAACGACAATGACCGCGCAGGTCATTGTTTGCTCGCTGTGCTGGATCTCGGTTTCAAAGCAAAGCTTTGGGTTTTCCGCGGCAAGGTCCTCCTTTAGCTGCTCGTCGGTGTAGCTTCTCGGGAAGCTGCCGATAAACACAGCGGTGGATTGTGTTTCCATCGTATTGAGCGGAATGTCGAGGTTTTGCCACGCTTCCAGCTGCGCCAGCTGGGTTTTCACGCGCACCTGCTCGGCGGCGTTGTCAGAGCGCTTTTTGTCAAGCTCTGTCAGACGGGTACACACAGCGATCACGTCCTTGGATTTTGACGCTATCACGCCGATCTCGTCGGGGTCAACTTCCTGCCTTCCCTTAAAGGAACTCAGCAGTCCGCTTTTCTCGGGCGATACTGAATCGAGTATTTTCAGCGCCTGCTCCGAAAGAGCAACATTGCGCTCAAAAACCTGCTCCTGAGAGCTCAGATCGACCCGGCTGAAACCGTCGCGTGATTTTTCGCTTTTCCGTATCTGGATCAGCGCACTGTCTTGTAAATGCTCAAGCAGTCGTTTTCTGTCCTGCCTCAGTGCGATAATCCGAACGGACTTCATTTTTACTTTTGCCAAATAGCATCACCACACTTTTATTTTCCGCGTTCAGCCCAGCAGGGCGTCGGCGGCTTTTTTGATTACAGTCGCACGGTTTTTGTCAGCCGCTGCCGAAATCCTCTTGCATTCGGTTTCGGCGTTTTTTGCCGCTTTCGCAGCGGCGCGTTCGCCTTCGGCTCTTGTCCGCTCCAGCTCGTCCTCAGCGCTCTTTTCAGCCTCCTGTTCGCGCTGCGAGATCAGCTCGGCGGCGTCTTTTCGCGCCTTGGCTGTCATCTGCGCTGCGGTTTGGCGCGCGTTCAGTTCGCTGTTTTTGGCTTCCGCTTCGGCGGCGCAAATCGCGTCCAACATATCCTTAGCCATAAGATACTCCTTTCGTTGACGCTTTATTGTTAAAGAAATAACAATACAACGCCCATATTATTTTTAATCATATCATAATTCTTTGCAAATTGCAATAAAAAATTAAGGCAACACCGCACAATTCAAGGCGCACGGCTTGCTTGAATCTCTCGGCAAGGCGACAGCCTTACCTCAATTTATTTGTGC
The DNA here is from genome assembly GCA_902790475.1 of uncultured Ruminococcus sp. Taxonomy (GTDB): domain Bacteria; phylum Bacillota; class Clostridia; order Oscillospirales; family Acutalibacteraceae; genus Ruminococcoides. The sequence continues at coordinate 5,429 of CADASG010000020.1, read as the reverse complement.
AACCTGACGAAAAATCTTACTGCGCAATCCGCACACCTGAATTATGCGGTATTGCCTTAAGAAAAATGCTCCTTCTATCGGATAAAGTGTACGATTTATTGTTTTGTGTGATTTGTATAAATATATGATTGTGTTTCGGTATCTTAACGAAGGGCATATCGTGCCGCGATCATCTGTTTGAGAAGAACAAAATAACCCTGCGTATAGGATGATTTGAACAGTATATCTAAATAAGTATGATATAATAAGCCCAAACAAAATCTTGACACTTTATATAAAAAATGATATACTGAGTGATAAATAACACGGCTCGGCGCTTACGGTCTGTTCAGCACATTTTCGCGTTTTTTCAGACTTTTTATGGGGGACGGCGCGTGTCGGTTGTTTAATAAAAAGGGGTGTATTACGCATGATTAAGAGCACGTTTTTGAATTTGTCTGAATCAAAAAAGCAAAGGGTTATAAGCGCGATCATTGATGAGTTTGCACGTGAGGATACCAACCGTGTAAGCATAAACAACATAATTGAACAGGCAAACATTTCCCGCGGAAGCTTTTATCAGTATTTTGATGACAAAATGGATCTGGTAGAGGTTGTGTTTCACTATTACGCAGAGCAGTGCGTTTCGGAAATCAGCAAGGTAATTGATATTTCACGCGGAGATATCTTCTATACCTATGAAGAATGCTTTTCTATCATGGCAGAGCTCGGCAAATCGAAAAGAAACAAGGCTGTTTTTCGCAAGGTGTTCTCCGGATTGTACGATTCCTGCAGCATTGTTTCGGAATTTATCAGCAAGCGCTATCAGGGACTTGCTGAGATCGATGGCTTAAAAAAGCAGCTTTCCCGCAAAAACCTGAAGTCGCAGGACGACGATTTCTTTAGATTGGTTAATGCTGTTCTTATGACGGTGCTCAAACGCTGCGTTCGCGAGTACTTCATCAACGGCGGCGAATATGAAATCGTCAAAAAATCTTATCTTAAGCAGGTTGATATAGTTAAATCGGGAGCGGTAGCATAGCTTCCCGAAAAAGTCGGTTTTAAGATCAGGTAGTCTTAAAGCCGATTTTTTGTTCATACAATAGTTTTCAAGGAGTTTTGAAGTCACTATGTTATCTAAGCTTAGCGTTAGAAAACCGCTGACGATTTTTGTCTGCGTGATCCTTGTACTGGTGCTGGGAGTGGTGTCTTTTATGAAAATGACGCCCGATCTGCTCCCGAACATGGATTTTCCTTATATAATGATACTTACCACATATGTCGGTCAGACGCCGGAAACCGTTGAGACCGCTGTTTCAAAGCCGCTTGAAAGCGCTCTGTTTACAGTTGACGGGGTAAAGCAGATCACGTCAAGCTCAACGGATAATTACTCAATGCTGCTGCTGGAGTTCGAGGACGGCACGAATATGGATACAGCCACGGTCGATGTGCGTTCGGGACTTGACGCTGTTTCCGACGCGTGGGACGACGCGGTGGGCTCTCCGTATCTTATCAAGGCAAATCCCAATATCCTGCCGGTCGCGATGATGGCGGTGGATTACGAGGGCAAGGAAAGAAACGAACTTTCGGATTTTGTGACAGATAAGCTTATAAACAGACTCGAGGGCATCGACGGCGTAGCCTCTGTTTCCGACAAGGGCGTGGTCACGCGAAAGCAGAGCGTAGTGCTCTCGCAAAAAAAGCTCGACGCTCTGAACAAGAAAATAAACGCCGCGCTTGATTCTCAGTTCGCCAAGGCGGAGGGGAAGATCAACGAGGCTAAAAAGAAGCTTGAGGATAATTTAAAGAAAGCGGAAAACGGCTCTCAAACCATCGACAACTCAATCGACGATATAAACTCCGCCCAGAGCCAAGCCGCAAAGCAGCTCAGCGACGCACAAACTCAGGCGTCGAACGGAGGTACCAAGCTGCTTACCGCGCAGATGAAGCTGCTTGATCAAAAGGCTTCTCTCACGCAGACAAAAACAGTTCTTGAACTGACCTATCAGACGCTGCTCGGCGCGAAAACCTCTTTGAATGAGCTTAATCAAAAGAAAGAGCAGCTCGTTTCCAATGTAAGCGTGCTGACCAAAATAGATAAGGCTTATAAGGAGATAGCTGCAAAATTACAGGACGGATCGCTTTTGGATGCGGAAAGGGACGCGTTAAACGCGCAGCTTACCTCACTGGAAAAGCAACTGGAGGCATACAATCTGAAATTCGACGGCGTTTCAGCCGCGATAGAGTCAGCTAAAAAAACACTGACCGAGGTTAACAACGCTATAAAAACACTTGAGGGAAAGCTCAGGGAACAGGGCGCGAATGTAATGTCCCTTGACGAAACTCTGAATACTCTCAGCGATAAAATCAAAACGATCAACGAAGGTATCGGGCAGATCGAAAAAGCCGAAAAAGGGTTGGAGGATAACACACTTTCCGTCAATCAGGCGCTTTCCACCATATCTCAGCAGCGTTCGTCGGCGGACTATAAAATGTCCGGAACGGTGGCGACTCTGACTGCCAAGCAGGGTGAACTGAACGCAGCCGTAACTCAGCTCAATGCCGCAAAAACCGAGGTGGATAAAAACCTCAAGGAGTTAAACAAGCAAAAGAAAGAAGCCAAGGAAAAGGCGGATGTTAACAATACAGTCACATCCGACAATATCGCGGCAATTCTAAAGGCTCAGAATTTTTCCATGCCTGCCGGCTATGTTTCCGACGACAAAAACAACCGTATCCTGGTTCGCGTCGGCGAAGAAGTGAAAAGTCAAAAGGAGCTTTCTTCACTGGCGCTCTTCGATACCAAGATCGACGGTTTAGGTGTGGTGAAGCTCAGCGACGTTGCAGATGTGCTCACTACCGACGACTCCGAGGATATCTTTGCAAAGATAAATCAAAGAGACGGTGTGGTGCTTAGCTTCAGCAAGCAAAGCGACGTGGCGACCTCAACGGTTTGCGATAATATCAACCAAACCGTTGCCGAACTGGAAAAGGAATACAAGGGGCTTGGCTTTACTGCTCTTTACAGCCAGGGAGACTATATCGACATCATTGTGAACAACGTGCTGCAAAACCTGCTTATGGGCGCGGTGCTCGCTATAGTCATCCTCTTCCTGTTCCTTCGCGACTTAAAGCCCACTCTGATTGTCGGAATATCCATACCAATCAGCGTGGTGTTTGCAATAGTGCTCATGTATTTCAGCGGTATCTCGCTGAACATGATCTCCCTTTCCGGTCTTGCTGTCGGCGTCGGAATGCTGGTGGATAACTCGGTAGTTGTTATCGAGAATATATACCGCCTCCGCGCCAAGGGATATAATGCGGTTCAGGCTTCGCTCAACGGCGCGAAACAAGTGGCAGGCGCTATTATTGCTTCAACGCTGACAACTGTTTGCGTGTTCGCCCCCATAGTTTTTGTGGAGGGAATCACCCGTCAGCTCTTTGCGGATATGGCGCTGACCGTAACCTATTCACTCCTCGCGAGTCTGATCGTGGCGCTGACGCTCGTCCCGGCGATGGGTCAGGGAATGCTGAAAAAGATCCGTCCGCCGAAGAAAAACGGCGAAGGTGTTATTCTGAAATTTTACGATAAGTCGATACGACTTGTGCTTCGTCACAAGATCATAGCTATTCTTATCGCAGTCGTTTTCCTGTTCGGCAGCGGCTTTGCGGCAGTTGCAAGGGGATTCAGCTTCATGCCGCAGATGCACAGCACACAGATCCAGATCGATGTAACGTTGGATTCCAACGCGACCTTTGCCGAAACCGTTGAGGAGGGCGAAAAGCTCAGCAAGATCCTCAACCGTCATGATGAATTTGAAACCGTCGGCGTAATGGCGGGCAGCTCCATGAGAGCGGCGGTAATGGGAGTCAGCGTCAAAGGAAATGACGCAGGAGCGCTGTCAGCCTACGGCGTGCTGAAAAGCGACAAGATCAAACAGGGCTCCGATATTGCGGATGAATTGAAAAAAGAGCTTGCCGATATAAACGGAGAGGTCAATGTAAGCGCAGGCGCTTTGTCCTCCATGTCGCAGATTTTGGGCGGCGGCGGTGTTGAGATCTCACTCCAGAGCGATGATCTGGAAGCGCTTCGCAAGGCGGCTGAGCAGACAGGCAAAAACCTTGAAAAGCTCGATGGCATCGAAACGGTCGATGACGGCGTGGGCGCGACTTCACCCGAGATCCGCATAGCCGTGGATAAACAGAAAGCGGCGCAAAAGGGACTGACCGTAGCGCAGGTGTTTCAGCAGATCGCCGCGTCTGTCTCCGAGGAGAAGGCGTCAACTACCCTGAACGCTGAAAACGGTGGCAGCATGGACGTTGTTATTGTCAAGGATGAAAAGCAGAAAATCGCCGCTGAGAAGATCGGCGACATTGCGATACAGTATACCGATAAAGAGGGCGGCAATAAAAAAACAGAGCTGTCAAAAATCGCGGACATCTCGCGCGGAAGGTCTATGAATACAATTTCCAGATTAGATCAAAAGCGATATATAAACGTTGAGGGTTCGCTTAAAAAGGGTACAGCGCTCACCGATGCCACAAACAGAGCGAAAGAAATGATGAAGAAAACCGAGCTGTCCGACGGTGTTTCATACGAATTTCGCGGCACCGACAAACAGACAATGGAGGCGCTGGAGCAGCTTCTTCTTATGCTCCTTCTCGGTGTCATACTGATCTATTTCATTATGGTAGCGCAGTTCCAAAGCCTGAAATCTCCGCTCATTATAATGTTTACGATACCTCTTGCGTTCACGGGAGGTTTCACGGCGCTGCTGATCACCGGTTTCGACGTCAGCGTAGTGTCTATGCTCGGCTTCGTTATGCTCTGCGGCATAATCGTAAACAACGGCATCGTACTGGTTGATTACATTAATAATCTGAGACTCGGCGGAATGGAGCGGCGCGAAGCCATAGTTGAGGCAGGCAAAACCCGTATGCGCCCGATTTTCATAACCGCTCTGACTACCGTGCTGGGATTGTCCGTCATGGCGCTCGGAATAGGCACAGGCGCTGAGCTCGTTCAGCCGCTTGCGATCGTCTGCATTGGCGGATTGCTTTACGCGACCGTTATGACCCTCTATATCATTCCTTCGATATACGATCTGTTTAGCCGCAAGGAACTTCGCAAGGTCGAAAAAGAGGATTTGATCGATATAACAGACTGATAACGACCAAAAAATAAATATATTGCATAGAATTATTCGGCACGGAGAGCAGTTTTTTTCCGTGCCGAAAAAAATTTTAAAAAAAATAAAAAAAGTGTTGACAAGAGGGCGGAATTGTTATATAATAGCTCATGCACTGCTGAGGTGCGGAGCTGAGAAAACAGCTGTGAATCACCTCAAAAGGCGCACAGAACCTTGAAAATTGAACAATAAGTAATAAAGAAAGAAACCCGTAATGACTTTGAGTAAATACTCAAACATTACAGTGAGATGTACACTAAA
>CADASG010000019.1 GCA_902790475.1 uncultured Ruminococcus sp. | reverse complement strand
CTTTCATCTCTACCATCAGCTCATTTCGGCTTACCTGTATTACCCACAGGCTTACCTATGTGCTGACACTATACACTTACCGATGTGCTGACCTAACATGTCCCCGACCGAAACTTTCAACTTTCAACTTACAATTTTCAACTTATTAAACTTCCTGCAAAATCGGAAGTATCATCGGGCTTCTCCGTGTACGCTGAGAGATCAGCTTGGAGATCTCGTCCTTGATCCTGTTCTTTATAATACCCCATTCGTGGATATTCTTCTCGGCGCAGTCCTCAAGGATATTGAGTGCAAGCGTTCTAACCTCTTCAAGCAGACCCTCGCTCTCGCGAACATATACAAAGCCGCGTGAAACTATATCGGGACCGCTGATAACATGACCGTCGTATACGTCGAGCGACGCGACGATAATGATCAAGCCGTCCTGACCCAGATGCTTTCTGTCGCGCAGAACTATGCTTCCGACGTCGCCTACCCCGAGACCGTCCACAAAGACCTTGCCTGCCGGCACCTTGCCGACTTCCTTCATGCCGTCCTCGGTGATCTCCACTGTGCTGCCGATATCGCCGATAAAGATGTGTTTTTTGTCCATTCCCAAAAACTCGGCAAGCTCGGCGTGCTTGCGCAGATGCTTTTGTTCGCCGTGTACGGGAATGAAAAACTTGGGCTTAACCAGGCGGTGCAGTATTTTCAGCTCCTCCTGGCAGGCATGACCCGAAACATGCACGTCGTACATGCTCTCGTAAATCACCTTGCAGCCGCGCTTTAGCAGCTCATCAACCACGTTGCCCACGGTCTTTTCGTTGCCGGGGATTGGATTGGCGGAAATGATGATAAAGTCACCCTCGCCTACCATAACCTTGCGGTGGTCGGAATAAGCCATACGCGACAGCGCGCTCATCGGTTCGCCCTGACTGCCCGTTGTAACGAGCACAACCTGCTCGGGCGAGTATCTGTTGAGCATGTCGATATCTATCAATATATTATCGGGCAAATTCAGATAACCCAGCCGCTTGGCAACGTCCATATAGTTGACCATGCTTCTGCCCGAGAACGCAACCTTTCTGCCGTATTTTTCCGCGCAGTTGATGATCTGCTGAACGCGGTTCACATTTGAGGCAAAGGTCGCGATGATTATGCGGTAATTCTCCGCTTTTTTGAACAACGTGTCAAGGCTTTCGGACACCATCATTTCGGTGGGAGTATAGCCCGGACGCTCAGCGTTGGTGCTCTCGCCCAAAAGCGCGAGCACGCCCTCGTCTCCGACCTTGGCAAAGCTGGAGAGGTCTATCATTTCGCCAGAAATAGGCGTACAGTCGATTTTAAAGTCGCCCGTGTGTACAACAGTGCCGCCCGGGGTCTTGATCGCGAACGCTACAGCGTCGGGTATCGAGTGGTTTACATGGATGAATTTGACCTCCATGCAGCCCAGCTTGATGCTGTCGCCTGCGTTCACAACATTAAGCTTAGCCTTGTTTATAAGGCTGTGCTCGCGCAGCTTGTTTTCCACCAGACCCAGCGTCAGCGGCGTTCCGTAAATCGGAACGTTGACCTTCGCGAGCAGGAACGGCAGTCCGCCGATGTGATCCTCGTGACCGTGGGTCAGCACAATACCGCGCACACGCTCATAGTTTTGCTCCACATAACTGAAATCGGGAATAACCAAATCTACTCCCAGCATATCGCCGTCGGGGAACGCCATGCCGCAGTCTACCAGGATAATGTCGTTTTGACACTCTATTACCGTGATATTCTTTCCGATCTCATTTAAACCGCCCAAAAACGATATTCTTACAGGCGGCTGCTTTGACTGCTGTGGCTGCTTATGCTGTTTGGGCGGTTTGACTTGAAAGCCCTTGCCCTTCGACAATTTGTCATGAATGTGATTAACCGTTTGATTATTCAGCTTGTTGTTGGAGTACCTGTTTTTTTTCAACTTTTGGTTCCTTTGCTTTTTTTGAGTACTCAATTGAAAATAAACCTCCGTATTTCTAAAGTTTTTTACCGATTCATCTATATTATCTCTTTTTGAGATTATATATAAAGATAGTCTGCCTATCCTATCATACATATTTAATATATTTTACCTCTAAACTGTGCTCCGTGTCAAGCAGAAAAAGGAATTATAAGATTTTTTTTGAAAAATACGGTGACGCTCTTGTTATTATAGGCAAAATATGGCAAAATAAAACACGTAATCAAAACGCAAAGGAGAATGACCGATGAAACAGGTTGAAATATTTACAGACGGCGCGTGCAGCGGCAATCCCGGTCCCGGCGGCTGGGGCGCTATACTGCGCTACAACGGACATGAAAAGGAGCTATCGGGCGGCGAAGCTGTCACGACCAACAACCGCATGGAGCTTTCGGCGGTGATCTTCGCGCTTGAAGCGCTGAAGGAACCGTGCGAGGTAAAGCTCTACAGCGACTCTCAGTATGTGTGCAATGCGCTGAGTCTCGGCTGGGCTAAAAAGTGGCAGTCTCAGGGCTGGATGCGCAACAAAAAAGAGCCTGCTCTCAATCCTGAGCTGTGGGAGCGGCTGCTGTCGCTCTGCGATATCCACAAGGTCGAGGTAAACTGGGTGCGCGGTCACGCCGGTCACCCGGAAAACGAACGCTGCGACCGCTTGGCTGTTGCTGCAGCCAAACAATTCTCTTAAAAACTCAAAAGAACTGCCCGCAGAAAACGGGCAGTTCTTTTTACAGTTTGAAAAAACCTCAGATTTCACTTTTAAGCAGCTCATACGCCTCGTTACGGGCCCAATTCTCCATTTTGCAGGTGATATCCCCGTAGTGTTGAGTTACATTGTTCTCGTCGATGTATCGGATCAGCTTGTCGTTCTTGAAATAGAGGCGGTGCTCCTCCTGACCCTTAAACACAAACGCGAAGTAGAGCTTGTTGTTGTTGAAAAAATACCAGCGTTCATACATATTATCGTTATATGAGGCAGGAACGGATATTTTCGTTGTCGCGCCGTCTTTGACGTAGCGCAGAACCTCGCTGTTTTCGTTAGATGTGCCCGGATCCTCCTGAGTCGCGTAGTACAGCTTGCGGATCTGAGCGACCTCAGCTTCCTCGTTAAATGCCGCAGCAGCTGAAGCGGCGGCGTTTGTCGCTGACTGCGTCGCAGCCTGCGTCGCTGCCGGAGTTGTCGCGGTCTGAGCTGCGGCGGGATTTGTCGCTGCAGGCTGCTTCGTCGCTGTCTGAGCTGACTTTCCTGCACGTGCAGCAGGCGGATTTGTCGTTTCGTTGGGATTTGAAGGCTGTTCCACGATCACCCTGCATTTATCCTTTTCACCTGTCGGCATAACAACGGTGATGATAGTTTCACCTGCCGCCCGCGCGGTAACTATACCCTTGCCCACAGTAGCGATATTTTCGTTGGAGCTTGACCAAATAAGATCTTTTTCGAGCTCTTCCGGCTGAACCACCGCCTGAAGGACCTTGCGCTGTCCCACTGTGAGCGTAACCTCGCTGTCAGCCAGCGTCAGAACATTTTTAGCCGGAAGGCAGCCTGCGCAGCAGACAATAAGAACAAACGCCGTTACCGTGCATAAGATTTTTCTTATCATTCTCATCACTTTTTCTCCGTAAGAAGCTTATTCAGTTCTTCCATAAAGGTGTTGATGTCCTTGAACTGACGGTAAACAGAGGCAAACCGCACATAGGATACCTCGTCAACCTTCTTGATCTCCTCCATTGCAAGCTCGCCGATCTGCATCGTGGTGATCTCACGGTCAAGGCTGCTTTGGATTTTTGCCTCGATGCTATTCACCATTTCTTCGATCTGCTTGATGGATACTGGACGCTTTTCACAGGCGCGAAGAATGCCCGCAGTCAGCTTGTTGCGGTCGAACACCTCGCGGCTTTTGTCGCGTTTAACCACAATGATCGGAACGGTTTCAATGACCTCATGGGTCGTAAAGCGCTTGCCGCAGTGCAGACACTCTCTGCGGCGGCGGATCCTCTCGCCGTCGTCCGCCGAACGCGAGTCGATGACCTTGCTTTCCTCAAAGCTGCAATAGGGACATTTCATATTCACACCTCGTCTTTTTTAGTTAATAATTCCTTAAAAAAATTATACCACAAGATATAGGTGAAAACAAGAGGTTTTTATTTACAATTGTGTTACAGATATAAAACGAAATGCGATAAAATACGGACAAAAAGGATATCTTGCAAAAATCCTTTTTGTCCGTTTTTGTATTAATATCGGGGTATACTTATGACAGAACCGCGCCCTGTGCGCCTGAGCTGACCTGTTTTGCGTAACGCGCGAGGTAGCCTGTGGTGATACGGGGCTCTCTGGGCTGCCACTCCGCCTTGCGCGCGGCGAGCTCTTCGTCGGAAAGCTTCACATTAATGGTGTTGGCAGGGATATCTATTTCGATGATATCACCGTCTCTGACAAGAGCGATGGGGCCGCCTACCGCTGCTTCGGGCGATACGTGACCGATGGATGCGCCTCTGGTCGCGCCTGAGAAACGACCGTCGGTGATCAGAGCAACTGTGCTGCCCAGACCCATGCCCATGATCGCTGAGGTGGGATTGAGCATTTCACGCATACCGGGACCGCCCTTGGGACCCTCGTAGCGGATCACTACTACGTCGCCTTCACGGATTTCACCGCCCATGATGGCGTTCATAGCGTCCTCCTCGCAGTCAAACACTCTTGCAGGACCGCTGTGACTGAGCATTTCGGGAGCTACTGCCGAACGCTTGACCACGCAGCTGTCGGGAGCGAGGTTTCCGCGCAGTACGGCAATACCGCCTGTGGTGCTGTAGGGATCGTCAACGGGACGGATGACCTCGGGGTTCTTATTGACGACGCCTTCGATGTTTTCGGCAACGGTCTTGCCGGTGCAGGTGATCAAATCGGTTTTCAGCAAGCCGAGCTTGTTGATCTCGTTCATAACGGCGTAGATTCCGCCTGCCTCGTTGAGATCCTCCATGTAGGTTCTGCCTGCAGGAGCGAGGTGGCAGAGGTTGGGAGTATGAGAGCTGATTTCGTTGGCGATATCAAGGTTGAGGTCTATGCCGCACTCATGCGCAATAGCAGGAAGGTGCAGCATGGAGTTGGTTGAGCAGCCGAGCGCCATGTCCATTGTAAGCGCGTTGCTAAACGCTTCCTCGGTCATGATATCACGAGGCTTGATATCCTTTTCCAAAAGCTCCATGATCTTCATACCTGCGCGCTTTGCAAGCTGGATACGCTCGGAGTAGACGGCAGGGATCGTGCCGTTACCGCGCAGCGCCATGCCTAAAACCTCGGTGAGGCAGTTCATGGAGTTTGCGGTGTACATGCCCGAGCATGAGCCGCAGCTTGGGCAAACCTTGTTTTCGTATTCGTTAAGCTCCTCAGCGGTGATTTTTCCGGAGTTATAGGAGCCGACCGCCTCGAACATGCTTGAAAGGCTGGTCTTGCAGCCCTTTACCCTGCCGGCGAGCATGGGACCGCCGCTGACAAAGATACAGGGGATATTCAAACGAGCCGCCGCCATAAGCAGACCGGGAACGTTTTTATCACAGTTGGGCACCATTACCAGCGCGTCAAAAGCGTGAGCCAGCGCCATACACTCGGTGGAATCCGCGATAAGGTCGCGTGTTACCAGCGAATACTTCATGCCCTGATGACCCATGGCTATACCGTCGCAAACAGCGATAGCCGGGAACACGATCGGGTTGCCGCCTGCCATTGCCACACCGGTCTTTACGGCTTCAACGATCTTATCAATATTCATATGTCCGGGAACGATCTCATTGTAGGAGCTTACAATGCCGATCAACGGCTTTTGCATCTCTTCATCTGTCATTCCCAAAGCGTGCAGGAGCGATCTTTGAGGCGCACAGCCTACGCCTTTTTTTACCGCGTCACTTCTCATTTTTACCATTCCTTCCTGAATAAAAAATTATATTAAAACAATTTTATCACATTATTATCGGATTTTCAATAGATTGTATCAAAAACCGCCGCTTAGAGAGCTTATTTCAGCGCGTGCTCAGTATTTCTCCTGCCAAATAGAGCGAGCCGAAAATAACTGCCGCCCCGTCTGACGCCTTTGCCGACTCTATCGCCAGCTCAACTCCCTGCCCGGGATCGCCGCAGACTTGAACACGGGAGCAGTGAGCCGTCCATTTTTCAGCGAGCTGCTGCGCCGAGATCGCTCTCGGGTTATCGACGGGGACGGTGAACACCGAATCAAACATACCGTCAAACAGCCCTATCACCGAGTCTATATCCTTATCGGCGAGCATACCGTTTACGGCAAAAAGGCGTTTCCCCTGCAAAAAACTCCGCAGCGCGGCGCGTAGCGCTTCCGCTCCGTTTGGATTGTGCGCGCCGTCCAGCAGCACGATCGGATCATCACGCAGCAGCTGCAGCCGCGCGGGATTTGCCGCGGCAAAAAGCCCGTTTCTCACGCTTGCGTCAGTTATGCTCAGCAAATCGTTGAGCCGCAGGTATTGAAGCGCTGCCAAAACCGCCTTGGCGTTGTCGAGCTGATGAGCGCCTGCCAATCGGATCTGCAGCTCGGCGCCGTTTGAGCGAAACAGGGTTCCGCGCAGATCCGCTCTAAGCACCTCTGCGCTTACGCTTTGGCTCTGCATAAGCGGCACACGGCGCTCACGGGCGGTCTTTTCGATGACCGCCATCACCTCTTTGCACTGCGCCGATGCTACGACTGCGGAATCCTCCTTGATAATGCCGCATTTCTGCACGGCGATCTCTTCCAAAGTATCGCCCAGAACGGCGGTGTGGTCAAGCCCGATAGTGGTGATTATCGCGCACAGCGGCGGAGGAATGATATTGGTGCAGTCCAGCAGACCGCCCATGCCCGTTTCCAGCACCACAACGTCGCAGCGTTCGCGCGAATGGATATAGAACTGGAGAGCATTGACATACTCAAACTCGGTGATCACTGTGCCTTCACTGCGCAGCTGTTCAAGCACAGGAAAAGTCTCCTCAACCGCCTGCGCCAAAACCTCCTTGTCTATCATGCGGTTATTTATCTGGATACGCTCCCGAAAATCCGTTATGTAGGGTGAAATAAACAATCCCGTTTTGTATCCTGCCGCCACCAGCACCGATGAGAGCATGGCGCAGACTGAGCCCTTTCCGTTGGTTCCTGCGACATGGATATAGCAAAGGTTGTTCTGAGGATTGCCGAGCCTGTCCATGAATTTTCGCATACGGTCAAGCCCCGGACGCGAGCCGAGAGACAGCAGCGAATGGATTTTTTCAAGCGCTTGTTCGTAGGTCATATTATCAGTTCCTTATAGATTTCGTTTTTCTTAAAGCCCGTTTGCGCCGCGGCTGATTTCGCTGCCTCGGTGGCTTTCATTCCACCGCGCTGCAACTCCTTGGCAAGCGCTACCGCGTCGCTCAGGGTGAAGGATTCGCCTTCCGGCTCCTGAGAACAGCCCTCGAGCACCAGCACTATCTCGCCGCGCACGCTGCCGTCGCTGAGCTCCTCCGCCGCGCGTGCGGTGGTGGTGCGTATCACTTCCTCGTGCAGCTTGGTCAGCTCACGGGCTATCGTCAGTTTTCGGTCGCCGAAAACGCTGTAAAAATCGTTCAGGGTAGCCGGAAGCTTGTGCGGCGCTTCGTAGAAGATCATTGTGCGCCGCTCGTTTTTCAGGCTGTCAAGGTGTTCGGCGCGGCTTTTTTTGTTTACGCTCAAAAAGCCTTCAAAGGTAAAGCGCCCCGTGCTCAATCCCGATACCGCCAGCGCCGCAATCACCGCGCTTGGACCGGGTATCACAACGGTTTTTATACCGCGCTCGGCGCATAGCCTGATAAGATCCTCGCCCGGGTCGGATATGCAGGGCATTCCTGCGTCGGTCACAATGGCGCAGTTCTCGCCCTGCTCTATGCGCGCGCAGATCATTTCGCCGCGCTCGCGCTTATTGTGTTCAAAATAGCTGACCATGGGTTTCTTTATTCCCAAATGGTTCAGCAGCTTCAAAGTCACGCGCGTATCCTCGGCGGCGATAAAGTCCACCTCTTCCAGCGTTTTTGCCGCGCGCGGAGAAAGGTCGGATAAATTGCCGATCGGCGTGCCTGTTACATATAATATTCCACTCATATCGTTTCCTCGTGGTCGGATTTGTAGTTGCCGTATATTTCGCGCATCTCTTCCGAAAAGTCTCCCGTTTCATCCTCGATAAAAAGCGTCGGAAGGGTCTCCATATAGCCGCGTTTTCCACCCTTTCTGCCTTCCAGCAAAAACAGCTTGGGCGCCTTGTCCCTGCGCTGCTGCACCAGCCGAAGGGTTTTCGGCTCTATGTCGGATCTACGCATGGATTCCATCACGTCGGGCAGGCGTTCGGGGCGCTGACAGATGCAAAATCTGCCGCCGAACTGCAAAAGACCTGCCGCCGCAGCGCAGATATCGTCCAGTGTGCAGGCGGTTTCGTGCCGCGCCAACAGCTTTTTGTCCCCGGGATTCGGAACTCCTGTGCCGCTCAGCTTGTAGGGCGGATTGCAGGCGACCAGGTCGAAAGCGCCGAACGGGAGCGATCCGCGCAGGTTTTTAAGGTCGGCGTTCAGCACGGTCAAATTATCCGCCAGATCATTCAGCCTGACGCTTTGTTCCAAAAGCTCGCAGGCTTCCGCCTGTATCTCCACGGCGGTCACCTCCAAATCTCTGTTATCCTTTAGCCACAGCAGCCCTATAGTTCCGCAGCCTGCGCCTAAATCCACTCTGCGCCTGCCGCCCCTGCGGTTTGCAAAATTCGCAAGCAGAATGGTATCCGTGGAAAAATGATAGCTGTCGGTGACATATATCTCCATGCCGCCGCCCAGCGGTTCACGATGAAGGTTTCGCATTGCTCCGCTCCTGTTTTGTTGATAACATGATTATACACTATCATACGGCGAAAAGCAAGGAGCGATTATTTCAATGTGTTTTATATGTTTTCAATCATTCAAAACGGAGAAAATTTTTTCGGCTTACAGAATAAAACAAATTTCTCGCCGAATAATAATTATGATTGATAAGGAGCATTTTTGAAAGGAACGGTGAATATGCTGCAAACAGATTATCGAGATCATGTGCTTACCGCGTATATCGACGGCGAGATCGACCATGACGCGGCGGTCAGGCTGCGCACGACCATTGACGGCGCGGCTCAGTCACTCAAGCCGCGCCTGCTGTGCCTTGATTTCGGCAGGGTTCGGTTTATGGATTCATCGGGAGTAGGCTTGGTTATGGGGCGCTACCGTCAGATGAAGCTGATGGGCGGTCGGCTGCGCGTAGTAAACGTGCCCGACCACGTTTACCGGATTTTTGCCATGTCGGGACTTGAAGCTCTGGGGGTGCTGAGATGACGATCGAAAACGAAATGAAGCTGAGCTTCCCGTCCAAAAGCCGTAATGAGGCGTTTGCGCGCGCGGCGGTTTCGGCGTTTATTATGAGCCTTGACCCCACTGTGGAGGAGCTGAGCGACCTTAAAACGGCGGTAAGCGAGGCGGTCACCAACTGTATAGTACACGGCTACCGTCACGGCGGCGGAACGATCTACATAACCGCACGTATCCTGGAGGGCAGGCGCGTTTCCGTAAAAATCAGGGACAAGGGCTGCGGGATCGAAGACGTTCCGCGCGCCATGCAGCCGCTGTTTACAACCGCACCCGAGGAGGAACGCGCAGGACTGGGATTTGCAGTGATGCAAAGCTTCTGCGACAAGGTCAGGGTGACCTCCGCGCCCGGCAAGGGTACTTCCGTGACGCTTGAAAAAACGCTTTCGGCGTGAGCAGGGACAACCTCGCCGCAAGGCATATGGGCTTGGTACACGCCTGCTGCAAGCGCTACCGTGACAAGGGCATTGAATATGAGGAGCTGTTCGCCGCAGGCTGTCTGGGACTGTCCAAAGCGCTGAACGGATTTGACGAGAGCCGAGGCTGTCAGTTCTCGACCTATGCCTTTCCCGTAATTACCGGCGAGATCAAACGGCTTTTCCGCGACGGAGGCTGCGTCAGAGTCAGCCGCTCGCTGTATGAGCTGCGGCAGAGGATAGACCGTCTCAATCAAGAATATAACTCTGAGAACGGAAAAGACATGACGGTTTCGCAGTTGGCAAAAGAGCTTGACGAAAGCGCGGAACGTGTGACACAGGCTATCGTCAGCGCACAAAGCACACTGTCTCTTTCGGGAGACGGCAGCGAACACGACACGGAGCTGCCGTCTCCCGACATACAGGAAGCGATCACCGAAAAGCTCAGCCTGAAAAGCGCACTCGGAGAGCTCGAAGTGCGTGACAGAGAACTCGTGAAGCTGCGCTATTACCGGGGACTCACCCAGCAAAAAACAGCCGAAGCTTTGGGCATGACACAGGTTCAGGTCAGCCGACGGGAAAAGAAGATACTTGCCCTTCTGCGCGAGCGGTTATCGGCTTAATTTTTCCAAACATAAAACCGGCTCGGTTTGAGCCGGTTTTGTTTGCAGATCAATATATTATCCGTGAATGACTTCGTGCTTGCGGTCGTCCATGATGGTGTCGCGCGTGTCGCGGAACAGTAAGGTGATACACCAGATCGCCGCCAAGCCGACCAGCACATAGATAACTCTGCTGATCACGCCCGACTGTCCGCCAAAGATAAACGCCACAAGGTCAAACTGAAAAATACCGACGCTGCCCCAGTTGAGACCGCCGATAATTAAAATCGCCAAAGCTATTTTATCAAGCATTCCTAATCCTCCTTACGAATGATGATATTAGCTTTGACAAATTTCTTATGATTATACGTCAGCTTAAAAAAATCGCCAGCAAGCCTGCTATCATAACGCCCAAAAACATCATGCCGATACCGACCAAACGGGTGATTTGAATTGCCTTTTTCATTTTGAATTTGCGTATCATGCTTTCGGTCGGAAAAGGAAGCACAAGCAGAAGAACGCCTAAAACCGCGCAGCAGATGATCGCCATTGCCGCACCGAAGGGCTTTGCCATGGGAAAAATAAACATGCCTGCCATCACTCCGAACAGACACACTACGTTTATCACGGAAAACGGTTTTGCGTATCGGTCAGCTCTGATATAGTAGTCCTTTGTCAGCTTTTCGCATTCCTCACAGCAGTACATCTCGTCATATGAAATCTCCTTGGCGCAGTAGTCACATTTTTTCATTTCGCGGTCTCCTTGTAAAATACTTTTATTATTGTAACACATAATGAGTGTTTTTTCAATAGAGATAATTGTCAACTGATACTAAGAGGAGGTATTGACAATTTGCCGACTCGGTGGTATAATGTAAACTATCAAATGAAAAGAAGTTGACAAAATGATTGAGAATTCCAAAACAAATAAAAAATTCACTGCGCTTAATATGGCGCGTATCGCTGTTTGCACGGCGCTTCTGTGCGTGCTGAGTCCGCTCGCGGTCCCGATGCCGTTTCCCGTTCCGCTGACTCTTCAGGTGCTGGCGGTAATGCTTACGGCGCTGATACTCAGTCCGCTTCAAGCGCTGACGGCACAGCTGCTGTATACGCTGCTGGGGTTGGTCGGACTGCCTGTCTTTTCCGGAGGCAAGGGAGGATTCGCAGCACTCGCCTCTCCGACCGGCGGATTTATCCTCGGCTTTATCCTCGCTTCTTTCCTTGTGAGCCTGCTTAAAGGCAGCTTTGAAAGCAAATATGCGGTTTTTAGATATACAGCGGTGTCTGTCGCTGTCGGTATCCCGTCGGTTTACATTCCTGGTATCCTGTGGTTCTCGGCTGTTCAGCAGATAGATTTGATAACCTCCGCAAAATTGGTCGCGGCTTCGTTTATTCTATTTGACATCGGCAAATGCGTTGCGGCGGCGTTTATCGCTTATCCCGTCAATTCCGCACTGAAAAAAATCAAATAATCAAATAAATAAAGGACGCACGAAGCGTCCTTTTTTTATTTACTTACTTTTTCATAGAAAACGCTGAGGAACATCTCGTAGAACTCCTCTTCCTTGACGTAGTTCTCAGCGTTCCTGTTTTCATTTACCGAAACGGTAACGGGCACGCTCTCCATCTTGATCTTCATGTTGCGGTTCAAAATATACTCCGTCGCCAAATAAATGATTCGGCTTGCGTTAAGATTTGTGCAGGAGTATGGCTTGGTAGCATTGTAAACACTGATAGGAACGCCGATATCCTTTTTGGTTTTCTTAATGAATTTTGAAATAAACGATTTCAAGTATACCTTCTGACGGTCATTTCGCTTGAGGCTTGCGTCAGACCGCTGCATATCGCGCTTATGAACGAACAGAAGCGCGTCGGAGCCGTCCAAATGATACTTCTCACCCTTTACAAAGGGTCCGATAGTAGACGGACTGACAACATCAACACCGCCGATACTGTCGTTAAGGTCGGACACTCCCTCCATTTGCAGAGAGAAATAGGAGTTGACGGGAACATTGTAGAACAGTGAACGCACCGCCGACATAGTGTTGACGCAGCTCGTATCCGCGCCGTTGCCGTAGGCGTAGGACAAACCGATCTGCATTTTCTCCATACCGGAATAACCGCCTGACAAAGAGAACGCCTTAACGTCGGTCATGATATCACGCGGAATATTGATTATCGTTACCTTGGAATCCTTTTTATCAATCGCGGCAAGAGCGATCATGTCCGCAGAACCGTTGCTTCCGATATCACCCTTGGGCATGATATAGTTATTTTCATCAATACCCAAAAACAGCATATTGATGACATCACTCTTGTAACGGTATTTGTCGCCCTTGTAGTAGACATATTGACCGTCCTCTACCGAATCTACGGAGGCGGGCGTATTGATCCTGACTTTATCGGAATTCAACTCGTTTTTGCCTGTGTGATACATCACCGCAATAGTGCTCAGTGCGATCAAAACCAATGACAATAAAACGATTCCGACAATAAGCAAAGACTTTTTCAGTTTTTTCTTTACATGGTGTTTGCCTTTTTTTGAACGGTGATTGTGATGACGATGACCGGACGAAGTGATGATCTTCATTTCATCTTCTTTGGTTCCGCTTCTCTGCGGCTTTTCATGATCATCATCCGGGTACCGTATATTCATCTCACCGGTTTTATTTTGCGTTGTCTTTTCCTGTTCGGACACGCGCGTCCTCCTTCCAAAAATATATGGTTTTTGCGTATTTACAGAAAAGAGGGCGGGAACCCCGCCCTCTTTATTTCAGTTGTTTAATTCATCACTTAGATGTTTTCTTTGCAACTACTACAGCAGAAGCAAGTGCGAGAGCCAGAGCAGAGAAAGCAACAAATGTTACAACATCATTGCTGCCGGTCTGAGGAGACTTGGAACCGTTGTCAACAACCTTGCCACCGGAGCTGCCAGAGCTGCCCTTGGAACCGTTGTCGCCCTTGGAACCGTTATCGCCCTTGTTGCCGTTGTCATCTGAACCGGACTTGGTGGGCTCAGGAACTACAGTAGTGGACTCCTCGCCTTTTGTCTTAACGTTGATAACTGCATCCTTTGAAATGGTCAGAATAGTGTCGGGCTTGGAAAGGTCGCCGTCAACATAACCGTCAACAACCCAGCCGCCGAATTCTACGCCGTCTTTAAGGTCGATGTGCAGGTGGATCTGCTGATTGCCGTCTTCATCAACGCCGGAAACAAAATCATAAGTAACCGTACCGATATCCTCGCCTACCGAGATATTAACGTTATAATTACCCTTTGTAGGGGTAGGACTGTTCACGGACTCCGCGAAAGCGGGCATTGCCGAAACAGCAATTAACAATACTGCGATTAAAACTGTGAGTGCTTTTTTCATGATTAATTCCTCCTAAGATTAAGTTTATACTTAACTCATGTTCATATTTTACCACAATGAAACGATAATGTAAAGAGAAATATACTATAGGAAATAACAAAAATAAATTCTCTATTGACATATTGTTTGTGAATTATCACTAATTTTTTGTAGATTTTTGCAATTCTGTCTGTTTTTTCAGCTTTCCGACTACCAAATATCTTCCGTCGCCCGCGTTAAGACAGGTGCTCAAAATAACGATTTTGTCATCAGTGTCAAGAGTTAATCCGTTGCGAACGTTTGAGGACAGGGAGCGCGGTTTCAGCACGGAAGCAAGGAAATCGCTGTATACCTTGTCATCCGAAAAATTAAACGAATTCATTATATGGCTGTCGTCATAGATGTAAGCCGACACCACCACATAATCAAGGCGCGCGCCGTCAATGTATATCGTCATGTCCTTGTGCTTTTTGAAGAATTCGGGGTCTTCAAAGCTGTGAAGCGAGGCGAACATGGAATTATTCGCCATATTGTGTCCGTAAAGCACGGTCACCCTGTCGGAAAAATCTCGGCGGTTGCACATCTGCGAGTAGATCGAGCCTGCAAACGCGTAGTTTTTGTCAACGTCGTGATCAATATAAAAGTTGTCGTTGTTCTCACTCTGCAGCACGGGGTAGTCAACCTCGGTACCCTTGACCTTTATCCAGCCGTAGATATCGGGATTGCGCTCGCGGAGTGAAGCGAAATCCACCGGATTCGCAGGAAGGTTCTTTTTTTTCACTGTAGAATCCTGCGCGCCGGTTGTTTCTGCAACATAGGATTCGGAGATCTTTTTGTAGTTTTCCTCGGTGTTTTGATTGCTTATATTCTTATAAAGAATAAAGCCTCCAACACCTGCCACTGCGAGCGCCAAAACAACAATGACAACCGTGATAATACGTTTTTTCATGCTGTCACCTTACTTTTTGTTTTTGGTAATTATATAGTACGCGACGCCGCCTGCGGCAGCAATACCGACAACAACGGCAAAAATCACCACGGTCGCGTTGCTCTCGTTGGTGGGTATGGCGCCGTTGGCGTTATTGGTATTGTCGTAGTTTTTGCCTGAGTCGGCTGTTGCGGAATCGGGTGTAGCGGAATCTGTAGTAGCAGCCGCCTTCGCGGAATTTGCAGCCTTCACTTCGGCAAAAACGGTAAGTTTGCCGTCTCCGACATTGCAAACTGCGGTTTTTCCGTTGACAGTCACCTTCAGATCGGTTTCCGAGAACTGCATTCCCTCGCCCGGCTGAACATCGACCGTTACGCCGTAGGTTTTGCCTGTCTCGAACGTTCCCTCAAAGGGAGTGAGCATATCGTCGGACTTTGTCCACCCGGCGTCTGAGATTACAACCCCTTCGCTTTTGACCTCAGCCTTGGGTGGCTGAGTTGCCGGTGTACCTGCGATATGAGTATCTACGGTGACGGCTATATCCGTCACGATATTTTGCCCGGCGGCAAAGGCAGGCAGCACTGATGCGAATGCTGTCAAAGCTGCCGCTGCGCCGACAATTATTTTTTTCATATATATACCTTCTTTTTTTCGCGCGTTTACTGCGCTGTAGTATCCTGAGTCGTCTCCTCCTGCTCCGGAATGGTTTCGCCTACAGGCTCCTGAGCTTTCGCGGGAGCGTCTGTCACGGTAACCAAACAGGAAACGGAAACGTTGTTGTACAACTTCACGGTAATGACCGCTCTGCCGTTTGCAACAGCGGTCACGCGTCCGTGCGCGTCCACCGTCGCTACACGGGTGTTGCCTGAGGTAAATGTGTATGAAGCCGCAGCGCTGTCGCTGTCCATGACAGGCTCAAGGGTGAGCTGTCCGCCCTTGGTCATGGTGTACGACTCCTGTGAAAGCGTCAGCTTTTTCGGCGCTTTTTTTACGGTGATAACGGCGGTAGCGGAAACGCCGTTATATGCGGTCGCGGTCACAACTGCTGTGCCCTCGCCTGCTGCGGTAAGCTCCGCCTTATTGCCGTCGCCTTTTTTGACCATGAGCACCTTTTCATTGCTGCTGCTCCACTTGATCGTGGGTGCGCTGGCGTAGGAGCCCGAATCTGTGACCTCGGTAATGGTGAATTTCTCATTGACGCCCATATCGAGCGAGGAAACGGAAAGGCGCATACTCTTCGGAGCCGCCTTAACGGTCATATTGACCGAAGCGGATCTGCCGTTGTAGAGGGTAATACTGAGTTTGGCGGTTCCGACGCCCACGGCTGTTAGCTCAGCCTTGTTGCCGGCGCCCTGTTTTACTGCGATCACGTTTGTGTTGCTGCTGCTCCATTTTAGATTTGAAGCGTTGGCGTATGTGCCCTGCGGAGTGTTTTCACTGACAGTCAGTTTTTCACCCACGCCGAGGGTGCGAACGGGAACGGTCAGCGCAACGCTGCCGGGAGCAGGCTTAACGGTGACCTTCGCCTTGGCAGTTTTGCCGTTGAACGCCTTTGCGGTCACGTTTGCCGTGCCTGTTTTCAAAGCGGTGGTAAGACCGCCCGAGGTCTTGACGGAAATCACCTTTCCGTTATCTGTGCTGTAGTCGATGACCGAGGAAGCTTCGCCGTTGGGAAGCGAAGAATTGAAATCAAAGGTCTCGCCCACGCCCAGAATCACATTTGTCGCGTTGAGACTGACTTTGGTGGGAGCTTTTTTGACGGTGATCACAGCGCTTGCCGTCTTGCCGTTATAGGTTTTCAGCGTTACGGTAGCGGTACCGACGCCTTTAGCGGTGAGCACTGCCTTGTTGGTGGTCTGCACCTTGGAAACGGCAAGCACTTTGCTGTCGGAGCTCGACCATTTCAGATTGGCGGCGTTGGCATAACTGCCGCTGTCGGTGTTCTCCTGTATGGTATATGTCTCGCCTATACCCATGGTGCGGCTCGAGATATTGAGCTTAACGGAAGAAGGAGCGTTTTTAACGGTCACCTTGCAGGTCGCGGAGCCTCGCTTGTCGGCACTGACCGTCACGGTAGCCGTGCCGGGAGCTATGCCTGTGACCTTGCCGTTTTTGTCAACCGCAGCAACCTTTGTATTGCTGCTCTTCCAACTGACGTTTTTAGCGTCGTTAGGAACCAAACCGTAGCTCTCGTTCACGCCCAAGGACAGCGTATTTCGGTTGAGCTTTAGCTGATTGTAGGGCTTTGCCTTTACCACCACGCAGAAGGTCACGGGACGGCCGCAGCCGCGTACCTCGGTGATGGCGTTCGCCTTGCCTGCGGAGTGCCAGAACACGTTGGATTTGCCGTCGCCGTAGTAAATGCCTATGTGGTTATACGGGCTGCCGTAGTATTCGCTCTCGGTGCAGAACTGCCAGATTACATCGCCTTTTTCAAGGAGTCCCGATTTTAGCATAGCGGACTTTGAGGTGAAGTAGTAGCGGCTGATATCATTGTTGCAGTACAGCGATACCCAGCCCGATTCCGCAGGCACCAGCCATTTGCGAGAGCTGACGCTTTGCAGCACGTGCCAAACAAAGCCCGTGCAGTTGAGCATGGGGCTGTAGGTGGGCAAGCCGTAGTCGCCCGTCGCGTAACGGCTGCTTTGGTCGCCGTTGGGCATACGGTGGTCGTCCATTACAAAAGGCGTACCTATATAGTAGTTGGGATTTTTGCTCTTATTGTCGTGGTTTTTCAGCCAGCTTACCAGCTTGTCATAGGTCATACCGAGCACCTCGGTATATCCCTTGCTGCCCTTGTGCCAGCGGTCTGTGAGATTTGAGGTGGTGGTGGGAACATAGCCGCTGCTGACGGACACCTTGCAGGTCGCCTGATGTCCGGACACCTTATCGCGTGCGGTTATGGTAGCCGAGCCGCTCGCCAAAGCGGTCACAACGCCGGCGTAAGGGCGAACCTCAGCCACGCGGGTATTGCTGGAGGTGTACACTACATTATCGGAAGCTGAATTATCCGAGTAATACTGGTTGATGTCCACCGTGTCTCCGATTGACAGCGAAAGCGAAGCTGCGCTGAGCGTCAGCTTTTTGTTCGCGGCGGAAGCAGCAGGCAGCGCTGCCGATACGGCGGCAAGCATCATAACCAGCGACAGTAAAACCGCCGATGAACGATTTAACACTCTTATCCTCATAATATTACTCTCCCCTGTTTGGCTGTCACGATAAGCCGATTTCATAATGTCATATACCTATACAAATATCATAATATCACATTCCTTATTAAAAATCAACCTTTTTTGACAACAACTTATCTCCCGATGTCATTTCGACCAAGCGGAACGTGTAGGGAAATCTCCTCGGAGGTGAAGCGTGGTTTCCTGTCAGGGAGATTTCTCGGCTAAATCACTTCGTGATTTTGCCCTTCGGGCACCGCTCGAAATGACATATAGAGGAAAAGCGCCACTCTCCCCTCTAAAAACAAAAAGGCGGTCAGGGAATCAACCTGACCGTCCTATAAAAACTATTAATCACAAAGGCTTTTCAGCTTGGCGATCGCTTTTTTGGGATCCTCCGCTTTGAACACGGCGGTTCCTGCTACGCATATGTCCACGCCTACGGCTGCCGCCTGAGCGATGGTGTCCTCGCTCACTCCGCCGTCGATCTCCACCGGGAGTTCAATACCGAGGCGGCGGCACTCTTCTTTGACAGCCGTGACCTTTGGAAGCATGTCAGCCATGAAGCTCTGACCGCCGAAGCCGGGCTCAACGGTCATTACAAGCACCAAATCAAGCTGTTCAAGGTAGGGAAATACCGCGCTTGCAGGGGTGTTCGGCTTGATGACCAAGCCTGCCTTTATACCGCGCGACTTGATTTTTTGAATAGTCTCCTCAACAGGAGAATCGCTCTCAACGTGAAAGGTGATGATATCCGCGCCCGCGTCGGCAAAATCGTCGATATAGCGCAGCGGATCGGTGATCATAAGATGAACGTCAAAGGGCTTGTCGGAATAACGGCGCACGGTCTTGTAAACAGGCGCGCCGAAGGTGATGTTAGGCACAAAGTGACCGTCCATCACGTCAAGGTGCATCCAGTCCGCGCCTGCTTTGTCCATGCGTTCGATCTCGCTGCCCATTTTTGAGAAATCACAGGATAAAAGTGAAGGTGCAATTTTCAATTTCAGTTCCTCCCAATAATCACGGTTTTTGTACGGACGGAGCGATAAGTGTGGCAGCCGCCCAGAAAACAGCGTATATAAATACCTCGAGCGAGCCCATTACGCCTACGCCTGCGTACAGCGAAAGCGTGGCGGCTATCATAATACCTGCGATCACTGCGATCAGCTGGATCATGATAGCAAGCGAGATGTTCTGCTTTATCCTCACACAGCCCGATACCGCGCGCGACATGGACGACGCCTTGCCGCCCGTGATAAGGTAGGAGCGCGAGGTCTCCTCGGTGACGCTCTGCGCCTCCTTGAGCACGTTGCCCAAGCCAGTAGGCAATACCTTTATGCTGCGGTAGAACAGGTTGTAGAGCTTTGCGACCAGCTCGTCGGTGATGTTGTAGTCGGTGGTACGGATCAGGAAGCTGATGCCGTTAGCCTCTGCGCGCTGCATTTCGCTTTTCAGCTCCGAGTCGGCGTGATACTTTGTCACAAGCATCGCGACCGGTCTGCCTGCACGCGCAAGATAAGTGATCTGGCGGTCGTCCTTGGCGTACTTTGCCTCATAGTCGGCGGCAGGGGTATCAACGCTGTATTTTTCCATAAGCTGACGTGAACCGACCAAAATCCGCTCGCCGTTTATCCAGCCGACCAGTCCCAGATCGTCCTCATAGAGAACGCTTTCCACCTCGGGCAGTGTTTCGCGGGTCTCGGTCACAACCGATTCAAAGGCGTTCGCAATGGGGTTCTGCGCTTCTTTTAGGATCGCGATACCGCACAGAAGCGACTCGTCCACATTGAATTCCTCAAAGGTTTTGATACCCTCAAGCTCGATCGTATCGGCAGGAAACAGCTCGTTCGCGTCGATCATCACTGCCGTACTGTCACAGAACTGCTTGATAGACGGGTAGCCTGCAAGCATAGCGTCGTAGCCGATCAGTTTTTTGCAGAGTCTGCGCACCGGCAGATTCACCGCAAGCAGAGTAGCCACGGGGATACCGAGCGCGGTGATCAGCGAGAAGGTGTTCACCGCGTCGGCAAAGTCAAGCTTGATCACGCCGTAAAGCAGGGCGATAGCCGCTGCCGCTATGGTGGTGACCGGCGCCATTTTTGAAGCCAGATCCTCGCTCGGGTCGGGAGCGTAGGATATTTTCAGGAAATTGGACGGGAACTTTGTTTTGTGCTGATAAGCGATCAGTGTGCGGTCGGCAGGAGTGCCGCTTAGCATTTTGTTCGCTACGTTTTCGTCGTTGTAGATCTTGGCGGCGTACTTCTGTCCCTTTGAGGATACAAAGCGGAAATTATCGCGCACCCTCAAAAGCAGGAACAGCTTGCCGAGGTTGTTGGCGAAGAACGCCAGCAGCACCACGGTGGAGTAATAGTTCACGTTAAATCCGGACATATCGCCCAGACAGAAGAAGCTGACCAAGGTTTGCAGCACCGCGGACGCGCCTGCGACAGCTACGGCGGTATCGGAGTTGCCCTTGAATTTAAGCAGCGGAGTAAGTCCGCTGATCATGGCTACGCGGTTGAGCACGATCGACGAACCGATCAGCAGGAAGTTGAATACCGCATAAGCCGCCGGCGCAACAGGGATGGCTCCGATGATCGCGTCGGGGAAAATCCTTGCCGCAGCTGTTATCAAAACAGCGACCGCCGCGATAACGCCTGAAATCAAACTGCGGAAAAACAGCTTCTTTATATTGGAGTTGAGCTCATACCTGATGCTCTGCTCGTCTTCCTCACCCGTGTAATCCTCCACGGGAGTCGTATTTTGCTTTGGAGTGTCGGTGTCGTCGGACTCGTCGCGCGAGAAAAAGCCGACTACCGCGGAAATCACCTTTTCCTTAACAGAGCGCTCGTCGCGCGGCTTTTCCTCCTCGGCTTCCTCATGCTTTGGCTCGGGTCGGATAACATGCGCCATCACAGACGGATTTTTGGAGCGTATGTATTCCTCGTACTGGGTCTCGACCACCTCGGAGAACCTGCCTGCTTTTACATTTAGCAGATTTGACGGCTCCTCTGGCTGGTATACGGGCACACGGGACACAACGTGCTTTGCAGGCTTGCCGTCTTCCTTTTCCTGAAACAGCTCGCGGTATTTCTGCTGTTTTTCGTCCTCCTGCATTTTCTGCTTTTGCTCGTAGTTTTGCTCGTCCATGTCGATATCAATGGACTGAATGCTCTCTATCGGGGAGGATTCGCGGAAGGTGTCCACCTCGCCTATAACATCGCCTGCAAAACGGGCGTCGTCGGCGTACTCGGGGGTGAGAGTGACTATCTCTTTTTCCTCCTCGGGAAGCTCCGGCTCGGCAGCGGCAGGTTTATCGTCTTCGGGCTCAGACCCGACTGCAGGCACGTTTTCGGCGCTGCCGTCCATCATCAGCTCGGTTTGGATAGTTGTTGCGGTTTTGTCGCCCACAATTGTGTTTTCCGACTTGGCTTTGGCTTTTTTATCCGCCTTTTTTACCTTTTCCTCGTCTGCTGCCGTCAGCGGATCGGCATTCTCCAAACGCGGCTTTTGGTCGGCGTTGCTGAAAATATCCTGCACCTTTGGCTTAGCGCGGTATTTTTGCGCGTTCCTTTTCATCTGCTCGATATCCGCCAAATCGCGACTTTCCTCAAGGATACTCTGGATTTCAAGCTCCCTTAGCAAGTCCTCTTTTTTATCGTAATCCGACAAGGCTGACACGTCCTTTCTTATTTGCGTTCCATTGCGCGGTACATCAAAATGCCTGCCGCGACGGAAGCGTTGAGTGAGTTGATTTTACCCTTCATGGGAAGCGACACGATCACGTCGCATTTTTCGCGTACCAAACGGGAGATACCCTTTCCCTCGTTGCCGATAACGATAGCGCAGGGACCCGAAAAATCACATTTGCGGTAGTCTTCGCCGTTCATATCTGCTCCGAACACCCACACGCCCTTTGATTTCAGCTCGTCGAGCAGAACGGCGATATTGGTGACTCTCGCCACGTTCATATATTCTACCGCGCCTGCGGAAGCCTTGCCCACGGTGTAGCTGAGTCCGGCGCTGCGCCGCTTGGGAATAATCACGCCGTGAACTCCGGCGCATTCGGCGGTGCGGATTATCGCACCCAGATTGTGCGGATCCTCCACCTCGTCGAGCACCACAATAAAAGGCGGCTCGCCGCGCTGTTCGGCGCAGGCGAAAATATCCTCGACCGATGCGTATTCGCGCACGGCAGCAAAGGCGATGATCCCCTGGTGAGGAGCGCCTGCGCTGAGATAGTCCAGCTTTTGACGGTCAACCTCCTTGACGGGAATGCGCTTATCGCGCGCTTTCGCGAGGATACCCACGATCGCGCCGCTCTGTTCTCCGCGCGCCACCAGTATCTTGTCTATCGGGCGGCTGCTTCTGAGCGCCTCGCTGACGGGATTCCTGCCTGCGATCACATCAGAATGTATGTCATTTTGTCTTTCTTTCATGCCAATTCCTCGTATCTTATTCATACTCTTTGTTATTATAACACATTTTTTCAAAATATGATACCCTTTTATAAAGATTTTTCACACAAAAAAGAGCGGTTCAAACCTTTTGGTCTAAACCGCTCGTATCAATTATGATCAATCGTATTTGAGTGACGCGTATCTCTGGATTCCGGTTACGTCGTCAATTGTGACCCTGCCGTCGAAATTGAAGTCACACCAGCCGACTTGCTCTGAGGTGAGCTTGATGCTGTCTGAGAGGTACTTCTGTATCATGGTAGCGTCGGAAATGCTGATAACTCCGTCGGAGTTGATATCACCGATGCCGAGACCCTTTTTCTTGGCAGGTGCAGGAACTGTTGCAGGAGCTGTTGTTGTAACGGGCTTCTGTGTTGCTACGGTTGCGGGAGCTTTGGTCACAGGCTGTGTTACAGGAGCCGTGGTAGGCTGTGTTGAAGGAGCCTTTGTCGCAGGCTGCGTTGCAGGAGCCTTTGTTGCAGGCTGTGTCGCAGGAGCCTTGGTCGCAGGCTGTGTCGCGGGAGCCTTGGTCGCAGGCTGTGTCACAGGAGCCTTAGTTGCGGGCTGTGTCGCAGGAGCCTTAGTTGCAGGCTGTGTCGCAGGAGCCTTAGTTGCGGGCTGTGTAGCAGGCTGTGTTGCAGGAGCCTTGGTCTCCTCGGGAATCTCGGAAACATATACACAGTAGTCAAGAGCTACCCAACCGCTTTTATTATTGTATGTAGTGTAGCCCCATGTGTAGCCGCCGGCTTGCTTGGTCTGAGTAACGCTGAGCTTTGCTCCATTGGGAACGGAAGTAACGTATGCGTTGCTTGTCCCTGCGCCGCTTCTCATGTTGAGTGTGGAATCCACCTGAACCTTGTAGACGCCGTTTTTATACTCTACGGCAGGCTCGGAATCGACCACATCAGCGGAATCAATAATGTAAATATAGCCCTGGAAAGTCCACCAGCTGTTTCCGCCGGGGTTTGAATCGTTTTTGTTAGCGTATGTAAGATAGAACTCGAGGTAGTTGTAACCGGAGTTGGACAGCACCATGGAACCGTCGCTGTTGATCTGCTCAACTACTGCGACGTGACCGCCGCCGTTGTAACACCAGCAGGCAATCGCGCCGACCTTGGGGGTCCTGCCGTAATTGTAGTAACCGCCGCTGCGGTTGTAGTCGTACCAGGTTTCCGCGCTGTACCAGGAAAGCTTAGGCTCCTTGCCCAAGATCTCATAAGCTCTGCCGTAAGCATAAGCGGTACAGTTTGGCATACCCCAACCGGAAGCGTAATAAATATTCTTGTCGCTGTAGTAATATTTATTGGTTCTCGCGGGCGCGGTCAGTCTCGGAGAGAACGTTGCCGCGTTAGCGAATATGGAAATCGAAAAAACGGTTGTAAGTAACAGCGCTGCCGTTACCGCTATAGCAGATACGCGTCTTAAAGCAAAATGCTTCAATGGTATCACCCTTTCTTAAAGTTACGCGCAAAATCACGTGATAGTATTTGCGCTTAGTTGATTACTTTTTTGTAACCACGGTTATTGTAACACAACTGCACCGAAAATGTCAAATCGTATTTCCACCGATTATAAACACAGGATAATGTGCAATTTGCTACAACATTCACAACATCTTGTAACCTTTGCGGAATCCTGCATAAAATCGCCAGTTTTATGCGGATTTTTTTGTTCCCGCGGTTATTATTGTAACATATAATTACAAAAAAATAAAGAGTTTTTTACAATTTTTCTGAAAAAGAATTTATAAATTTTTTATCTGACGGGGTTTTCCAATGCAAAAAAAGCAATGACAAATCGAGAAAAATCTGTAATCTTTTACCGAATTTGCCGCCTTTCTTTTTTCGCCGAAAATTTTTTGCAAATTTTTTCAGATAATTTTAAAAAAACACTTGCATTTTATTTTCAAATATGGTAACATACTGTTTAGCGGAAAAAACCGCGTATGCGCCGGTAGCTCAGCTGGATAGAGTGTCTGACTACGAATCAGAAGGTCGGGAGTTCGAGTCTCTTCCGGCGCGCCAAAGGAAAAATCCTGTCACTATGTGGCAGGATTTTCTTTTGTTATGCATACTTTTCAAGATTGTCCCAATCAATATCGTCCTCTGCTACGAACCCGCTCTTCTCTGCTTCTTCAATGCTTTTCGCTTCGGCAGAGGTTACTTTAGTAAAATCGGGATCCCAAGCCAACACAATGCGTTTCAGCATTTCAAAAGCAAGCGCTTGTTCCTGCGCAGGAAGCATTTCGATCATTTCAGCCATTTGCAGTGCTTTGTCAGACATACGAATCACTCCTTATTTATAAATGTCGCCACGCGAGCCTATATCAATGATATAAACAATTTCAATTTCATTCTCAACGGTAAATCTAAGGCAATACCGCATAATTCAGGTGTGCGGATTGCGCAGTAAGATTTTTAATTGAGGTAAGGCTGTCGCCTTGCCGAGATTTTTTGGGCAAGCTGACGGAATAATATTCAAGCAAGCCGTGCGCCTTGAATTGTGCGGTGTTGCCCTAAACACAATCCGGAATTTTCCAACTCGGAGCCGTTGTCTGCCGTCGGAATAACCTTGCATGGTTTTTATATCACCGTCCGGAGGAAGAGCGTTAATCCCTCAATTGCGTTGCGAATTCTTGCCACAGTAGGCTTATCTGCTTTTGCAAGAAACTTCAAAGCTGATTTTGAGTATTTAATCATCATACATCTCACATCCTCATTTTTATTATATCAACTATTGCTCATTTTTTCAATCACAAATTAGATTAATTAAACCGATAGTTACCATTTTGTAACTATTTCAGGCTTCTGACTACGAATCAGAAGGTCGGGAGTTCGAGTCTCTTCCGGCGCGCCAAAGTAAAAATCCTGTCACGTAAGTGGCAGGTTTTTTGCTTTGTATTATTCATTTTTAAGTTTTAAGTCTTAAGGCAACACCGCACAATTCAAGGCGCACGGCTTGCTTGAATATTATCGGCAAGGCGACAGCCTTACCTCAATTTATTTGTACAACCTGACGAAAAATCTTACTGCGCAATCCGCACACCTGAATTATGCGGTATTGCCTTAAATTTTCAGTCCGACGGAAAGGATTTTCTAAATGAATACTGAAAACTTAAAACTTAATAACTGTTAAATTATCATCGTTCAGAGCACATTGTATATATTTTTTCTTATTTGCTTCAACCGCCTGATAAAAATTCGTCTAACAGATCGTTTTTAGAAAAAGGCAACTCGAAAGGGTGCGTCGTCACAGTACGACGTTTTTAACGAGAGCGCAGAAGAATTCCTTCTCACAGAAAGTGGACGCAACAAACGAGGCAGGCGCTATCCTCCCTACTCCGGCGCGCCATAAAAACTGCGCACCGAAAGAGACTCGAAGGTGACGAGAACGACCGCCTCCGGTGACGGATGATGGAAGTTCGAGGAAGCGCATAAACAGGGAGTTCGAGGAAGTACTTTTAGGTACGACGCTTAACGACCACGTTTCAAACGGAGAGTGCCATTATTATAATTTACAACAAATTTCTGCGAGATTTTTATATATTTCTTTCAATTAAATTTATCACTTGACACAAATAGAAAAGATGATATAATAGTAACTATAATATTTTTGGTTATTTTGGATAAAATTTTGATTTTTTAATGGTCTGTGTAATAAATTGAAGTGAATTACTTCATGATTTTTATGTAAAATATTGTCAAATATTATGTTTTTTTAGCAATGTGAGCAGTTTCCTAATACAACGATATGTCAGCTCTCCCCGTACGGGCACATTCATATAATTCTGCTTTAGAATTATAAATACAATCCCCGACGGTTGATATCCGGAGATCATTAAGGGAGCCTCTAACAATTCCCTGCTACGCATTAGCACGAAATCTTCCGCACTTCTGCGCAACATTGAATTATTAGTGGCTCTCTATAGTTTTTTGAGGCAAAGGTATGAAGAAAAACAACGTAAAAACAACTGATAACGTAGAGATGGAGATCAATCTGATCCCCGTGCTCAAGGAGCTTCTTAGGAGGCTGTGGCTTATTGTACTGGTAGGCTTGCTGGTGGGCGCGGCGTCATTTGTCGGAGCCAAAATTTTTGTGAAGCCCACCTATCGGTGTGCCTTTACCGCATATATCAACAATAAGCAGACGCAGAAGAACACGGATTATCTCTCTGTATCCGACGTCAACGCTTCCACGCAGATCGTCAGAACATACAAAACAACGCTTATGAGTGCGCGGATCCTGACTACCGCAGCAAAAGCCATCGATATGGACGCTTCCTATGAAGCGCTTCAGGATATGGTGTCAACCGAGGTTGAGGACGAAACGCAGATCATCACACTTTATGTTGTCAGCACCAGTCCCAAAACGGCATATGAGTTTGCCAAGGAAATCGCGAGCACCGCGCCTGCACAGATGGCGAACATCGTTGAGGGAAGTTCGATGAAAATCATCGACTATCCCCAGTATACGGAAAAGCGTTACAAGCCGAGCTATACCCGCTACGCGTTAATTGGCTTTATTATCGGAGCCCTGTTGATTTCCGCGTGGGTCATTGTCCGCTACTTCCTGGATGATACCGTCAAGAATGAAAACGATTTGGAAAGCAGGTTTTCTTTGCCGATTCTCGGAGTGATACCCGATGTCAACAGAGCCGGAAGCATCGGTTCGGACTACTACAACTACTATTCCTACGGTCACAAAAAAGATCACGACGAAGAACACGACGAAAAGCAGAACAGCGAGGAAGGCGAGGGGTTGAATGATGAAAAGAAATAAAAAGTCCACCTCGGTTTTCGATCCAAAGAAGATGCTGCTTTCGGAGCAGTCTCCGTTCACTGTCAAGGAAGCCTACAAATCCCTGCGTACAAACGTTATGTTCTCGTTACCGGGTAATGAAAGCAAGTGTATCGGCGTTGTATCCGCCGACCGAGGCGACGGCAAAAGCTCGGTGGCGCTCAACCTCGCTATCTCCTTTGCACAGATAAATAAGAAGGTTATTATCGTTGACTGTGACCTGCGCCTGCCGACGGTAGCGTCCAAGCTCGGTATTGAAGCGAAGCCCGGTTTATCAAACTTTTTGTCCGGTACGCAGGATAGTGAAAAACCAATGATCCGCCGTTCCAAAACGTATGGCATTGATATTATGACCGCAGGCGACATTCCTCCCGATCCGACCATACTGTTGGAATCCAAGCAGATGACGTCGTTTGTTGAGTTTTTGAAGAAATACTACGACTTCATTATTTTAGATTTTCCGCCCGTTACCATTGTCAGCGATGCGGTTATGCTTGCGAACATCGTGGATGGCTATTTGATGGTAGTGCGTCACTGTGAATCCGAGTGTTCAAAAATCAATGAGATGCTGCGCCAGCTGGATTTTGCCGGCGCCAAGGCACTGGGATTTGTCTACAACGGCGTTGACGAGCACCGAAAATACTACAAGCGTGGAAAGTACAGCAAATACTATTATAATTATTACTACTATAAGAAGTAAGTCTTATCTCACTTCATTTGAACGACCCGGCGAAAGATCTTGAGATTATGTCCAAATCTTCGATTTGGGTAACATAATCCATTCAAAGCTACTGCGCAATCCGCACACCTGAATTATGCGGTATTGCCTTAAAAGGATGGGTAGAAATGGAAATCTTTTCCGAGAAGGTGTGGATATCCACGCCTACTTACCACGAGGAAGAAATAGACTATATCAAAGAAGCAATACTCACAAACTGGAAATCGACTATAGGGGAAAATATTGACGAGATCGAACGTCTGGTTTGTGAAAAAATCGGGTGCCGATATGCCGTCGCACTTTCCAGCGGTACTTCCGCGCTGCATCTGGCTGTGATAGAAGCAGGAGTAGGAAAAGGCGACTATGTGCTATGTTCCGATATGACTTTCTGCGCGACGATCAATCCTGTCATCTATGAGAACGCTACCCCCGTTTTGATCGACTCAGAGTATGACTCATGGAATATGGATCCCGTCGCACTCGAGAAAGCTTTTAAGCTGTACCCGAACGCAAAAGCGGTCATATGCGCTAATCTTTACGGCACGCCGTCAAAGCTCGACGAGATCAGAGATATCTGCGACAGGTACGGTGCAGTTCTGATTGAGGACGCGGCAGAGTCCTTCGGAGCGTCCTATCGCGGAAAAATGAGCGGAACGTTCGGTCATCTGAATGTCATCAGCTTCAACGGAAACAAGATCATCACCGGATCTACCGGGGGATGTCTTCTGACTGATGATGAAAAAATCGCCGAACACATCCGCAAGCTCTCAACGCAGTCAAAGGAACCTGTGCCGTGGTATCAGCACGAAGAGATTGGCTACAACTACCGCATGAGCAATATCGTCGCAGGTATCATCCGCGGTCAGCTGCCGTATCTTGAAGATCATATCGCGCAGAAAAAAGCGATTTACGAGAGATATCGGGAGGGCTTGACCGGGCTGCCGCTCACGCTGAATCCGCACACCCCCGACAGCGAGCCGAATTTCTGGCTGAGCTGCATCCTCATCAACAAGGGCGCGATGTGCGAGCAGAAGCGCACGGATATGACCGTGACCTTTGAGAGAGAGTCGGGTAAGAGCTGTCCGACAGAGATATTTGAAACCTTGAAGGCGATGAATGTGGAAAGCCGCCCTATTTGGAAGCCTTTACATATGCAGCCGGTCTACAAGGATTGCCCCTCAGTCAGTGTTGACGACAGTTTCAGCGTATGTGAGGATATTTTCGAGCGTGGGCTTTGCTTACCCAGCGATAACAAGATGAAAGCTGAGACGCAGGATATCATTATTCAAACCATAAGGAGCTGTTTTGAATGATCAAACCGCATCGCCGCTCCCCGGTCAACGGCATTTACAGCAGGTATATCAAGCGTTTGATCGATATTCTGTGCGCCTTGCTGACGATGATCCTATTCTTTTGGCTGTACGGCATCGTGGCTCTGCTTGTGAGGATCAACCTCGGAAGTCCCGTGATATTCAAGCAGCCGCGCCCCGGGAAGATCGATCCCAAGACCGGAGAAGAAAAGATATTTACTCTATTCAAATTCCGAACAATGACTGATGAAAAAGATGAAAACGGCAAGTTGCTCCCCGACAGTGTGCGTCTGACACGCTTCGGAAAGCTGCTCCGCTCCACCTCGCTGGATGAACTGCCCGAGGTATTGAATATTCTTGCCGGGCATATGAGCGTGATCGGACCGCGCCCGCAGCTCGTCAGAGATATGGTTTTCATGACTGATGAACAGAGGCGACGCCATTTGGTGCGCCCGGGGCTGAGCGGTCTTGCTCAGGTGAGCGGCAGAAACGCGCTTGCCTGGGAAGTCAAGCTGCGTATCGACCTGGAATACATAGAGCGCATCAGTTTTAGAGAAGATTTTAAGATTGTATTAAAGACGATATATAAAATGTTCAAGCGTGATCCCGAAGTAAACGAGATCGATATTTGTGATGATTTCGGTGATTATCTGCTCAAAGAAAAGAAGGTCACTCTTGAATGCTATCAGCAAAAGCAACGGCATGCTGCTGAACTGCTGAAGAATGTATCGTAACAACGGAGTGATTGTGTGAAAAAGGTGCTTATTGTCGCCAGCGTCATATCCTTTATTGAATGGTTCAATCAGGAAAACATACTGTTTTTACAAAAGGAGCTGGGTTGTGAAGTCCATGTAGCCTGTAATCTCGATTATATGGATGATACCGATGTAAACAGAACCGTCGCTTATGTTGAACAGTCAGGAAAAGACGGGGTCATCTGGCACAATATCCCGTTCGATCGCAGCCCTTTGGGTAAAAAGAATATGGACGCATACCGAATGCTCAGGCAGCTAATAAATGAGAATGTCTTTGATCTGATCCACTGTCATACTCCTGCGGCATCGGTTTATACAAGGTTGGCGGCGCGTAAGGCAAGAAAAAGCGGCACCACCGTGATGTATACCTGTCACGGCTTTCATTTTCATAACGCGTCACCCAAAAAGAACTGGCTGATCTATTATCCGATAGAACGGCAGTTGTCACGATACTGCGATTATCTTGTAACTATTTGCAAAGAGGACTATCACCGCGCACAGCGATTCCATACACGAAACGTCCGTTATATTCCGGGAGTAGGCGTTGATATTAAACGCTTTGAGAGCGCTCAGGTCGATAAAGAAGTATACAAAAAGAGTATAGGCGTCAAGGGAAACGCTGTGATGATACTCTCGGTCGGCGAG
The DNA here is from genome assembly GCA_902790475.1 of uncultured Ruminococcus sp. Classification (GTDB taxonomy): domain Bacteria; phylum Bacillota; class Clostridia; order Oscillospirales; family Acutalibacteraceae; genus Ruminococcoides. Next base: position 18,866 of record CADASG010000019.1, on the reverse strand, counting down.
CTGATTGAACGAAAAAACCATGAGGTTATCATCAAAGCGCTTTCGATGCTGGATCGCAGGGATATTTACTATGTCATTTGCGGAAAAGGACCCCTGAAAGAGTATTTGGTCAAGCTTTCGGAAGAACTAAAGGTGAGGGAAAGGGTGATTTTCCTCGGCTTTCGGCAGGATATCCCCGAGCTGTGCAAAACAGCGGATATCGGCGCATTTCCCTCAAAAATCGAAGGATTGGGACTCGCGGGAATTGAATTAATGGCAGCCGGGATACCGCTTATCGCGTCAAACATACACGGGATCCTGGATTATGTGAAAAACGGCGTGACCGGGTATGCGTGCCCTCCGGACGACGCGGATGCGTTTGCATCGGCGATCGTAAAGCTTACAGATGACCCTGATTTGCGAAAAAAAATGAAAGACCCCTGTCAAAAGGCGGTTCAGCAGTTTGATAAGACACATGCGCTGAACGCGATGTGGAAAATATATAAGGAAGTACTTTAAATGTACGGAGTGTCTGAATGAAACACAAGTATACATACAGTGAGATAAAACGATCTTTAACAAAAAAGAAAAACAGCCGCAGCTCTCTTTGGGTACAGCTGTGGGTCAGAAAGGCGTCCTTTCCCGTGACGTACCTGTTTATTAACACAGGCTGGACGGCAAACATGGTTTCCGTGCTTTCGTGGGTCCTGATTTTTGTCGCAGCGGTTTTGCTGAGCCTCGATCAGTTTTGGTGTATGTTGGCAGGCGTTATTCTGACAAATTTCTGGTTGGTTCTGGACTGCGTTGACGGAAACATTGCCAGAGTTAAGAAAAACAATTCTTTTATGGGCGATTTCTTTGACGCCGCTGCAGGTTACGGACCGTTTTCCTTTACGACGATCGCACTTGGTATGGCGGCGTTCCACACCTCGTTTCTGGTACCCGAGGGCTTTCGCTGGACGCTGATTTTGATCGGCGGTATCGGCGCGACGGCAAATATGTACATGCGCCTTGTTCATCAAAAATATATGAACTGCTATTTTGCCGCGAAAAATATCCTTCATGAAACCGATGATATCACGCTCAAGGATACCGAGGATAAACGCAGCTTTGCCTACATCAGAGAGCAGATCGACAAGAACTTCGGTGTTGCCGGATTGTTTATGCCGTGGCTGTTTGTTTCTTTGTTCACCAATACTTTTGATATCATGCTGGTATGTTATACCGCTTACTATATACTATCGTTCCTTGCTGTGAGCGTGATCTACTGCAGGAAGGCATCAGTGTTTGAGAAAACGGCGCAGGCGAAGCGCAGAGAGATGGAAAAGGAGAATTAACTCTTGGTTATCGGATATACGACCGGTGTCTTTGATATGTTCCATATCGGACATCTCAATATTCTGCGGCGGGCAAAAGAAGCCTGCGACTACCTGATCGTGGGCGTCAGTACGGACGAGCTGGTTGCTTCCGAAAAAGGACATATGCCTCTTATTCCCTTTAACGACAGGGTCCGGATCGTAGAAGCGATACGGTATGTTGACCGCGTTGTTCCGCAGACGGATAAGAATAAATACGAAGCATGGGAAAAGTATCGGTTTGATAAGATGTTTGTCGGTTCCGACTGGAAGGGCAGCGACGCCTGGAAAAAGTATGAGGATCAATTCAGGGATACCGGCGTAGAGTTTGTCTACTTTCCGCATACGGACGGGATATCCTCTACCATGTTAAGAAACAATCTGGAGAAATAGATAATGATGAAAACCGACCCTATAGTTTCGATTATTATTCCTGTATATAACGGCTCGAATTTTCTGTCTCAGGCAATCGAATGTGCTCTGGGACAAACATATAAGAATACCGAGATCCTTGTAATAAACGACGGATCAACGGATAACGGCGAGAGCGAGAAGATCGCGCTCTCCTACGGGGACAGGATCCGTTATTTTCATAAAGAAAACGGCGGCGTATCCTCCGCATTGAATTACGCGTTTAAGAAGATGAACGGGGAGTATTTCTCATGGCTCTCTCATGACGATCTTTATTATCCCGAAAAAACAGAGATCCAGATCTCCTTCCTGAATCAGCTTGCAGAAGAGAATCCGGATATGGATTTGAAAAAGGTCGTGCTCCATACCGCTACGGAGTCGATCGACTGCGACGGCAAGGTTATCAAAACACCTAACTATTCCGATTTACCGGTCAGGGAAAACACCATAGATACCATTATCGGCAATGTGTTCAACTACAGGCTTTCAGGCTGTTCGTTTTTATTGCCCAAGGCGTGTATCGCAGATGTCGGTGAGTTTCGCGAGGATATCCGTACAGTTTCAGATGTCGAGTATTGGTACCGCCTGCTGTTTGGCGGATATCAGTTCTACTGTATCCATCGGATCCTGGTGAAGAACCGTTCGCACGGAAAGCAGGTCGGAAAGACGAAGGTATCGCTTTTTGACCGTGAGCTGGATGAATTACACAGAGATATCGCCGACAGACTGAACGCCTATCCCGGGACAGATACCAAGGACATGGAGCGGTTTTATCTCGGCTTGAAAAAACGCGGTATAACGGGCGCCGCCGAGTATACCTTTCAAAAATACCTGAAAGGTGAAGTCACTTCGCCGATGAGTCTGCATTTCAAGGCGATTTGGTATACCGCTCTCGGAAAAGGAAGAACGATCGCGCGCGATTTGTTCAGAAAGATAAAGGTCAAATAATTGGAAGGCATATATGAAGGTTATACAGATCAACAGTGAGTGCGGAAGAGGAAGTACCGGTCGGATCGCTTCTGCGATCAGCCGTAAACTTGATGAAAAGGGCTGTGAGAATTATATCCTTTACAGCGCAAACCACCGCAGTGATGATCCGCACGGAATCATGATCGGCACTAAGCTGATGTTAAGAGTACACCAGCTGCTGGCAAGGATATTCGGAGATACAGGCTTTCATTCCTATTTTGCAACTCAGAAGCTGATACGAACTATCAGGGACATTGATCCCGATTTGATCCTTTTGCATAATCTTCACGGTTACTATCTTCATATAGGTGTCTTATTTCGGTTTTTAAAGGAGTATGATAAGCCTGTGTTATGGACCCTGCACGATTGCTGGGCGTTTACCGGGCACTGTACACATTACCAAATCGCAAGGTGTTACCGTTGGCAGAGCGGTTGTCATGATTGCCCGAACCGTAAGGAGTATCCCTATAGTTGGTTTTTCGATCGCAGCCGTTCCTTGTACCGTAAAAAAAAAGAATTGTTTGCTTCAGTTGAAAAGCTAAGAATAATCGTACCGTCAAAATGGCTCTCAGACGAGGTTGAAAAATCATTTTTATCAGACAAGCCGCGATACGTTATTCACAACGGGATCGATTTGAATGTGTTTGTACCGACTGAGACCGATTTCAGGAAAAAGCACCGACTTGAAAACAAGATCATGGTTTTGGGTGTAGCTGCTGTATGGAACTACGGAAAGGGACTTGATATCATAATTGAACTTGCAAATCGTATGGATCCTCAACGTTACGCCTTCATTCTGGTCGGTACGGATGATTCGGTTGACAAGTCCTTACCGAAAAGCATCATTTCGATACACCGTACACAGAACCAAAAAGAGCTTGCAGAGATATACTCCGCCGCTGATGTACTGATCAATCCGACGCGTCAGGACAACTATCCTACGGTTAATATGGAGGCTCTCGCGTGCGGAACGCCTGTTATCACCTTTGATACCGGAGGGTGCTCCGAATCCGGAATAGACGGATTTACCCGGGTCATCACCTCCAAAAACACCGATGAGCTGGAAAAAGCGTTACTGCAAGTATCTTTTAAGACACAGGAAGAATCCGCAAAATGCTCCGCGGAAGCCAAACGCTTTGACGAGCGGAGTTGTTTTGCAAGGTACGTTACGATTTTTGAAGAAATAGTTGAAAAAAACGGGGAAATCTCATGCTGAGTTACTCTTTATTTATGCTGTCACCGGTTTTGGTAGAATTGGTGTTTATACTTTTTAATAAACGCTCACTCAACCGCGAGCCCTTTGACAGAAAACTGTATGTCAGTATCATGGGTTTTTTTGTTTTCTTTATGCTCGGGTTTAAGAGCGTATTTGTCGGCTCCGGAGATGCATTTTTTTATTTGGACACGTGGGATCTATTGAAGAACATCCCTCTCCCCCGTTTATTCAATGTTATGAATAACATTGATATCGAACAAGGATATCTTATCAGCGTTTGGGTGTTGTCTCATATTTTTCGCTGGCGTCAGTTCCACTTCATTCTATACGGTGTACTGGTCGCTGTCGCACTTGCAAGATTCATGTATTTCAACGTCAGGGATCTTTGCTTGGGCTTTGTCATGTTTTCATCGCTCGGTATGTTTGCCTTTTTGGTTCAGGGTCTGAGACAGGGCATCGCGATTTGTATTTGTCTTTTCGCTCTTGAAAGAGCAAAAAAACAGAAACCGATTTCGTTTTTCCTTTTGGTTGCTTTTGCGATGACATTTCACGCTTCGGCATTCGTATTCTTTGCTGTGTATTTTTTCCGAAGGTTTAATAAGAAGCCGCTGAATATTCTGGCATTTGTTGTTTTATACGGAATGGTTTTGTATTTCGTTAATTGGTTTTTGGAGGTTGGTAATTTCCTTATCAACGACCACTACGGCAACGGACAGGGACTGGAAACAAGCGGCGGATATATCACGTTATTGATCTACATAATTGTGATCGCATCATTTATACTGATCAAAACGGAAGACGATGAAAGCACCAATATCTTATTATATATGGCGCTGACCGGTATGAATATCTTTCTTTTAAGATTCTTTGTCAACGGTATTTTCCAACGAGTCGCCCACTATTTTTCATTGGCTCTCCCGGTGCTTCTGTCTTTATCTCTGGATCGTTTTACATATAAACAAAAAGTGATCCTCAGATACTCTGCGATCATACTGTGTTTGGGCATTGCGTTTTATAAGACCGGATATTCAAAGATAATCCCATATACGTTCTATTGGCAGGTATAGAAAGATGAACGATTTACAAAAGACAGAGTTCGATCTGCTGCGTGAGTTAATCAGGATCTGCGATACGCTGGAACTGAAATACTATCTTGTCTGCGGATCTGCTTTAGGCGCCGTAAAGTACGGCGGTTTCATTCCGTGGGACGACGATATTGACGTGGCGCTTCCGAGACCGGATTATGAGCTTTTATGTCAAAAAGCTCCGTCCATGCTTCCGAATGATATGTTTTTGCAGAATTTCATTACAGATCCGAATTATCCCATTCTTTCTTCAAAGCTTCGCGATCTCAATACCACCTACATTGAAAAAAACATGCAGGATCTTGATATCGTTCACGGTGTGTTTATTGATGTCTTTCCGATCGACGGCCTGCCGAACACCGCCTCGGAGCAAAAAAAATATCTGAAAAAACTGCATGCGTTCGAGCGCAGACGCTCTGCAAATCTTCCCCGAAAATACGGCGTCGGGATCGGCTTGCGTTCGCTTGGAATATACTGGATCAACCGTCTGACAGGCATCTACCGTAATACAGGTAAGACTTTACGGAAGCTCACCGAATATGTTAAGCGGTATTCTCCCGAGAAAGCTGAAATATGGTGCATTCATCATGAGGAGAGGAGCCTTTCTGCGTTCAATTCCGCCGAATGGTACGGTGAGGGGACAGAGGCGGTATTTGAGGGGCTGACAGTTATGATTCCAGAGAAATACGATTTGTATTTAACTAAACGTTACGGCAACTGGAGAGCCGATCTTTCCGATGATCAAAAGGTCGGTCATCACTATTATACGGTCTGCGATTTGGATTTGCCCTATGCGGAATACAAACGCCGCTTGCAGGGCAATGATTAAATATTTTTGGTAAATATCGGCGTATGCCGAAATATAAAAAAAGGAGAAGTAGGAGAATGAAAAAACATTTCTTCCGAGGTCTTTCGGTTGTACTGTGTATAATGCTGCTGGTTACTTCAGCTTCATTATCTGCATTTGCATCCGTAGACTTCACCGACTCAACCGAAGGATATTACAATGTGATATCCAAAAAAGACTTTGTGGTATCTCCCGGCGTTCAGGAATCTGAAATAGTTCTTGATAACGACGCGGGAAGCCGCCGTCAGGTGCTCCATGTTATGGAGGCAGATCCGAAGAATGAAAACGTCGGAATCCTGCCCCACTATTCCAACATGGAAAATCCCAATGACGAGTCCAAGTACAAAGTTATCACCACAAGCAAGCATGCCGAGCAGGCAGTTGCTGACGGCTACAACGTTGTAGGCGCTATGAACACCGCTTTGAGCTGGGATACAAACCAGCCTCTCGGAAAGTTTGTAGTAGACGGCGTTGTTTGGCGCGGTGATGATAACACCGTAGGCTGCCAGACTTATCTTGCTGTAAAGCAGGATGGTACAGCAGACCTCCGCGCGATTTCAGAGCCTCTTGAGGCTGACGACTATGAAGCTATTGGCTTGAACTTCGGCTTTATGGTAAAGGACGGCAAAAATGTTGCAGGTTCTGTTGATCACTCCGGCGGCGATCCCCGTTCCGTTATCGGCGTCAAGGCAGACGGCACTATCGTTATGATGATGTGCGACGGCAGAATGTCCCCCTACGCCTTTGGCTTGTCTTCTTATGAGATCGCGGACGTAATGATCTCTCTGGGATGCGTTGAGGCTTGTAACGGCGACGGCGGCGGATCATCTTCATACCTTTCCAAGCGTGAAGGTGAGAATGCGCTCACAAAGCGTTCAAGGAACTCCGATGGTATCGAGCGTGAAACATCTATGGCGCTGTTGATCGTAAATACAGCTCCCGATTCAGATGTATTCGATCACGCTTCAATGACTCCCGAGAACGATTATATCACTCCCGGTTCTGAAGTAACTATCAATACTATCGGTGTAAGCTCTGCCGGTACCGCAGCCGAAATCCCTGCTGAAATAAGCTGGCAGATGGCTGATTCTTCCTTTGGTTCGGTTGAAAACGGCGTATTTACCTCTAACGGAACTTTGGGCGACGCTGTCGTTCAGATGGTTTACGGAGGAAACGTAGTCGGCGAGACTACAGTTCATGTTGCTATCCCCGACCGTATGGAATTTGAACAAGATCAGATGACCATTCCCTTTGGCAAGAGAGCACCTTTGACAATGCATGCTTACAGCGGAAACGCCGAGGTAGCGCTTAAGGGCAGCGACGTGAATTTCGTATTCAGTGAGCCGTCAATAGGTACTCTTGACGGATTTATGTTCACAGCAGTAAGCGAGGACGATGCTGCCGCTACAGCGTCCGACGTTACTGCGACCCTTACCTTCAACAACGAGGTCACTGCGGCTGCCTCCATTACTTTGGGCAAGGGCTCCGAAGTTGTCTTTGACTTTGAAGGTGAAAACGACCTTGATGACTGGGGCTATTATAATTTCAATGTTAAGCTACCCAAAGGCGATAAAGCTGCAAACGAGCTGATTTCAATTGCCGACAGCAATACCGGAAAGGTCAGAAACGGCGAGCACTCGCTGGCTGTTACTGTCGATCTCACTGACGCTGCTCAGGGCGGCTGGATCCAGTACAGGCTTTACTATGAAGGCGAGTACTTTGAGCGTGAAGGCGCGATTAAGTTCGGCTTCTGGGCATGGATCCCCGAAGAAGCTGTTGCTGACGAAATCGACGTAAGACCGGTTCAGATGAAAGCAGACCGTTCATTTGTTGGTTCTGCAAAAGAAGTCAATAATCCTGACTATGCCGTTAATGAACAGGACGAGGCAGGATGGCATTACTTCACTTACACACTCACCCAGCCCTACGTTTATTTCGGAAAGACAGAGACTTTGGCGCAAACATTGCTCTTCCAGTTCTATAATTACAAGCAGATGTGGCAGAACGACTCTGCTATGAATATCAAGAACGATCAGGGCAAATTCACATACTATATTGATGATATCACTCTTGAATACTCATCTGCAGCTGACGATACAGCTCCTCCCATATTCTCGAATCTTTCTTATGCAGGATCAACCGATACCGCATCACTTAACAACGGCGCGACTCTGACAGACAGCGAGAATTCCTTTATGGTAAATGTTGCTGAGGATACTACACTTTCAACAGCTGTAGGACTCAACGCTGATTCAGTAAAGGCTTATATTGACGGAAATGTTGTTCCCTCAACTTTCAACAACGGTGCTGTATCTACAAATCAGATCGCATTGAACGACGGTTATCATACTGTAAAATTCTATGCTGAAGACAACAACGGCAACCCTGCATCGATCGTAAGAAGCTTTACAGTTAACGCTGCTTCAGCTTTACCCACTGTTACCGTTAAGCCTCACGATCCCTCTTTGACAAATCTTCCCTTTGATTCTCTTTATTGGCTGGATGTCGTTGCTTCCGATATCGCTTCTGTTGACAGCGTAAGCGTTGATATCGACCTCAACAACGCAACAAAATGGGAACTCGATCATATGGTTGTTGCAGACGGCTTCACTGCAAGCTATAAAGTTCTCGATTATGACCAGATTGCAGAGATCACCATTACACGCACTGCCGATACCGACGCTACCGGCGAGGCGGCTCTTGTTTCTCTGCCCACCAGAATTTGGTCTCCCTCCAGCGACGACGCACTTAGTGTATTGAACACCGAGCCCAAGCGTATTTGGTTTACTGCAAAGACTAAAAAGTGCCTGCTGACCACAACCGATGGCGCAGAGATCTCCTGCGGAACCGCAACGATCGAGACTCCGACAGAAAGATATCTCGGTAAATTTGACAAGCCCTCTTATGACGGAACAGTACACACACACACAGTTACAGCTCTTCCCGATGTTGATGCTACCTGCACAGAGGACGGCTACACCGGCAGAACCTTCTGTGAGGACTGCAACTCTGTTGTAGCTTGGGGCACAACTATTCCTGCAACCGGTCACAGCTATGTCCGTGAAGGCGATCAGTTCGTATGCGAGACCTGCGGCGAGCCCTATAAGAGCGGCACAGGCTTGTTCGAGATGGACGGCGTAAATTACTATTCTATCAACAATAAGCTGATTTCCGGTTGGCAGATGATTGATGATGAATGGTATTGCTTCGATAAGACTACCTATGCAGGCGTTGACGGCACCGTTTCCAACCATGATGTAATGAACAGTTCTAACACTTTCACTTACACCTTTGATAACGGCAAGCTTCTCCACGGCGAGTGGGTCGAGACCACATACGGCACAAGATACTACTATGGTCCCAACTATTACTTCGATGAGTTTGTTACAATTGACGGAAACGATTATTACTTCTATGCAAAGGGCAACCGCGCCGAGGGTGTTTCTGTTATTAAGTACAACGCATACTCTCATAACCCTGTTAACACATGGGTAAGATTCACCGAGGATGGTAAGTTCATCGAGAAGATCAACGGACTCATTGAGTACGAGGGCAACCTGTATTATATGGAAGAGGGCGTTCCCACTTATATGGGTCTTATCAAGGTTGACGACGACTACTATTATATCCGTTCCAACGGTATCGCTGCTACAGACGGCGACTACTACGCTTATGTTACTAATTGCGATCTGCCCGCCGACACCACTTATACCTTCGGCGCTGACGGCAAGATGATCGTTCCTGAGCCCGAACCTGTCAAGAACGGTATCGTAGACGGCTACTACTATGAGAACGACGAGATCGTTTACAAGGGTCTTACCAAGATCGGCGATGATTATTATTACATCCGTTCTACCGGTCTCGTTGCTACCAACGGCACATATTATGCGTACAAGACCAGCTGTGACCTGCCTGCAGAGAGAGAGTACAAGTTCGATGTGGACGGCAAGATGATCGATCCTCCCACTCCGCACGAGGGCGTCAAGAACGGTATCGTTGACGGTTATTACTATGAAGATGACCAGATCGTTTACAAGGGTCTTACCAAGATCGGCGATGATTACTATTACATTCGCTCTACCGGTCTCGTTGCTACCAACGGCACATATTATGCGTACAAGACCAGCTGTGACCTTCCTGCAGAGAGAGAGTACAAGTTCGCTGTAGACGGCAAGATGATTGATCCTCCCACTCCGTATGAGGGCGTCAAGAACGGTATCGTTGACGGTTATTACTATGAGAATGATCAGATCGTTTACAAGGGTCTGACCAAGATCGGCGATGACTATTATTACATCCGCACCACCGGTATCGTTGCAAAGAACGGCAAGTTCTATGCGTATAAGACTTCCTGTGATCTGCCTGCTGACACGACCTATACATTTGATGCAGAAGGCAAGATGGTAAGATAATCAAACCGAATAATGCCCGACCCCCTTTTGGGGGCGGGTTGCCGTGCAAATACAGAGCCTCCACGCGGCGCACGGCGGACAACGTTTTTACGGCTGAGCCTGTATAGAAAAATAGTCATGTGTTTATGAGGTCATCATAAGGTGAAAATAGTTTTTGTATCCAACTACTTTAATCATCATCAAAAGCCATTCTCTGACGCTGTCAGTGGTTTGAAGAATACAGAGTATTATTTTATTGAGACACAACCGATCGAAGAAGAACGGCTTTTGCAGGGCTGGAAAAGCTACCAAGAGATAAAGTATGTCCTTCGCTATTATGAAGAACCTAAAAAATGTCAATACCTTATAAACACTGCGGATATCGTCGTGATCGGATCTTCTCCTGCTAAGCTTGTGAATAGACGTTTGCGTGAATCAAAGGTCATTTTCAGATGTGCAGAAAGGCAGATTCGCTCACAGCCATCGGTTATCAAATATATTTGGTGGTATATAAAATGGCATAAATACTATCCTGCCAGAAAACCTGTTTATCTTTTATGTGCCAGTGCGTTCTCTGCGGCTGATTATGCCGGCCTCGGTGTTTTCCGCGACAAAGCATTTAAGTGGGGTTATTTTCCCGAAACGAAATATACAGACATTGACAGCCTGCTGAATAAAAAACAGGAGAATAAGATCATCTGGGTAGGGAGACTGCTCAAGCTGAAACACCCGGATGACGTTCTTCTTGTCGCAGGCAGACTCCGCAAAGAAGGCTATCAATTCACGATCGAGTTTCTCGGCGGAGGAGAAATGGAGCAGGAGCTCCGTGATATGGCTTGTTCCATGGGGCTGAACGACACGGTACGGTTTTTGGGGTTCCATCCTCAGGAGGAGATCCGTTCATACATGGAAAACGCAGGGATATTTTTATTGACCTCAGATTTCAGAGAAGGCTGGGGTGCTGTACTTAATGAAGCGATGAACTCCGGGTGTGCCGCAATTGCTTCCCATGCCGCAGGTTCCACCGCTTTTTTAGTGAAAAACGGTGAAAACGGTTTCGTTTACCGATCCGGCGATACAGAAGAACTTTACAGCCGTGTAAAATATCTGCTGGAGCATCCGAATGAACAGCGTCGGCTCGGAAAAGCGGCTTACCGCACGATCACTCAGGTGTGGAATGAAACCGTTGCCGCCGAACGGTTTGTGGATCTTTCCGGGCATATTTTGGCAGGAGATGATCCGCGGGATCTGTTTGAGTCAGGTCCGTGCAGTAAAGCGGAAAAGTTAAGGAATGATTGGTTTGGATAGTATCCGTGTACCGTTGATCAGCGTTATCATCCCTGTATATAACGTTGAGACACAGCTGAGAAAATGCGTAGATTCGATTCTGGCACAGACATATCCCAACATAGAGATTATCCTGGTGGACGACGGCTCGACCGATAACTCGGCAGCCGTCTGTGACAGTTATGATTTTGATGATCGCGTCAAGGTCATACATAAATCAAACGGCGGCTTATCTTCCGCGCGCAATGCCGGTATTGACGCCTCAAAGGGCGATTACATCGGCTTCGTGGACAGCGATGACTTCATATCGCCGTATATGTATGAGGAGCTGTACCGCTCAGTCAAGGATAAAGACAGGGTTATCGGCTGTATCGGGATCTCTGCGATAGATGAAAATAATACCATTACGGAGTATTCATCAAGAGAGGCGGAAGAAATACAGGATAAAATCAAATATCTGCGCGATCTGCTCCTTTTTACGGGCGATGCATCCGCTTGCTCCAAGCTCTTTCCGAGCTCGGTTTTTTTTCGGAATCGTTTCAAAGAGGAGAGATTGAACGAGGACGTTCTGTTCATGTTTGAGTCGGCGGAGAGCTACGATGAGATCCGCTATATCCCGAAGAACGGCTATTATTATTTTTCACGAAGCGGAAGCATCACCCGAAGCTTTGGCAAGTCGATACACGATATGGTGACGAACGCCCGTGAGATCCGCGAGATAGTTGAATGCAGTTACCCTGAGCTGAGCCCTTATGCCGAACGCTATGAAATATATCAAAACATGTCTTTTTTGCGTCATTGCCCGTCGTCCTATGACAGAAAGAACGATCCTGTGTGTACTCAGGCGCTGCGCTTTGTCAGATCGAATCTTTCGGCAGGATGGAGATCGCGTTATTTGAGCATTAAAGATAAAATGATACTGACGGTGCTGTGCATAGCTCCGAGAACAGTATCATTTATACTGGAGAGAAAGAAATAATCACGGTTTATGAATAACAGAGTAATTAAAAACGCGTCCTGGATGATCGGGTGCAAGATCGCTCAGTCCGTTATCAGTTTGATAATCGGTATGCTGACCGCAAGATATCTGGGACCTTCCAACTATGGTCTGATCAGCTATGCGGCGTCGATCGCAGTATTCCTTTTGCCGCTGATGCAGCTGGGACTGAGCAAAACACTGGTGCAGGAATTCATCAAGCGGCCCGACCGCGAAGGAGAAGTCCTCGGTACGGCTTTGGTGTTTAATGTTATGTCGGCGGTCGCCTGTATGGGAGGTATGTATACCTTCCTTTCCGTAGCGAACGCAGGTGAAAGCACGACGATATTAGTAGGCGTTTTATATAGCTTCTCACTGCTGTTTCAGGCAACCGAGATCGTGCAATACTGGTTTCAGGCAAAGCTTCTCTCAAAATATCCTTCGATCGCATCGGTCATATCATACACGATCGTTGCGCTGTATAAGGTCTATCTGCTGGTTACCGGCAGAAGCGTTATTTGGTTCTCGGTATCCAGCACTCTGGACTATCTTCTGATCTCAGTGATACTTCTCATTGTTTATAAAAGAATGGGAAACCAAAAGCTGAAATTCTCATGGCGGCTGGGTATGGAAATGCTTCACAGCAGTAAGTATTACATCGTCGCCAGCATGATGGTATCCGTATTTCAGCAGACCGACCGCATAATGCTAAAGCTGATGATGAATGAAGCAGAAACCGGATACTATTCGTCTGCCATTACCTGCGTCAGCGTTACAGCCTTTGTTTTTGCCGCGATCGTGGATTCGATGCGCCCCCCTATTCTTGAGGCAAAACACGACGGAAGCGACGCATACGAGCCGCGGATCATACAATTGTATTCCGTGATAACATATGCCTCCCTTATCCAAAGTGTATTTATGGTATTGCTGGCGCGACCGATAGTACTCATTCTTTACGGAGAGCAATATTTGCCGAGTGTGACAGCGTTGAGAGTCGCTGTTTGGTATGTGACCTTTTCAAATTACGGCAGTGTTCGCAATATCTGGATGCTCGCTGAAAACAAGCAGAAATATCTGTGGATAATCAACCTGTCGGGAGCCTTGGCAAATGTTGCGCTGAATGCGGCATTGATTCCGCTTTTCGGTGCTGTCGGCGCTGCTGCCGCATCACTTGTCACACAGTTTTTCACAAATGTGGTGATAGGCTTTATCCTCAGACCCATTCGTTATAACAACAGTCTGATGATAAGAGGTCTTGATCCCAAACCGCTTTTTAGGTATTTGAGTTCGATCATCAAACAACTCAGAAAAAAGCTGTCAAAAAAGCGTGATTAGGGTGCGGTGTTGCCTATACTATTTTCAATAAAAAACCGAAAGAAGATGTTAATGTGAAATATTTATTTAGAATCCTGATTTGCGTAATGAGCCTTATTTTTATGACGGCGTCATTTACATCCTGCGGCTCAGAGCCTGCGGCAAGCAAGGCTACGAACGATGAATCGCCGACCCGGCAGAAGGACGGCGACGATGTGATCGAAACAAAAATCGGTGATTATATCCTGAAATATCCTTCTAAATGGGAAAAGAATATTCAGATCACTGCCGAAAAAAAGACGGTAAAGTACTCGTCCGGTAAAACACCTTTATTTGACATTATTCTGGGCGACAGCGACGCTTATCTTTTTGGCACGTTAAAGGACGGAACTGAAGTACATCTCAAGAACTATGAGGTCAAGGATGACGAAAAACTGGCAGCCATGCAGGAGGATGCAAATACCCTGCTCAATCATTTGATAAAGGACTACGGGCTAAAAGTCGGAAGTCCTCAAAATGATGTCCCTCAGGCTGATGAGTGTTATGCGATCGAGACTTCTGTCACAAAGCTTTATTATCCTAAAAAATATGAAAAAAAAGTTTCGGTCAAGGAGTCTGACAAGGTTGTCAGCTTCTCCTGCGACGGCACGCCGCTGTTCGATATTTTGTTTAACTCTGACGACGGTGTTCTGATCGGAACCTACAAGAATGTTTCCGTGTCTTTGAAGAATTATAAAGTCAAGGGAGACGAGCTTCTCGCTATGCAGGAAGCGGCAAATGATGTTTTGGCGCATTTATACGAGGATAAAAACTTCAAGTCGAAGTGAGAGTAAAAGCAATACCGCATAATTCAGGTGTTGTCTATATGTTGCGTTGCCGAAGGAGTAAACAGAAATGGGCTTGTTTAAAAGATTATGGAAGCTGTCCCGAAAGAGTCAGTTTTTCAATACTGTATTCAACACTGTATATGCTTGTGATATTCCGATGCAAACGAAAATCGGCGAAGGGGTGCATTTTCCCCACGGAACGATCGGAACTGTCATCAGCTGTAACGCCGTTATCGGAAAGAATGTGTGTATCCAGCATCATGTGCTGATCGGTCAGCGTAACGGGGAAGAAAATGTTCCTGTTATCGGAGATAATGTGGTTATCAATCCTTACACCTGTATTTGCGGAAATGTGAAAATAGGAGACAATTCGGTGATCGGAGTCGGCAGTTTGGTGCTGCATGACGTTCCTCCCAATACCGTATTCTATAATGTCAGACAAGATTTTTCACATCCGCGCGACGAGAATTTGAGGTAAGGCTGTCGCCTTGCCGAGATTTTTTGGGCAAGCTGACGGAATAATATTCAAGCAAGCCGTGCGCCTTGAATTGTGCGGTGTTGCCTATAACATTGCAGGAGAGAATCATTTGTATCCTCAGGAGCTGTTTAAAATAATACAGGAAAAAATCGGAGAGTAATTTATGTCACCATTCAGCGGAGCAACATTGATGATAACAGGAGGTACGGGTTCGTTCGGAAACACCGTGCTCAAACATTTTTTGACAAGCGACATCGGGGAGATACGCATTTTCTCGCGCGATGAAAAAAAGCAGGATGATATGCGCCATGATCTGCAGGCGCGGTTCCCCGAATACGCGAACAAAGTCAAATTCCACATAGGCGACGTGCGCAACCCTCAGTCGATCAAGGACGCCATGTGGGGAGTTGATTATGTTTTTCACGCCGCAGCGTTAAAACAGGTACCGAGCTGTGAATTCTTCCCTATGGAAGCGGTGCGCACCAACGTTGAAGGCACCGACAATATGCTTCATGCAGCGATCGACTGCGGCGTTAAACGAGTGGTTTGCCTGTCAACCGACAAGGCGGCGTATCCAATCAACGCTATGGGCATTTCCAAGGCGATGATGGAGCATGTCATCTACGCTAACGCCCGTGTTGCGGCGGAGCGCGGAGGAACGGTTATCTGCTGTACGCGCTACGGCAACGTCATGTGCAGCCGAGGTTCGGTTATCCCGCTTTTTATCGACCAGATCAAAACGGGAAATCCCATTACGATCACCAACCCCGATATGACCAGATTCCTCATGAATCTCGACGAAGCGGTCGATCTTGTAAGGTTTGCATTCGAGCACGCCAATCCCGGCGATTTGTTCATTCAGAAGGCGGACGCTTCCACTATCGGCGTTTTGGCTAAGGCAGTGCAGCAGCTGTTCGGAGACACCGGAACGCTTATTATCGGCACAAGACACGGCGAAAAACTCTGTGAAACACTGATGACGCGCGAGGAACGGCTGCGTTCGGAGGATATGGGCAATTATTTCCGTGTCGCCGCCGACAGCCGCGACCTCAATTATGATAAATTTGTGGTAAAAGGACAGGTTGCCACCGAAGCGAAGGATTCTTATACCAGCCACAATACGACCTTGCTGGATGTTGACGAAACGGTTCAAAAGATATTAACAACAGATTATGTACAGGAGCAATTAGAGGCGTGGAACAAGTGACTTTTCAAAACAACGGAAAAATAAAGCTGTTGATCATCGTCGGCACACGTCCGGAGATCATCCGTTTGGCGGCGGTGATAAACAAGGCGCGCAAATATTTCGACACGATTTTGGCGCACACAGGACAAAACTACGACTATAATCTCAACGGGGTGTTCTTTAAGGACTTGCAGCTTGCCGACCCGGATGTTTATCTCAATGCTGTGGGTGCCGATCTTGGCGAAACGATGGGCAATATCATCGCCAAATCCTATCGGCTGATGGCCCAGATCAAGCCCGACGCAGTGTTGGTGCTGGGCGACACGAATTCCTGTTTGAGCGTTATCGGCGCAAAGCGCTTGCATATCCCGATTTTTCATATGGAAGCCGGCAACCGCTGCAAGGACGAATGCCTGCCCGAGGAAACTAACCGCCGCATCGTTGATATTATCAGCGACGTGAATATGGCGTATTCCGAGCACGCAAGGCGATATCTTGCCGATACGGGGCTTCCGAAGGAGCGCACATACGTTACCGGTTCTCCGATGGCGGAGGTGCTTCACAGCAATTTGGACAAGATCGAGGAGTCGGATATTCACGAACGACTCGGCCTTGAAAAAGGGAAATATATTCTCCTCTCCGCTCACAGAGAGGAAAACATCGACACCGAACAGAACTTTACCTCGCTGTTCACCGCCATCAATAAAATGGCTGAAAAGTACGATATTCCGATTCTATATTCCTGCCATCCGCGCTCAAAAAAGCGTTTGGAGCAGAGTGGATTTCAGCTCGACAAGCGCGTGATACAACACGAACCTCTCGGCTTCCACGACTATAATTGTTTGCAGATGAACGCGTTTGCGGTCGTATCCGACAGCGGTACACTGCCCGAAGAAAGCAGCTTTTTCACAAGTATGGGACATCCTTTTCCTGCAATTTGTATCCGCACCAGCACCGAACGCCCGGAGGCGCTCGACAAGGCTTGCTTCATACTCGCAGGCATCGACGAAAAGAGCCTGCTCCAAGCGGTTGACGTCGCGGTTGAGATGAACAAAAACAACGATCTCGGCATACCCGTGCCTGATTACACGGATGAGAATGTGTCCGATAAGGTTATCAAAATCATCCAGTCCTATACGGGCGTTGTCAATAAAATGGTGTGGAGGAAGTATTGATGAACATACTTGTCACCGGCGCTAAGGGCATGGCAGGTCTTGCCTTGTGCGCAAATTTAAAAAATATACGCGACGGGAAGAACCGCACGCGTCCGAATATTCAGATCGATGAAATCTTTGAATATGATATTGATAATTCCGAAGAGGAATTAAACGAGTTTTGCAAAAAAGCGGATTTCGTGTTCAACCTTGCCGGCGTCAACCGTCCGAAATCGAACGACGAGTTTATGCAGGGCAATTTCGGCTTCGGTAAAACGCTGCTTAATACGCTGAAAAAGTATGATAACAAGGCGCCTGTCATGCTCTCGAGCTCGATCCAGGCGACGCTTATCGGTCGCTACGGTCAGTCCGATTACGGTAAAAGCAAACTGGCAGGTGAAGAGCTGCTTTTCCGATACGGCGAGGAAACCGGCGCGAAAGTCGCGGTTTACCGCTTTCCGAATCTGATGGGACACAGCCGTCCGAACTATAATTCAGCTGTTTCCACCTTCTGTAACGCAGTGGCAAACGATCTGCCATACACCGTCAATGACAGAAATTCCGAGGTCGAGCTGCTCTACATTGACGACTTGGCGGAGGGTATGTTTGACCTGCTTGAGGGCAAGGAAAAGCACTGCGACTATGACGGTTTAATTCCTGTAGAGAATAAAAACGGCAGATATTGTTATGTACCGCTGACCTATAAGGTCACTCTCGGCGAGATCGTGGACTTGCTGCAGCAGTTCAAACAACAGCCCGAAACGCTGATAGTTCCGGAAATCCCAAACAACAGCTTTGCCAAAAAGCTCTACAGCCTCTATCTCAGCTATCTGCCGACCGATAAATTCAAATTTGCGCTTAAAATGAACTGCGACGACCGCGGCTCCTTTACCGAGCTGCTGAAAACCGTCAGCTGCGGACAGTTCTCGGTCAATATCAGCAAGCCCGGCATCACAAAGGGACAACACTGGCATAACTCAAAATGGGAGTTCTTCATCGTCGTTTCAGGCCGTGCGCTGATCGAGGAGCGCAATATCCACACAAACGAAAAGGTTTCGTTTGAGGTTTCGGGCGATAAAATCGAAGCCGTCCATATGATCCCCGGCTGGACGCACAACATCATCAACCTGTCCGATACCGAGAATCTCGTCACCCTGATGTGGGCAAACGAGCAGTTTGACCCGAGCCATCCGGATACGTTTTTTGAAATTGTATAAAATTCTATTTCAATCGAGTAGGAGGCTGCCCATTAGTTGAGCAGCCGACCTCTCACACCACCGTGCGTACGGTTTCGTACACGGCGGTTCAATAGTTTGAGTGCAGTACCTTGTATCTGTTGAGTATGTCATCATACCCGACGGATGCAAGGTATTCATTTGTTAATGACATAT
>CADASG010000018.1 GCA_902790475.1 uncultured Ruminococcus sp. | reverse complement strand
ATCTTTCAAATACTTCCATGTTATCACCCTACTATATGATAACATATCTTCTTTGTAATTTCTATTACAGAATTATTTCAGAATTAGATTGACGTGTTTGGCAGACTGTTTTTATCAAGAGTCCTCCGACGGCTTCGGCAGCGAGAAAAACCGCTATCCAAATAACTCCGCGTGATACCCCGTCTGAAAACGAATGACTTGGAAGTATTGTGTATACAAAAAGCAAAATGAAATAAATGATCAAAAACGGTATCAAATAGACCGCTGAAAGAATAATTGATAATCGCAGACTTTTAGGCAGAATAACGATCATCAGTTCTATCGGGAAGGCTGAAAAAGCAGCGAAAGCAAGGATTAAAAGGGCATAAGCGGATCTCTCGCTTTGTACTCCATGCCAAAATAAAAGAGAGATAAGCAATGTTGCTATATTGACCGCGCTTAAGATAATAAGTGAGGCTTTCGCGGATTTTTTATCACCACGCGTGCTCTTATTATGACGGGCAGGAGTTTGATATTTCTTTCCCGTTTTCATAAACAGTGCGACCATACCTCTGATTGCGAAGGTCCCCAAAGTAAACGCGGAGCAGAAAAAGTAAAAATCCGGTAAGTTCATTTCAGAATTATTCAACATCAGTTCAAGCAGTATCACCAGCTTTTGTAAAGCAAAAGCAATCGACCCACAAATAATTGCTTGCAGGTATTTGCTTGAAAAAATACCAATCAGAATAATGACGACAGGGAAGGAGATTCTGTTAAATACATAAAGAATATCCGATGAAATAAAGCTGTTCAGCAGAAATATTACAGCCGGAAGCAGACCGATGATAAGCATTGTTCGGTCATTTCGCTGACTAAATAGTTTTTTGATTTCAATACTCATACCAAAACTTCCTTTGAGCGTTTGCAGGTCTTTCGGCAACCTTCGCACGGTTATGCAGTTTTACCGCACAGATATTTAAAGTAAGATCAACGATCGGTATTGGTCCATTTGCGGTAAAAAGCAGCTAAGACAGCGCCGGAAATGTTGTGCCATACAGAGAAAACTGCTCCGGGAACGGTTGCCATTGCAAGATTAGGGAAGGCGGAACCTGCGAGACTTGTGGCAAGTCCCGAGTTTTGCATACCGATTTCTATTGAGAGTGCCTTTGTCTTTGCAGGAGTCATGCGGAAAAGCTTGCCTATACCGAATCCGCACGCGTATCCGAGAAGATTATGCAGTATCACTACGATCAAAACCAAAGCGCCGCTTGTATAGATTTTTTCGGCGTTGTGCGAAACTACCGTCGCTACGATCATGCAGATACCTATGGTCGAAATCACAGGAAGGAGAGAGATGATTTTTTGTGTGAATGCGGAAAAAAGCTTGTTGATCAGGAATCCCAGCGCTATCGGAATCAGGATCACAGTTATGATACTCCAAAACATAGTCCACACATCGACAGCTACGGTTTTTTGGAGTAGCAGCCATGTAATAGCAGGGGTGAGCAGAGGTGCAAGCAGTGTGTTGACGCTGGTCATGCCTACAGAGAGCGCGACGTCTCCTTTTGAAAAATACGTAATGACGTTGCTTGATGTTCCGCCGGGGCAGGTTCCCACAAGTACAACTCCTGCCGTCAGGGCAGGGTCAAGATGAAACACGGCGCTGAGCTCAAAGGCAAGCAGCGGCATTATAACAAACTGTGCCGCGCATCCGATTATTATTTCTTTAGGACGGGTAATAACAAGAGCGAAGTCCTTTGGTTTCATTGTAAGTCCCATGCCGAACATGATGACCATCAGCAGATAATTGACCCACGAAGTGTCGATCCACAGTGAGGACTGAGGCACAAACAGCGCGAGCGCCGCAACAGCGAGCACGATAAGCGCCATAAATCTTCCGAAGAATTCGCCGATTTTTTCCATGACTTTCATTTTCTCACAACCTTTCTTGCTATAATTCTACTACAGTGTTCCGCGAATTTCAAGACAGATATTGTAATATCATTCTTTTCTGTTGTTAAACGTCCAAAAAGCTCTTGCGTAAATCGTTTTTATGAAAGAGTTTTATCAAACAGTTGCAGGAATAATGTGGACAACCGAATGATAATCTGTTATAATCTTTATTAGTGAATACGGATAATGGGTGAAATGGTATGAAAAGATTATTACTGCTTTTACTATCTGTCACAATGTGTTTTTTGCTGTGTTCCTGTAAAGAAAAGGACGGTGGATCGGAATTGAAAAGCGAGTCGAATAAAACGATATCTGTCACCTTTATCAACGATGTAGAAAAAGCGGATATTTGGATCCTTCCTCAAACTAAGGAAAATCTGAAAACCTCTTTGTGGGGAACGGCAACGATCTCTAAGCTTAAATCCGGAGAAAAGAAAACGATAAGTATCAATGACTTTGAAGAAGGACGATACATCGTCAGGATAATTGACGACGATAAAGCCTATTATTCAGCGAATGATATTATTCTAAAAGAGAATTATATCATTCGTTTCAAAACCGACGAAACAAAGTATGAAGCGGAGCTTGTTACCCTCGACCAAAACGGAGAGGCTGTTTCAACAACCGAGGTGTTTCAGGGAGTGCTCGGCGCAAATTGAAAAACAGGAGAAGTGTTTTATGAGCTTAACGGTTAGAAAAGCGTCCGAAAAGGATATACCGAGAATATTGGATTTACTCGTACAGGTCGATATGGTGCATCATTTGGGACGGCCGGATATTTTCAAGGGACCCGCGACAAAATACAGTGGGGAAGAATTGAAGGATATTTTACAAAACGAAGGAACTCCCGTGTTCGTTTGCGTGGATGAAAGAGATATCCCTTTGGGACACGCTTTTTGCATTCATAAACAGGTTACAGATGATTCCGTGTTAACTGATATAAAAACCCTCTATATTGATGATATCTGCGTTGACAGCGAGTTGAGGGGAAAAAGCGTAGGAAAAACACTTTATGAATATGTAACAGCTTACGCAAAAAATCATGGATTTTATAATATCACCCTGAATGTGTGGTGCTGCAATCAGTCCGCAATGAAATTTTACGAGGCAATGGGACTTGTTCCTCAGAGAATCTGCATGGAGAAAATTCTGTAAAAGAATCAAAAGACGTTCGGGGGAAGTAGATCAATGGATATCAAAGTAATAAGAGCAACGGAAACGTGGCAGCGCGCAGGAGCGTATTCAGTCAGGATACAGGGAATGAACCGTCAGTATCATATTCCTTTAAGAGAAGAATTTGACGAGCATGACGGAAGCGAAAGCAAATACATAGTTCTGCTGGACGACACTTATCCCATTGCGACCTGCCGTTTTTTTGAAATCGGCGACAAAAGCGTATTGCTGGGGCGCGTGGTGGTTTTGCCCGAGTATCGCGGACATCACCTCGGCAGCAGAGTGATCAAAGAAGCAGAGAAGTGGATAGAAGAGCTCGGCTATGGCGAGATCCGTATAGACAGCCGTTTGGAAGCAGTCGGTTTCTACGAAAAACTCGGCTACAAACGAATGGATAACGAGGTTATCAAAAGCTGGAGCTTTGACTGCGTGAGAATGTGTAAAGGAGAGAAAAGATGATCAATTTATTACATAACGGCGACAATATCGAAACAGGTATTTTGATAATAAACCTTATTTCATCTTTGATCAGCTTGGCGACGACTGCGTTGGTTTATGTGTCGCGCTGGTTTATTTTTCAGAAGCTCGGCTTGCAGGGGTGGGAAGGGATAATCCCTTATTACGGCGATTATAAGCTGTATAAAACCGTATGGAAAACAAGACCGTTTTGGGCGCTTGTTATCTCTTCGGGAGTTTATATTATTACTATAACTGCATCATTGCTCCTGTTTTTCGTGATCTATATTGTTAACCCTTATGAAAGCGCCGCTTATTTTTTGGCTTTTGCTGTGGTATTCTTACTGCTGACGATTTCATTAGTTACGATTGCAATAGTGATCAGCATCAAGATGAATTTACGTCTCGCAAGGGCTTTCGGAAAAGGAACAGGTTTTGCTCTCGGTCTGGCTTTTTTATCTGTGATTTTCTATCCTATCCTCGCTTTCGGCAATTCGCAGAGGGTTCAATAAATAAGCAGGCTTTTTGCCTGCATTTATCAGAAGGCGCCGCATGGATTGCGCAGTAAGATTTTTCGTCAGGTTGTACAAATAAATTGAGGTAAGGCTGTCGCCTTGCCGAGATTTTTTGGGCAAGCTGACGGAATAAGAAAAAGCAAGCCGTGCGCCTTGAATTGTGCGGTGTTGCCTTAAATTTTCTGTTGCTTGTACTTTTGTTCAAGACTCGGTATCGGAATAAGAGAAGGGTAGTTCCGAAGTATCGCAGAACAATTTTGAATCAAAGCCTACGGTATGATTACGCCATAGGCTAAAGGCATTATGAATCAAAACATCGGTAGTTGACAATTGGAATAATTGATGGTATAATGTCTACAGTTTTATTATGGTTTTGCGTATATTCAGTATACGAACCAAAAATATTGGGCCGTCGCCAAGCGGTAAGGCAACGGACTTTGACTCCGTCATCCGTGGGTTCGAATCCCGCCGGCCCAGCCAGAAACGCCTCACTGACTTGAGGCTCAATGAATAGTGAATAAAGAATAGTGAATAATTTATAATAAATGAACCTTTGGGGCGTTTCTGTATTATTCGTTATTCTTTATTCACTATTCTTTATTCATTTCTTGTTTTGCATTTTCATCTTGAAGAATACGTGCAGATTTGATACAATAAAAATCAGAGAATAGTTCAGAGAATAGTATTAAAAACGCTGACAGTGAGTTAAGGCAACACCGCACAATTCAAGGCGCGTGGCTTGCTTGAATTCTCGGCAAGGCGACAGCCTTACCTCGATTTATTTGAACAACCTGACGAAAAATCTTACTGCGCAATCCGCACACCTGAATTATGCGGTATTGCCTTAATCGTTTTCGGACGATCGGAAAAGCAGTCGTTTAATTATGGAGATTTGTTATGAATCATAGTTTTGATACGGTTATCATCGGAGCCGGACCGGCAGGGATGGGCTGTGCAATTATATTGCAAAAAAACGATCACAAGGTCTGTGTGATAGATAAGGCGGTCTTTCCGAGAAACAAAACCTGCGCGGGTCTTGTGACCGGCAAAACGTTTAAGCTGATAAATATGCTTTTTGATAATGAGGAAGTTGACGGTTTATTCTGCTATACATCTTCCTTTATAAAGCTGTACCGCGGAAATCAGCTGTTGGTTGAGGCTCCGATAAAAAACTCCGCAAGGCTTGTTGACCGCATTGATTTTGATAATTCTTTAGTGGAAAAATACAAATCTCTCGGAGGAAGAATACTTGAGGGAGAGCGAAATATCAGCGTTGATTATGACCAAAACCGAGTTGTTCTTTCAAACGGCGATATTATCGGCTATAATCATATCGTGTTTGCGGACGGTGCGCTAAGCATTTCACATAAGCTGTTGAAGGTCGATAAAAGAAAACTTGCCTTCGGCATCGAAGCATACGTTCCGTCCGAACAGTTTGACACCTCGAGCGTGGATATTTATTTTGACTGTATTGAGGATGGTTATCTTTGGGCGTTCCCTCACGGCAAGACCGTTTGTGTCGGAGCCGCAAATATGTATAACAAAAGCACTGATTATAAAAAAACAGTATCTGATTTTTTGAGGAGCAACGGCGTTGATCCCGAAAAACAGCGTTACGTCGGAGCGTTTTTGCCTTATGGCTATGTTGTCAATCAGGAAAAGCTGCCCGACAATGCTATCCTTGCAGGCGATGCAGGAGGGTTTACCGACCCGATATCGGGCGAGGGCTTGTATATGGCGCTGCGTACCGGTATGCTTGCGGCTGATGCCTTATCGTCAAGCGAGCCAAAAAAAGCATATCTGAAAAGCATACAGCCTGTGATGTCCATTGTGAAGAACGGCAAAAAGGCTCAAAAGCTGTTCTTTAATTCAGGAGTTCAGAAAACATTTTTGAAAAAGGTTCAGGATAAACGTGATTTGGTTGCGTACTTTTATGATAATATGGTTGACGAATATCGTTATGATTATCGCAGCGTCGGAAAAATGTACAGCGATTATAAAAACGAAAAATAACAGCCTGACGCGCTCACTTTCGTTTTGAATTAAAGGCGACGCCGCCGAGCGTTAATGCGTCAGAGGTTTACTTAGTAAAATACATCGGGAAAAAGCGATCATGAAACTATCGCAGCTTGCGGCTTATGCCGAGGAAAAGTATAATATCACCGAAGAATTCAAGTGGGATCATTTTAAAGGGTTTTCGGTACTGTGCGATCCGTCCACAGGTAAGTGGGCGGCGCTTTTGATGCGCCATTGGGACGGTGAGAGAGGAACGATGACAGAGCTCTGCGACATAAGATGCGGTCGCGGAGCGTTAGCCGAATTCAAATCTCCGTATCTGTGCGAACCGTTTCGTATGCATGGCGACAGCTGGATCGGTGTTAGGACGGACAACTGCGGTGAGGATATCGTATTTCGGCTGTTTGACCGTGCGATAGAAAGAATAAAGCCGCACGGTGCGACGATCGTATTGGCAAGCGAGCTGCCGAGACCGCAGGAAAAAAGCTACAGTGAAACCGCGTTGCCGATACGCGGAACCGTTCGTATACCGGTGCGTGATTCGATCCCTCAAAAGATTCAGGAGATGATCGAGCTGTACGAGTACGGCGACGGTTCGTTGAGTCAAAAGAGCAAGAATTTTTACACGCAGGCAAAATTCATGGAGGACTACGAGGATGATCAGCCGTGGTGCGGAGATTTTCATCGTTATTTCCCTACCTACCACGACCTGCGGCTCGCGGAGCTTCGCGGCTATTTTACATGGCGCACCGAGCTGAGAAAGGGGAACAGACAGCCGATCTCTACCTCGCTTGCTTACATATATGTTTATGAGCTTCTAAACGGTATCGGAGCCGATTCTCCGGAGGAAAGACTGATAAAACTAAAGGCTTTTGAAACCGATTATCTTGATTCGGGGATATGCGACAGCGGCATGAAGCATAATCTGCACCGCTGGATGACGGAGCTTGCTGTTGTCAAGAATGTAGATCACGAGTTTGCAGGTCAGTTCTTTGACAAAAAAGAATCGGATCAGGACAAGGCTCTCGCAGTTTTGGAGCACCCCGACACACACAATGACAGCGAAGTGTTCGATGCGCTGTGTGAAATGACAAATGTAAAGCTGAACAAATCACCAGTGGTAACAAAACTCAGCGGAGAGGGCAGGCGGCTGTTTGCCGAGTTGTGGCGTTATATGCTCGTCCATCTGTCAACGGAAGGCGGCAATTTCTTTAATATGTGCTTCGGTACGCAAAGAGAGCTGCGGTGGTATCCGCTGCGCAACGCTGTGTATTGGCAGCCTGAGCCGCATGAGGACACGGAATATGTGTTATCCGGAAATCACAGCTTTATTTGTAAAGGCGGAGTATGGTACGAGCGAACATATCCCCGTCTGTATTTTGTCAAGGAGCTTTTGAACAACTTTTTACACGAAGCGGACAGGCTGCTCAGAGCCTATTTGAAAACAGGGCGAAGCTTGAAGCAGCGTCCCGGCGCGGTATGGGCGACTCCATATATAAGCGCGTTTATTCAAGCGGACAGGCAGGCAAAAATCGAAGCAGCAAAGCCGAAGATCAGCATTCAATTCTCACAGTTGGATAAGATAAGGCGCGACGCGTCCGAAACACGGGACAGTCTGCTGACAGAGGAAGAAAAAACCGAATCCGATGAATCGGGAACCAAGCCCGGGGAATCGGAAACCGAGCCCGAAAACGATCACGGTGAATTGCCATCGGATCTATTGAATGATGTACAGCTGCAAATCATGCGGATGTTGTTAAACGGAGAAAGCCCCCGTTCGTTTATCAGCGAAAATCATCTCATGCCGTCTGTCGTTGCCGATGGTATCAATGAAGCGCTGTTTGACGAAATAGGCGATACGGTTTTGGAGTGCGACGGAGACGATTTGAGCCTGATCGAAGATTATATTGAAAATATCAATGAGCTGTTGGGAGGTTAGTATGGAGGAAAACAAGAAGGTTCCGAGAAGGATCGCGCAGACGGTCATCAATTCACTGAAAGGCGGCGTAGTTCCGCGGATCGGCTTGCCTTATATCACTGTAGGCAGAAAAGCGGAGATAGAAGCTCTGCTGCATGACGTAGATATCATTACAGAGGGCGGTGCGTCGTTCAGGTTCATCGTCGGACGATACGGTTCGGGAAAGAGTTTTTTGATACAAACAATTCGCAACTATGTCATGGACAGGGGCTTCATCGTCGCAGACGCGGATCTGTCGCCTGAACGCCGCTTGCAGGGAACAAGAGGTCAGGGGCTTGCGACTTACCGCGAGCTGATCGGCAATCTCTCAACCAAGACCAAGCCGGAGGGCGGTGCGCTGACGCTGATTTTGGACAGATGGATAAGCGCCGTTCAAAATGAAGCGATACAGGAGAGCGGACTTTTGCCGGGTGACGCTGCTTTGGCTGAACTGACCGATAAGAAGATTTACGCAGTGACCGCGTCTATCCGTGAATTGGTACACGGATTTGAATTCGCTCGTCTGCTGTCAGCGTACTACCGCGCTTATCTAAGCGGCGACGACGAGACAAAAGCGAAGGTCGCGCGCTGGTTCAGGGGCGAATATGCTTTGAAGCGTGAGGCAAAGGAGGAGCTCGGCGTCAATATCATAATCACCGATGACGATTGGTACGACTACCTAAAGCTGTTCGCGGTATTTTTTCGTTTGGCAGGCTATAAGGGAATGATGATAATGATAGATGAGCTTGTCAATATATACAAGATACCAAACTCTGTCACACGGAGATACAACTATGAAAAAATGCTGACTATGTATAATGATACCTTGCAGGGCAAGGCAAAGTATCTCGGCATCATAATGGGCGCGACGCCTCAGGCGATAGAGGACAAACGGCGCGGCGTATACAGCTACGAAGCGCTTCGTTCACGTTTGGCTGAGGGCAAGTTTTCACGCCCCGGAGCGCGCGACCTGCTCGCTCCCGTCATCAGACTGGAGCCGCTGACTGCCGAGGAAATGCTGATACTGTGTGAGAAGCTCAGCGATATGCATGCCTCTCTTTACGGATATGAGCGCGCGCTGACTACCGAAGATTTGGCGGTGTTCATAAAAATTGAGTTCGAGCGCGTAGGAGCGGATCTTAATATCACTCCGCGCGAGGTGATCCGTGATTTTATTGAGCTGCTTGACCTGCTGTACCAGCACCCCGAGATGAGCGTTTCCGAGCTGCTTAACTCGGACGAATTCTCATATGCCGAGAGCGGCGCTGTGTCAGACAACGCCGACAAAAATTATGTCGAATTTACCCTATAGAGAGAAGAGTCATGGAAGTATTTAGCCGATACGCCCCGTTTATTCAGGATTATATCTACCGCTCGGGCTGGAAAAGCATACGCGCGGTACAGAACGCGGCAGGAGACGCGATCTTTAATACAGGCGACAATGTTTTGCTTACGGCGTCTACTGCGTCGGGCAAGACAGAGGCGGCGTTTTTTCCTATCCTCAGCCTGCTTGAGGAGGAGCCGTCGCGCTCGGTCGGAGTGCTTTATATAGCTCCCTTAAAGGCGCTGATAAACGATCAGTTCGGAAGGTTGAATGAGTTATGCGAGGAAGCGGATATACCAGTGACACGCTGGCACGGAGATGTTCCGCAGAGTCAAAAACGCCGTCTGCTCAAAAAGCCTTCGGGCATATTGCAGATCACGCCCGAATCCTTGGAATCCTTGATGATCAACAAGCATATGGAGATCCCTTCGCTGTTCTCCGATCTGAGATTCATCGTCATTGACGAGATACATTCACTTCTGCGTGCCGATCGTGGAGGCCAGACTTTTTGTCTGATAGAAAGACTGTGCAGGCTCGCAGGGTGTGACCCGCGCAGGATAGGTCTGTCCGCGACCATCGGCAATCCCGAGGAAGCAGGAAGATTTCTTGCGGCGGGAAGCGGAAGAGGAACGATCATTCCGAAATTCGAGGGCGGCAAGGAAGTATGGCGCTTGTCGATGGAGCATTTTTTCAACACAGCTCCGCAGGCAGATGAGGGAAAACCCGAATACATTGAATCCGCAGCCGAGGAAGCTCCCACCGATACTACACCAAAGGCGGCGGATCCCGGAATGGGTTATATTTTTGAGCATACGAGGGGCAAAAAATGCCTTATCTTCACCAATTCTCGCGAAGAATGCGAGTCGGTTTGTCAGCATTTGCGGCAATACTGCGAAGCAAATCACGAGCCCGACCGCTTCCTTATACATCACGGCAACCTTTCCGCGTCTTACCGGGAGAGCGCCGAGGAGGAGATGAAGGACGACGATTCCCTGATGAGCGTATGCGCGACGGCAACGCTTGAGCTCGGTATCGACGTCGGAAGATTGGAACGTGCTTTTCAAATCGACGCTCCGTTCACCGTTTCCGGCTTTTTGCAGCGTATGGGACGGACGGGAAGAAGGGGCGCGCCGTCGGAGATGTGGTTTGTCATGCGCGAGGATCATCCCGAACCGAGAGCGCTTCTGCCGGAGCTGATACCGTGGTACCTGATACAGGGAACAGCGCTTGTCCAGCTTTATATAGAGGAGCGCTATGTGGAACCTCCGCGAACTGAAAAGCTGCCGTTCAGCCTGCTCTATCACCAAACGATGAGCACGCTTGCTTCCTGCGGAGAAATGACTCCGGCGGAGCTCGCCTCGCGCGTGCTTCCTCTGTCGGTGTTCCGCAGGATAACGCAGGATGATTATCGGGTGCTGCTTCGCCATTTGATCAAAACCGACCACATCAACCAAACCGAAAACGGAGGCTTGATACTCGGAATCACGGGCGAGCGGATAGTGAACAACTATAAATTCTACGCTGTGTTTCAGGAGAACATCGAATACTCCGTTCACTCGGGAAGCGAGGAGCTCGGTACGATAGTAAAACCGCCGCCCGTTGGCGATAAGATCGCAATAGCAGGCCGTGTTTGGGTCGTTGACGAGGTAGATCATCAGCGCAGAGACGTATACTGCACTCTCGTCAAGGGCAATATCCCTGCGTACTTCGGAGACGTTGCAGGGGATATCAACACGCGTATCCTGGAGAGGATGTACGGAGTTCTTGCCGAGGACAAATCCTATCCCTATTTGATGCGCCATGCTGTCTGCCGATTGGCGGAGGCGAGAGAAACCTTCCGAAAGTCCGGAATGACGGGCAAACCTCTGATACACCTCGGCGGTAAGATGTGGGCGCTGTTCCCGTGGCTTGGAAGCTACGCCTTTTTGGCACTGGAACGCTTTTTAAAACTGCGCTGCGGCAGACGTCTCGGACTGAAAGGGCTTAGTCCCTCACGACCTTATTATTTACAGTTCACCATGCAGGTCAGTGAAGATGAGTTTTACCGTATCACAGCCGAGGAAGCAGCGGCGGATTTTGATCCGATCGAGTTGGTATACGAAAAGGAAGTACCTGTTTTTGAAAAATACGACGAATATGTGCCGCCCGAGCTGATCCGCAAGGGCTTTGCACACGGCGTGCTCGACATAAAAGGAATGAAAAACCGAGTTCTCGGATGGAACGACCGATAAAAACCACTTTTCTGAGAGACCATATAAAAAAGGAGCTGTGAAGAACAAGGTCTGAACCTTTGTTCCTCACAGCTCTGTTGATTTTGTCGTTTGAAAACAGGAAACAGAATTAATTAGCCTGATTCTTAAGCTGTACAGTACCGATGATGTAAAGTACGGGGATCACCAAGCCGCAGATGATGGAGAATGCTGCAGAACCGCCGCTTGTTGCGAACAGAATGTTACCGATAACAGAGATAACAGCACATACAATGCCCCAAACCATAAGGGTTTTTGCCATAGCGGGATTATTCCAGTTCTTTTTGCCCTTGATGCCTGCGATGATCTCGATAACAGCAGAGGCGACCAATACAACAACCGCGATCCACAGAATGGCATTAACAGAACCCATATCTACGTTGGATTCGGACGCAGCCTGCTGTACATCGGCGTTACCCGATACAGCAGTCATCACGCCTGCCAAAGCAGCCATCAAAACGCTGCCGATAGCGCCGAAGATGCCGCCGATGATCATCAAAATGCTCGATACCTTTAAAAGCTTTGACCCGTTTTGTTCCATAAAATAACCTCCTCGGAACATAAATTTTTTGGTTTTCTAACCAATTGTATTATATCAGTAAGAATAATAAAAGTAAATATAAATTACAATCTTGTCATCAGATTGTTTTGCACATTGCACAAAATCACTGTTTTTTATATTTTGTGCCATAAAGCGTTACGAATCGAAAAACCGCCTTCCGTCATCAGTTACGAGCCGTTCTGTTCTCGGATACTCAAAGATTTCGGGTTTTTCAGCGTTTGCTTCAAGGTATTGCGCAAACTCCGCAGCATACCATTTTGCCATTCCGAGATTATGCATAAGGTAATGACCGCAGTTTTCCGGCGCGGTACCGGGAACCTCCTGCGCATCGTTCACCGATCGAAAGGCTCTGAGAACCAAATCATAAATATCCCGCGAAGAACGGCTGCCTTTCAAAATAAGATAAAAGCCGGTCAGACATCCCATGGGTCCCCAGTAGATAATGTCATCTTTCCAATCGGGATCATTGCGAAGAAAGGTGGCGATGAGGTGCTCGAGCGAATGCATGGCGGCAACGTCGATCACCGGTTCTCTGTTTGGCTTTTTCAGCCTGATATCATAAGTTGTGACCGTTCCTTCGCCAACCTGATCCTCACGGCTGACAAAAATGCCGGGAACGATAAGTCTGTGATCTACCGAAAAACTCTGTATCATTTTCATGTTTTTTCTCTCCTGTAAAATTTTTAGCACATTTATAATGCTTCTGCTTATTCATGTTCATTAACGCTATTATACTATATCCGAAGAAGAAAAATCAAGACCTTAATATATTGGGCTCTACTATAAAAAACAGGATGATACGCTTGACAAAACCGCTGCTTGCTGTAGAATAGAATCATCAGAGATGAAAAAGTTTTTGGAGCGTTTATATGAGCTATATCACAACAGTAACCGGGAA
This sequence comes from uncultured Ruminococcus sp., assembly GCA_902790475.1. Taxonomy (GTDB): domain Bacteria; phylum Bacillota; class Clostridia; order Oscillospirales; family Acutalibacteraceae; genus Ruminococcoides. The sequence continues at coordinate 29,350 of CADASG010000018.1, read as the reverse complement.
GCATTTCGACCCGATGGATCCTGCGGAGCAGGAGATGGATATTTATGACATTGCGCACGCACTGTCCCTGATTTGCCGGGGAAACGGGCATATCAAATTCTTTTACTCCGTCGCGCAGCACAGCATTGCCTGTGCGGAGGAAGCGATCGCGAGAGGGTGTACGTGGGAAGTGATTCTCGGCTGTTTGCTTCACGACGCGAGCGAAGCGTATCTCTCAGACGTGACGCGCCCTGTAAAAAAGGAACTGCCGCAGTATTTGAAGGCGGAAGAAAAATTGCAAAACGAGATCTATAAGCATTTTATCGGCAGAGAGCTGACGGAGGACGAGCGCAGGATCATTATTGAAATAGACGACCTGATGCTGTCCATGGAATTCCATCAGCTAATGCCGGAGGAGCTGAACGGCGATTATAAAAACCTGCTCAGTGACGTAAAATGCGAATACCAAAACCCGCAGGAGGTAAGGGAACGGTTTATTCAAATGGCGGAGTTGGATATTATGGTCGAGCAGACGTTGGAGGATGAGTATTGGCTCATTGATATTTTTCCGTCGCAGATTCCCGAAAACGAAGCGGAGAGTTATTTTTCCGTTGAGAGGGAGTATCTGAGCGACAAAAAGCTTAGGGAGCTGTATCAAAAATATGCCGATATTATGAAACTGCTGAACGATCGGTATGACTCCGCTTTGTACTGTTCATCCGAGGATAAATGGACATACAGTCCCGATGCCGAAAAAATCGAAAGCGCGGTTTTCGACTGCACAAGGGGAGGCTGCGTTGATTTGCTCTTGCCGAAAGAGCGCACACTTCTGACTTTGAATGCCCGGGATCTGTATCTTACCGTCTACGATCCGGACGAGGAGCTCCTATCCGTGCTGCAAAATGCAGTTGAAGAAAAAGGGTTGTACCTTTGGCAGCATCCTCAGATAAGCCGTATCAAAAAATACGAAAGCTACATGTGTGAAGCTAAACGCCTGCTCAAAGCCGAAAAGCTCACAGGTGAAGAAAACAAGAAGCTGCGGTTTCTTATCGGCGAGCTGGAAAAGTATTATACCGGAGCAGAATGGCGGAAGGATTTTGAAAGAGATGACGCCGGACTTCTTCCGAAAAACCTGAAACGCGGAGTTCTCTCTGAGGACGGTATTTACGATCTGCTGGAAGAATATAAAGGGAACCTCTGATGATTTCCTGCCGCGCATGATCCTAAAATTGTATTATCGGAGGCTCTCGTTAAACTGAATGGATTTTTCTGTTTTAGAATTATAAAAACGGGAAAAATAAAAATTGAAAGGGGAGGACATTATGTCAAAATACGGAGATAAAGCGGAGGCTTTGTTTCGCCAAGGCTACAACTGCTCACAGGCGGTGCTGTGCGCTTTTGACGATCTTACAGGACTGGAGCATGACCTTGCGGCGAAAATAGGCTCCTCGTTCGGAGGAGGACTGGGAAGAATGAGAGAGGTCTGCGGCGCTGTCAGCGGAGCGGCTATGGTGCTTGGGATCCTCAAGGGTTATTCCGACCCGGAAGATGTGCAGGCAAAGCGCGGTCATTATCATTTGGTGCAGGAGTTTGCAAGCGTTTTTCGAGAGAAAAACGGCTCGATTATCTGTCGTGAGCTTCTCAGCGGCGCCCCTGTTGTCAAGGGTGACGATCCCGAACCGCGCACGGAAAGCTACTACAGAAAACGACCCTGCCCCGAGCTCGTGCGTGAAGCGGCGGAGATAACTGCGCAGCTATTAGGAAAAACTGTACAATAAAGGCGAAAAAACAATTTTATCTCTTGACGTTTCTTACTATATGGTCTATAATTATAGCAACGAAAGCTGTACCGTGCGAAAAACCCAATCGTGAGCTGACGGCGGTCACTTTCACGCGGCGGATTGTCGGCTTTCAATTTTTTCCAAAGGAGAAAGGCTTATGTATTACACTGCAGAAGTAACGAATATGTGTCCCGTTGCCAAGGGCGCATATCACGGCCCGGCCCCTATTCCCGAAGAAGGTCAGTGGGTTCAGGCTAAAGAAATCAAGGACATTTCCGGCTTTACACACGGCATCGGTTGGTGCGCGCCTCAGCAGGGCGCCTGCAAGCTGACGCTCAACGTAAAGAACGGCATCATCGAGGAGGCGCTGGTTGAAACCATCGGCTGCTCGGGTATGACTCACTCCGCCGCAATGGCGTCCGAGATTTTGATTGGCAAAACACTTCTTGAAGCACTTAACACCGACCTCGTTTGCGACGCTATCAATACCGCAATGAGAGAGCTGTTTTTGCAGATCGTTTACGGCAGAACCCAGAGCGCATTTTCCGAGGGCGGCTTGCTCGTCGGCGCTTCGCTCGAGGATCTGGGCAAGGGTCTGCGTTCACAGGTCGGCACAATGTTTGCCACCAAGGAAAAGGGTCCCCGTTATTTGGAGATGACAGAGGGCTACTGCACACGCGTTGCGCTCAACGCCGACAATGAGATCGTCGGCTATGAGTTTGTCAGCCTCGGCAAGATGATGGACTTCATCAAGGGCGGCATGGACGCTAACGAGGCTCTTGAAAAGGCAAAAGGTCATTACGGTCAGTTTGACAACGCTGCCAAATACATTGACCCGCGTGAAGAATAAAGGAGGTATGCAGTAATGAGTTTATTTGAAAACTATGACAGACGTATTGAAAAAATCAACGGCGTTTTGGCTCAGTACGGCATTGCTTCCGTAGAAGAGAGCCGCGAGATTTGTAAGGCGGCAGGCTTTGACCCCTATGAGATCGCCAAGGGCATTCAGCCCATTTGCTTTGAAAACGTATGCTGGGCTTACTGTGTGGGCGCAGCTATCGCACTGAAATCAGGCGTTAAGAACGCTGAGGAAGCAGCACGCGCTATCGGCATCGGCTTGCAGAGCTTCTGCATCGACGGTTCCGTAGCCGAGTCCCGTAAGGTCGGTATCGGTCACGGCAACCTCGCAGCTATGCTGCTGAGCAATGATACCAAGTGCTTTGCTTTCCTTGCAGGTCATGAATCCTTTGCAGCTGCGGAAGGCGCTATCGGCATCGTTCGCAACGCAAACAAAGTAAGAGAGCAGCCCCTGCGCGTTATCCTCAACGGTCTCGGCAAGGACGCCGCTCAGATCATTTCCCGTATCAACGGCTTCACCTATGTTCAGACTCAGTTTGACTATTTCAGCGGCGAGCTGAAGATCGTTAAGGAAACTCCTTATTCCGACGGCGAGCGCGCTAACGTTCGCTGCTACGGCGCTGACGATGTTCGCGAAGGTGTTGCTATCATGCATCAGGAGGGCGTAGACGTTTCCATCACAGGTAACTCCACCAACCCCACCCGCTTCCAGCATCCTGTTGCAGGCACATACAAGAAGGAATGCAACGAACAGGGCAAAAAATACTTCTCCGTTGCTTCCGGCGGCGGCACAGGACGTACTCTGCATCCCGATAACATGGCTGCAGGTCCTGCTTCCTACGGCATGACCGATACTATGGGTCGTATGCACTCCGACGCTCAGTTCGCAGGTTCCTCTTCCGTACCCGCTCACGTAGAGATGATGGGCTTCCTCGGCATGGGTAACAACCCCATGGTAGGCGCTACCGTAGCTGTAGCCGTTGCTGTTCAGAACAGCCTTTAATAAGCCTTTTATCCTAAAATAAGCTTTTATACCCCCTCCGCCTTCGGGCTGAGGGGGATAATTACAGATTTGGACTTGACTTTTATAAAAAAAGAGAATACAATATAAATGAAGCAGGGGAGTCCGCCGAAGCGGGCTGAGATTAGGCTGTGTGCCTTGACCCTTTAACCTGATTCGGATCATGCCGACGTAGGAAGCTCAGCTATATTTTGTAACAGAGCACTGCGTTTTGCGCAGTGCTTAATTTTTTGGAGGTGTCATTATGAACGCAAGTGTAGCGATCCAAACGCTGCCGGAAGCAAAAAACGACGAGGAGCTCATTCGCATTGTAGATGAGGTTATCGCCTACATCAAAAGCACGGGACTGAAATGCTATGTTGGTCCCTTTGAAACCGCTATCGAGGGAGACTATGACGAGCTGATGGATATTGTCAAGGAGTGCCAGCATATCGCCATTCGCGCAGGCGCGCCCTCGGTACTTGCCTATATCAAGGTCGATTACCGACCGGAGGGAGACGTGCTGACGATTGAACGCAAGGTTACGAAGCACCATCAGTAAAATAGCCTTTCCTGCCGCCGCGCTGCTGCTTTTGCTTCTGCTTTGGCAGGCGATATGCAGCTTTTGCGATGTTCCGAAATTCATGCTGCCTTCGCCTTCCGATGTCGCGAAGGCGTTTCGGGACGATTGGCAGCTGCTGATGAGTCACACGCGCGTTACTCTTACAGAAACCTTTATCGGACTGTTTTTCGGAATACTGACAGGCTTTTTAACGGCGGTGATAATGGACAGATTTTCCGTTGTGCGCAAGATGATCTATCCGTTGATCGTCGTAAGCCAAACGATTCCAACCGTTGCTATCGCGCCGCTGCTGGTGATTTGGCTGGGATATCAAATGCTTCCGAAAATAGTTTTGATCGTTTTAGTTGTATTTTTTCCGATTTCCGTCAGTTTGCTTGAGGGCTTTTCTTCATCGGATGCGGATACGATCAATCTGATGCGTTCCATGGGCGCCTCACGTATGCAGATTTTTCGCTACGTAAAGCTGCCCAATTCGCTTGGTCATTTCTTTTCCAGTTTGAAGATTTCGGTTACATACGCGGTAGTGGGAGCGGTAGTTTCCGAGTGGATCGGAGGTACCGAAGGACTCGGCTGTTACATGACGCGCGTGCGCAAATCTTTTTCGGCAGATAAAATGTTTGCGGTGATCATTTTGATTTCCGTAATAAGCTTGATCCTCATTTGGCTTACCGTTATGCTGCAGCATGTGTGTATGCCGTGGGACAGACAAAATAAAAAAAACAGGAGCTGACAACAATGAAAAAAATAATTGCAATCCTTCTCACCTGCGCAATGGCGCTGGGAGCTGCCGCAGGCTGCGGATCGCCTAAAAACGATACGGGTTCAAAAGCAACCTCCGACGAGAAATCAGAGAATAAAACCAAGATCACATTCGTGCTCGACTGGACTCCGAACACCAACCATACGGGACTGTATGTCGCTAAGGACAAGGGCTATTTCAGCGATGCAGGATTGGATGTTGAAATAGTGCAGCCTCCCGAGGACGGCGCCGAAATGCTTGTAGGCTCAGGCAAGGCTCAATTCGGTGTTTCTTTCCAGGATTCCATGCTGCCTGTTGTTGCAGGCGATAATAAAATGCCGGTCGAGGCGGTTGCGGCGCTGATGCAGCACAACACCTCGGGCATCATTTCCCTGAAAGGAAAAGGCATGGACAGACCCAAGGGGTTGGAAAATAAAAAGTACGCTACATGGGACTTACCGATCGAAAAAGCTACGCTCAAGGAGGTTGTTGAAGCGGACGGCGGTGATTTCGGCAAGGTCAAGCTGATCCCTTCGACCGTTACCGACGAGGTTTCCGCTTTGCAGTCGGGTTCAGTGGACGCTATTTGGATTTTCTACGGATGGGCAGGTATTGCTACAGAGGTCGCCGGACTGGAAACCGATTATTTCGCTTTCAAGGATATCGACCCGGTGTTTGACTATTACACGCCCGTTATCATCGGCAACACCGACTGGATGAAGAAAAACACGGACACGGCAAAAGCCTTTCTTGCCGCGCTTGAAAAGGGATATAAGTTTGCAGCAGATAAACCCGGGGATGGCGCGGAGATCCTGCTGAAAAACGCTCCCGAGCTTGACAAAAAGCTGGTCGTTGCCAGCCAGGAGTATATTTCAGAGCAATATAAGGCGGATGACGCCAAGTGGGGTTACATGGATCCCAAGCGCTGGAACGCGTTTTACAACTGGATAAACAACAATGATCTGTTTGATGTAAAGGTTCCTGAAAACACAGGCTTTACCAATGATTACCTCCCGAAATAATGGCGGCGCTTGAGGTTAAGAACGTGACGTTTTCCTATGATAATGTCACAAATGTATTGGAAAATATCAATCTAACGCTTAATGACGGAGAGCTCGTTTGTTTGCTGGGAGTGAGCGGAAGAGGTAAGACCACCCTGTTCAATGTCATTGCGGGGCTTAACCGACCGCAGCAGGGAAGTGTTTTGCTCAACGGTGAGGATATCACGGGACAAACAGGCAGGGTCAGTTATATGCTTCAAAAAGACTTGCTCCTACCGTACCGAACAATAGAGGACAATGTCATACTTCCGCTGTTGATCAAGGGCATGAAAAAGCGTGAGGCACGTTTGGAAGCCGACAAGTACTTTGCCGAGTTCGGCATAGACGGCACTCAAAAAAGGTACCCTGCGGAGCTGTCGGGAGGAATGCGCCAGCGTGCTGCTTTGCTTAGAACGTACATGTTTTCGGGTGAAGTCGCACTGCTTGACGAGCCGTTCAGCGCGCTTGATACCATCACTAAGGGTGAGATGCACCGTTGGTATCTTGATGTTATGAACAATATCCGGCTTTCTACCATTTTTATCACGCATGATGTTGACGAGGCGATATTGCTTTCCGACCGTATTTGTCTACTCGGAGGAAACCCCGGAACGATCACCGATGAGATCATCATACGCGAGCCGAAGCCGCGCAGCGCCGACTTCACGCTTACCGATGAGTTTATGCGTTACAAACGAAGTATTACAGACAAGATTCGAGGATAAAAAAATTTAAAAAAATTGCTGTTTAGGTGGTGACATTTCTCCGAAAATGAGTTATAATGGTATAAATCAATAATCATTATAAACTGAAAGGATGAAATTTATGAAAAAACACAGTTTTTTAAAGACAGTTTTAATGAGCGCTTTGGTTGTGACGACGTCCGCCGCCGTTATGACGGGCTGTTCGGGCAACTCCGGAGGCGACTCAAAAGGGCTTGAAGCTTCGTTCAAATTCGCCGAAAGCAAGGTTAAAGACTATAACGAGAGTCAGGTTTTGCTCGACGCTGATTTCTCCGACGCTGCGTTCTCAAAGGCAGGCGCTGCGGCTATGATGGTGAATGAGAAAACCTCGCAGGAGGATTTTGAGAAGCTTGCGCAGTACCTGTTTGCTGACAGCATTACCGTAGCTGACGGAACGGGAAAGATCGTCGCCTGCTATCCCGAGGACGAAAAAGGAAAGACTCTTAAGGAATCCAAGGACAAAAAGGAATTCAGCCCCTTGGCTAAGGGAATGAACGTTAAGCAGATGTCAGTTCCCGAGCCTGCCGACGACGGAAGCTACAGTCTTTTCGCAGGAATCAACAGAGGCGAAGAGGGCGGAGCGGTCATTATCGGTTTTAAAACTACCGACTACGCTACAGTCACGGGCGAAAATCTTGCAGATGAATGCGGCGTCAATACGATCGTGCTCAAGGACGACGTTGTATTGAGCTCTACCCTTGAAAAGGTCAAGGCAGGAGATAAAGCGGAAGATTTGGGGATCAAAGCCGATGACGTGAAAAATGGTTCTTTGGATCTTAAAGCAGACGGCACTGAATACAAATGCAAGGCTGAAGCGATTGACAGCTTTACGCTTATTTGTGCCGAACCGAAATAAACCGGTGTTTCATTAAACTATAGGCAACACCGCACAATTCAAGGCGCACGGCTTGCTTGATTATTATTCCGTCAGCTTGCCCAAAAAATCTCGGCAAGGCGACAGCCTTACCTCGATTTATTTGAACAACCTGACGAAAAATCTTGCTGCGCAATCCGCACACCTGAATTATGCGGTATTGCCTATAAAAAACAGCTCCGCTTTTCCGAAAGAGAAAGTGCGGAGCTGTTTATTTTATTCAGGCAGCTTATCAAAAAGCTTTTTTACGGTTTTATCATACCGTTTTTTCCAAAATACAGTGCTTATCGGATAGGACAGAATACCTGCGGCGGCTCCGATTATCCAAAAATATTTCCAGCTGACAAATACGCCGAATAAAACGATAAGCGCACAGACAATAAGCCAGTAGCACATATGGAACCATTTGTTGCCCTTGTTCACCTCGGCGAGCAGATCCACGCCGTTTGAGGTATGCGGTGCGTTTTCGATAAAATCCGCAGCACCCTCAACACCTGTGCAGGAGCGGAAATCGTTACATATTTCTTTTGCGGCAGCGGCGTAGCTTGGATTTTCCAAAATCTCCGTGACCGCTTTTTTGATACCTTCCGTAGAATCGTCGCTCAGCACAACGCCCGCGCCTTTTTCCTCGGCTCGTTTTGCCACGGCACGCTGCTCGTTTGTCTGAGGGTACAGCACCAACGGCGTCGCCATATACAGACTTTCCGAAACGCTGTTCATTCCGCAGTGTGTGATAAACGCGTCAGCTTTTGACAGCACTTCAAGCTGATCGACATACGGAAACGCCTGAACATTGCCCGGAAGCTTTCCGAGAAGCTTTTTATCCATGTATCTACCGTAGGAAATTATCACGTCTGCGTTAATATCTTTGAGCGCTTCGGTACACTTTCGATAAAAGTCAGGTCTGTCGTTGATGACAGTGCCGAGGGAGATGTATACGAGCGGTCGTTCCTTTTCTTTGTTAGGGCTCAGCTTTGAGAATACCGACGGACCGACAAAGGCGTAGTGGTCGGAAAAGCTCTCCGCATAAGGCTGAAAGCTCCTTGAAGTGTAAACAACCGTATCGGTGTGGTTGTCGTTTTGTACCAGCGACATCGCGCTTTTTACATGATATCCGAAGGGCTCAAGTGTTTTCAGTTCCTTTGAGATCTTCGGCAGACCGAAAATCATATCCGATAATTCGCCCTTGCTTAGCTTCATATATTTTGAGGACATTTGATTAAAAGCGAAGGTGCTGGTGGAGCAGACCATAGGTATATCAAACTTCCGCGCGTTCAGCTTGCCCCAAAAGCATACCGAATCTGTGTATATGACGTCGGGCTTGAAATCCGTGAACTCCTTTTCAAGAAAGTCATTCATTTTGAGCGTGGTGCGGATATCCTGGATAGTCATTTCTGTTGTGCTGACGCTCATCAGCTTTTTTTCTTCCTTTTTTGTCAGTTCAGGAAGAAAACGGTCACAGGACACGAACTCGGCACCTGCGGCTTTGATTTTTTCACGGAATTCATCAAAGGAATAGAACCGAACGGAGTGCCCCCTTTTGACTAACTCAGCCGCTACGGGGAGCATGGGATTAGTGTGACCGTGAGCCGGAATACAAAAGAACGCGATCTTTTTCATTCTGCTTCACCTTCCTCCTCACTGAAAGCGATGTTGAACATGCTGTCAAAAGTGTTTTTCGGCGGGATAGCGATCCCGCGTTTTTCGTCTCCAAACAGCATAAGCACGTCTCCGGGCTTTATCCCGAAAATATCGCGTGCCTGCTTTGGAATCACGATCTGCCCTTTTTCGCCGACAGTAGCCGTCCAAACGTGTTTTCCCTTTAAATCACCCATAGTGTTCACCTCGAAAGTATGATTAGTTATACAAATCATACCACAAATATAAAAAATGTCAATACTGCAGACAGGATTTTTCTTATGAAAAACATGATGTGCATTCAAAAGGTATATTCGGTTTACTTTAGATTCTGATTGATGCAGCTGCGGATGTTTCGTTCGGAAAACTGTATCAAACTGAACAGGGAAGCAGCCGCTTTATCAAAATATCCCGACAAGATATCGGGAGACAGCGCAGGTGCGATATGCTCCTCCGCTATTATGTTTTCCGCAACCTCAAGCTCAAGTATCATAGCTGCCGAGGCGCAGCTCTTATAGCGGTTCTGTTCCAGTGAAAAAAGCGTCTGCGTGTTGGTGGGTTCGGCGCTGTAAATCAGGCGGAACACCTCATAGTGGGCGCACATCAGATAATTGCTCACGCTGTTCGTCAGCCGTCTGCTGCCGACCTGCGCCAGCAGATCATAAATAACCGTTCCTGCGTTAGCGATCACCTTTCGGTTGATACGGTTGATCATGCTGCCGCTTACGCGTTCCTGTTCGGCTTCATCGTCTGTGCTTTCCGCCTGAGGAACAGCGGAGCGCTGCAGCGTTCTTCCGAGCAAATAGTCGGTGGTCACCTCGTAATAATCAGCCGCTTTGATCAAAAAATCCAATCCGCACTCGCGTATCCCTTTTTCATAATGTGACAGCAGCGCCTGTGAAATCCCGAGCTCAGCCGCTGCCTGCTTTTGAGTCAAACCGCGTTCCTTTCGCAAAAATGTCAGAATTCGTGGGAAATCGTTATTCATAACTTGACACCTCGGTATAAATAATAGTATAATATTATAAGGAATATATATTATACTATTAGTATAATATATAAATAACTATTTGTAAACCTGTTTCACGGAGTTTTTATGAAATCCTATGTCATCCATTTCATACGTCACGGCTCGATAGACGAGACCCTTTCGGGAAAATACATCGGCACCACCGATGTTCCGCTTTCCGACAAGGGAAAGACCGCGCTTCGCAAGCTTGATTATGATTACAGCTATCCCGGCGCACAGGCGCTGTTTACTTCTCCGTTAAAACGCTGCACGCAGACCGCGCAGCTGCTGTATCCCGACCTAAAGCCGCTGGTGATCGCAAATCTCAGCGAGTGTAACTTCGGTGAGTGGGAGGGCAAAACAGCCGATGAATTAAAGAACGACGAGGATTTCCAAAAGTGGCTGGCAGGCGACAATAGCGTTAAACCTCCGCGCGGAGAGAGCAATGCTGACTTTGTGCGCCGCATTTGCCTTATGTTTGAAAGCATCGTTGAGGGCTTGATGAAAACAGGCGTCACCGAAAGCGTTATCATCACTCATGGAGGCGTTATCATGACGTTGCTCGCGGTCTACGGACTTCCGCAGGCGAAGCCCTTTGAGTGGACGATGGATAACGGATTCGGTTATTCCGTTCGGGTAACCCCTATGCTGTGGCAGCGCGGCAAGGTGTGCGAGGTTTTTCAAAAGGTACCGCTTCTTCGTGAGGAGCAGGAATGATCTTTGTTTGGTAAAATATCTGAAAGGAAGTACATATAATGGCAGATTACAAGATTACTCTTTTAAAGGGCGACGGCATCGGACCCGAGATCGTCGATCAGGCGGTAAAGGTGCTTAACAAGGCGGCTGATAAATTCGGATTCGGCGTCACCTATGACGAGGCGCTTCTCGGCGGCTGTGCTATCGACGCGACGGGCGTACCTCTTCCCGAAGAAACGGTTGCCAAGTGCAAGGCGAGCGACAGCGTTATCTTAGGCGCGGTGGGCGGTCCCAAGTGGGACGATCAGCCCGGCAACAACCGTCCGGAGGCAGGTCTTTTGGGTATTCGCGGCGCACTCGGACTGTTCGCTAACCTTCGTCCCTCCGTGATTTTCGGACCTTTAAAGAGCGCTTCTCCCATCAAGGACGAGATCATCGGAGATAATATGGACATCATGATCGTCCGTGAGCTGACAGGCGGAATCTATTTCGGCGAGCGCGGCAAGAGTGAGGACGCGGCGTGGGATACCGAGAAATATTCTGTTGCCGAAATCGAGCGCATTGCACGCGTAGCCTTTGATATGGCAATGAAAAGAAACAAAAAGCTCACCAGTGTGGATAAAGCAAACGTTCTTGAATCCTCACGTCTGTGGAGAAAAACCGTAATTGAGGTTTCGAAGGAGTATCCCGAGGTAGAGCTTAATCATATGTATGTTGACAACTGCGCGATGCAGCTTGTTAGAAATCCAAAGCAGTTCGACGTGATCGTTACCTCAAATATCTTCGGCGACATTCTTTCCGACGAAGCTTCCATGATAGCAGGTTCCATCGGTATGCTCGCTTCCGCAAGTCTTTCGGGCGGTAAGCTGGGACTTTATGAGCCTATCCACGGCTCCGCTCCCGATATCGCAGGCTTGGGCATCGCGAATCCTCTGGCAACAATTTTGTCGGTAGCGATGATGCTTCGTTACTCATTGGGTCAGCCTCAGGCTGCGGACGCGATCGAAGCGGCAGTATCAGAAGTTCTGAAAACTAACAGAACTCCCGATATTTACGAGGACGGCATGAATAAGGTGTCCTGTTCACAAATGGGTGATTTGGTGTGTGAAGCGCTTTAATCGTAGCTTTTGCACTTATTTCCGAGATTTAGAATCAATTCCCGAGGAGGTAGCTTATGCAGCTATACGACATGCATTCCCACATTTTGCCCGGATTTGACGACGGCGCAAAAACCGTTGAGGATAGTCTTAAGATGATTGAATGTCTGCAAAAACAGGGTATTTCCAACATATGCCTGACGCCGCATTTCTACACCAACGAAAGAAGTCTTGAGGATTTCATCGCAAAAAGGGAAGAGGCGTTTCAAAAGTTTGCTCCGCATATTCCCGATAATGTGCGCATTGTATTGGGAACGGAGGTATATGTAACGGATTATCTGCTTAATAACAATAATCTGAAAGGTATAACCTACGGTAAATCGAAATACATTCTGACCGAGTATCCGTATAACTCTCATTTCAGAGAAAAGACCATGCACAATTTCTACTCGATCATGCAGAATCACAGACTGATTCCCGTTATGCCGCATGTTGAGCGCTATCCTTATCTGATTGAAAATCCCGATTTGATCGAGGAATTCCAGGAACTCGGCGTGATAATTCAAACTAATATTTCCAATTACACCGACAAAGCGCCGTTTTTCCGTAAGAGAAAATTGTTGAAGCTGATCTCAGGCGGATACATTGATATTCTCGGCTCTGACGCGCATTCATTCACTCACAATACCCCCGAGGTATTCACCCAGGCAATAAATACAATAAAGGAAAAATGCGGCGCGGGTGTCATTGACAGAATGATGGAAACGGCTGAAACGATTTTTAACGCGGCTTTGGGCGAATAAACCTACGGCATTGCGGCGCGTTATTAGTTTATAATTCTAAAGATGAATTAAGCAACAGCGTTAAACAAGCGCTTGAAAAGCACTGACGGCAGTCTAAAAGGGCTGCCGTCAGTGCTTTTGATTCTATATAGGAATAATACGGTGAAAATTCAGCTAACTTTGCTTTCTTTGTCATATTTTTGTCACAATATGTGTAGTAAAATAATGGTACACAAAAACTCAATATTTTAAATCATTGGGCAAAGGAGGAATATGTGATGAAATTTTACATGAAACAAAAGCTGTTATCCCGTCAGGACGATTTTACAGTCAGGGATATCTACGGCAACAGAGTTTATACTGTAGAAGGGGAGGGTATTTCCGTCGGTCGTCTGCTGCGTTTCTATAACGGTAATCACGAGGAAATTGCCCTGATCAGACAAAAGACAAACAGCGAAACTCCGGTGTTCAGTATTATTCGGGACGGCAAAGAGGTGGCGCAAATCTCAAAGAACATCAACTCGCCTGTTAAGGAATTTGACGTGAGCAAGCTTGGATGGACTATACACGGCAGTCAAATGGGTCATTATTATTTGATCAGCCGCAATGGTGAGGAGATCGCCTCGGTTCAAAAACGATGGACGACGATCAACACCTGTTACATCGTTAATGTATGCGAGGGAGCCGACCCGGTTGATATTCTTGCGTTGACGCTGATTATTGACGCGTGTCCGGAGGAGGAGCGCAACAGTATAGCCTGTATGATGTCGCTTATTTGTTAGTTTGTAATACGTCGTAAATACGTCAGAAAATCTCCTTGAAAAAGTATTGGAATTCTCAGTCAACTGTGCTATAATAGGAAAGGAAATATAATAATGTAATCTCCGGTGATTCCCGGCAGCGCATTTGCATGGTGTAGAATTTTCGGAGACTCATAAAAACAGCAACAGGAGCTCCAATGTCTTTGAACGATTCAAAAAAACAGACTTTTGACAGCGATACATGCGGCTTGATCAGCGGTATGTTTCGTTACGATACATTCAGCGCGGACGCGCTCAGCGAAAGGTTCTTTTATGACGACGCGTTTTTTTTGCACGGGGGAGAGGTTTTCGATCCTCACCTCAGAATGTTTTCGCTTGCTGCGGCGCTGTGCCTTAGCGATAAAACCGAATATGCTGAGGAGTTTTTATCGGCGCTCGGCTTTGATGCGGACAGCTTCCGCTTTGATGAAACCGACTCGGTAACTCCCGATTCGCTCGGTTCGATCATCGCCTGTAAACCGCTTGAAGATGCGGTGCTGGTGGCGGTGGTGCTTCGCGGTCAGCGCTATGGTACCGAATGGAACACCAACGTTGCGGCAGGTGAGAGCGGCGATATCCTGGGACTTGCTTGTTCAGCCGAAAAGGTGCTGAAAAGGCTTTCAGAATATCTACAGTCTAATAAGATCCTACGTGCCAAGCTTTGGGTGACAGGATACAGCCGCGCAGGCAGTGTTGCGAATTTGGTGGGACGCGCTCTTAATGAAGACCCGGGCGCGTTTGCTTCGGCAAAAGAAGATATTTTCGTCTATACCTTTGAAGCGCTGCGCTGTTCCGCAGACAAGACAGTATACGGCAATATCCATAACGTATACGATCCCGACGATTTGGTAGCTTATCTGTTTCCCTCTCAGTGGGGGCTCGGTCTCAACGGCGTTGAGGAAACCATCGGAGGCGGAGAAAAGATAACGGGAAAGATAATGTGTTTAGGCGACGACGGTTCTTTTACTGCGGATTACTCTCAAATCGGCAAGGCTGAGTTCATTGAGCGCTTTTCCGCGTTCACGGCACGGTATATGACCAGAGAATGTTATAACGCGATCATTCAGGAACCCCTGCGCGAGTTTGTTGTACTGTTTTTCGGCAAATCCTATGTCGATCAGGGCAAGCTGATGCGCGCCGTCCCCAAAATAGCGGAGTCCTTTCAATCCGACGAACGTTTTATACCTGCAATGATGTCTTTGCTTGCGGAGCCTTGTGATGAAACAGTGCTCGGCGATACCGCTTCGCTGATATTTGAGCATTTGGATAAAATCAGACATAAGGACAATTTGCCACTCAACGATGATGAAACGCGTATCGTTAAAACTACGCTGCGTGCTTTTATGACATTTTTGGCGCCTGCTGTTGAGGCGGATCTGTGCTGCGCACCGGAAGAGGGAGCCGAAGAGGTTTCATTTTATCACTTTATGACTTTTGCGCTCGGCTGCGGCGAGCTGCTGAAAGCTCATGTTCCCGAATCGGTATTGGCGGCAGTGAAGGCTGATGATAATTATTACTCACTATAACTGTAAAAATGAGGAGTTAGACAATGACAGAGAATAGGGAAGAGAGGGAAGAGTATCAGCTTCCGCAAAATGAAACAGGCGAACCGCCGCAAAAAAAATCCAAAGCCGCGCTGATAACGCTGATAATCTGCCTTACTGTAGTGGTGATCGCATTGGCAGGAGTAGCGGCTTACGCGTTCGTATTGACTAAAATCGACGACGTGAGCGGCTTGACCGTTACCGACGTTACCCAAAGCGGATTAACGCTGAACTGGGACAGCACTCCAAGGGCGGACGGCTACATCGTTTATCAAATGAACGATAAGAGAGTCTTTGAAAAGATAGCGGACGTCAACGGAAAAAACTCATACACCGTTACAAAGCTTGATCAGGCTAAGGAATACGCTTTTTCGGTTTCCGCTTACAATCGGTTTGCCCACAGCGAACGGCAAACGGCTTTTCCGATTTCATGTACCCTACCGTCTCCTCCGAAAATAACAAAGATGACCTCTCCGAAAAAGGGGACGGTTCATGTTGAATGGAGTCAAAACGACAGGGCGGACGGCTATATTTTGGAATTCAAAACAGTCGGTTATGACTATCGCGAGGACAGCAAGGTGATCATTGAGCGCACGGACGAGTGTTTCAACGATATTACCGAGCTGCTTCCCAAGACGGAGCTGTGTGTGCGCGTATCGTCATTCGTAAACAGCAACGGACGTCTCACGGGCAAGCCCTCAGAGGAGAAAACCGTAGAGGTGACAGACGAAGAACCTGAGGAAAAATCGAATGAAAAAACTCTGAGCGAGGGCGTCGATCCCGACAAGCCGATGGTGGCTCTCACCTTTGATGACGGACCGCTCAACGGCTCCTCGGGAGAGCGTATCTTAGATGTCCTTGAAAAGTACAAAGCCAAAGCGACATTCTTTATGATAGGCAGCGGTGCGCTGGATCATTCCGATAATATCAAGCGCAAAAAGAAGCTGGGAATGGAGCTTGGAAATCACACATGGGATCATACTCACTACGGCGATAAGGTCACCGCCGAGGATATCAGCAAGGCAAGCGAAGCGATACGCAAGGTAGCAGGAGAAGCTCCCACGGCGTTTCGTTCTCCCGGCGGCTTGTCAACCGACGGCATCCTCAGCGAATGCGCCGCAGAGGGAATGGCAGTCTACCACTGGTCGATCGACACCGAGGACTGGAAGACTCGAGATGCGGATAAGGTTTATCACGCCGCAGTTGATAAGGTTAAGGACGGCGATATCATTCTGATGCACGAAATCTATGATTCGACCGCCGATGCTGTGGCAAAGATAGTTCCTGCGCTCATCGACAAGGGTTATCAACTGGTGACATGCAGCGATTTGGTACAGGCAAAAAGCGGAAATCCGCCGGAAGCAGGCAAACAGTATTCGCGAATGTAAACTAATATAATATAGGCAACACCGCACAATTCAAGGCGCACGGCTTGCTTGCTCGGCAAGGCGACAGCCTTACCTCAATTTATTTGTACAACCTGACGAAAAATCTTACTGCGCAATCCGCACACCTGAATTATGCGGTATTGCCTATACAATAAAAACAAAGACAGGAGCCGGCAGTGCGTCGGCTCCTGTCTTTATAATTTCTGCGGCAAGAAACCATTAATAAGTTGCTATACTGTTGATATTTTGCGCAATTGACGATTAGGACAATATTTGACACGCTTTATCACAATTTCATTAGGTGTGATGATTGCGTGATTTTGATTGATTTTGAGCATTTATCGCTCGACTGATCTGCCGATTATGCAATTTTAGGCACTTTTTTAAGCAATATATAATCACAAATGAGCAACGGTATTCAAAACTTATTAAAAATATAGATAATTTATTAAGCTAATTATGCAAATTGCTAATTTACATTTAATTGACAGTATGTTAAAATTATAACATAAAGAAGATGAGGCAACACAATCGTGTTATATATGTTATATATGGAAAGGAGTATGTATTATGCCGGGAAAAGTTAAGGTAATTATTTCCGATACACAAAAGGCTGTACGGATCCCAAAAGGTCTGCGTATGCTGATCCGTCGCAGCTGCATTGCGGTTATTCATAATCATGGCGTTGAGGAAGATACGCAGGTCAAGGTTGAGTTTGTAGACAACGACCGTTTAGCGGAATTAAGCAGTGAGCTCAGTGTTGACGGCTCGTCATCCTACATCATAGTTCCCGACTCCGACGAAAAAAACAGCATCGGCACTTTATATCTTTCTGTGGAAGGCGCGCAGGAGCTTTCACAGATGCATTCAAATACGTTAGAACAGGAAGTAGGTGCCTGCGTTGTTCACGGGGTCATGCTGCTGATGGACGACATACCTGACGGAAGTGCGGAGGAATCAAAGCTGAGAGATAAGGAAGAATACATAATGTATCAGCTTGGTTTACCCACGTCCACCGCTTATGTATTAAATAATTCTTAATATACGGGGTCGGCTGTTTTTAGCCGGCCTCTTTAGTTATTCCGTATCCATAGCTGTGAACTCCATGATGTTCACGGCTGTTTTGTCTATTTTGCATAGATTGAAATTGTACAAGATTGATACAGCAAGTTAAAACCGTATAGAAATAATAGTTTTTGAAAATCTTTAACATTTGTATACTTGTTTTGACTTGTTATACAACTCGTTGTGCATTTCTTTATCAAGTATACCTAAAATACAAGTTTTTTTCGTCATTTGATTGTAAGACTGCTATTTTGCTTTGTATAAATTATACAAATAACAGGTTGATATTTTGGATTGCACATTGCTTAGAAATATTATATAATAGTTACAATAGGTTTTTTTAAGGAGGAATCAACCAAAAATGAAAAGAACAAAAAAAGGCATCAGTCTACTGCTGTCGGTGCTGATGGTAATTTCCTGTTTTATAGGATTACCGGTCGTATCCGTTGGCGCGGAGGAAGTGACCTACAGTCTTGCCGGTACTCCCGAGGAGATATTCGGCGGAACATGGGACGCTTCCAACATCTCAACCGATATGGCGCTCGGCAAAGACGGCAAGTATTCAATCACCCTGCCTGCTGTACAGCCCGTTGAAAACGCTGAATTCAAGGTTGTAACCAACCACAGCTGGGACAACGAAGCTTACGGCGACGAAAAAGGCAACAACGTGGTGTTCAATGTGACCGAGGAATGTGACGTTACCGTTACCTTCGATCCCGACACCAAAGAAGTCACCGTTTCCGGTGCTCATGTAGAGCAGCCCAAGGGACTTGAGATCAAGGTCGTCCGTGCTGTAGGTAACGGTCAGGACACCTGGCTCAACGATTCCAACTGGGATCCCGACGACGACATCAACAACATGAAAGAGGTCGCTCCGAAGGTTTATGAGATCACCTTCGACGAAGTTGAAGAAGACCTGAACTATCAGATCAAGTTTGCCATCAACGGCGGTTGGGCAAACAACTTCGGCGCTCCCTCTGACGGTTACGTATGCCCCAACGCCACTCCGTTTGACGCTGCTTTCAACGGCAAGAACATCTATGTTCACGTTGACGAGAGCGACGCAACCGTAGTAGCAAGACTTGATTTGTCAAACTTTGACTACAATACCAAAGAGGGTGCTAAGGTCACAATTACCGTAAAAACTCCCTCAAACCCCAATCCTCAGCCTCAGGAGCCTACCGAGCCTCAGGAAGAGACTCCCAAGCTCAGTGTTGAGGCAACGTCAAACATGTTCCCTGTTACTAAGCAGGAGTTTGACCCCTCTACCAAGAAGCTTACCGTTTGTTATCAGGTCAACTATCCCGGCTACTCGCTGGTAAACGCTGACTTTGAATTCACCTATGACAGCTCCAAACTCACCTACAACAAGACAGAGAATACCGACGCAGGCGTATGTCCCGTTTCCAACGGAAACATCACGATCACAACGCCCGGTACGCCGTTGTTCGGTGAGGAGGGCATCATCAGCGGTAACTTCTCGAATATTATGAATCAGCTTTCGCTGAGCAAAAACGGCAATCCTGTTGATTTCTTAAAGGTTGTATTCGACGTTAAAGACGGTGAAACCGGCACAGCGTTCATGGATTTACAGCTTAAATATTTCAGAATTTGCCCGTCAAATCAGCTCCCCGAAAACAGTTCGGTATATATTGTTCGCAAGAGTACCCTTGAGGCAGGTCAGGATGTGCTTGACAATCTGATTCCCAAGGTAGTATTCAGCAGTCCCGCCGTGGTTGTGCCTACAACTGCACCCACACAGCCTACTG
This sequence comes from uncultured Ruminococcus sp., assembly GCA_902790475.1. GTDB lineage: Bacteria > Bacillota > Clostridia > Oscillospirales > Acutalibacteraceae > Ruminococcoides. The sequence goes on along the minus strand of CADASG010000018.1, from coordinate 9,965 downwards.
TTCATCAGCACACTGTTGTTATCGACAAGGCTGTAGCTGCAACATGTAAAAAAACAGGTCTTACCGAGGGCAGCCACTGCTCCGTATGCGGTGAGGTCATCAAGGCTCAGGAAGTAGTGCCCAAAAAGGCTCACACTGTAGTAGTCGATCCTGCAGTACCTGCTACATGTACCGAGACAGGTCTTACCGAAGGAAGTCACTGCTCCGTATGTAAGACTGTTATCAAGAAGCAGGAGACAGTGCCTGCAACAGGTCATACCGTAGTAGTTGACAAGGCAGTAGCAGCAACCTGCAAAAAGACAGGTCTTACCGAAGGCAGCCACTGCTCCGTATGTAACACAGTTATAAAGGCTCAGGAAGTAGTGCCCAAGAAGGCTCACACCGTAGTAATCGATCCCGCAGTACCTGCTACATGTACAGAGACAGGTCTTACCGAAGGAAGTCACTGCTCCGTATGTAAGGGCGTTATCAAGAGGCAGGAGGTAGTGCCTGCAACAGGTCATACCGTAGTAGTAGACAAGGCAGTAGCCGCAACCTGCAAAAAGACAGGTCTTACCGAGGGAAGCCACTGCTCCGTATGTAACACAGTTATAAAGGCTCAGGAAGTAGTGCCCAAGAAAGCACATACCGTGGTAGTTGACAAAGCGGTTGCCGCAACATGTCACTCCACAGGTCTTACCGAGGGAAGCCACTGCTCCGTATGTAACACCGTGATCAAGAAGCAGGAGGTCACTCCTAAGCTTGAACACAAGATCGTAGTAGACAAGGCTGTTGCACCTACATGTACAAACGTCGGTAAAACCGAAGGCAGCCACTGCTCGCTGTGCGGCGACGTTATCAAGGCGCAGACCTTTATTCCCGCGCTGGGTCATAATCCCGTTATGGACGCAGCCGTGCCTGCTACCTGTGAGCACACAGGTCTTACCGCAGGCGTTCACTGCTCCATCTGCGGTACCGTATTCACCAAGCAGGAGGTCACTCCCAAGCTTTCTCATACTGTTGTAGTTGACAAGGGCTACGCGGCAACCTGCACCAAGTCAGGTCTCACCGACGGCAGCCACTGCTCGACCTGCGGACAGGTTATCAGCACACGCAAGTCTATCCCTGCTCTGGGTCACGACTATCAGGTTGTACCTGCTGTACCCGCAACTCATGACCATACAGGTCTTACCGAGGGCGTTCGCTGCACACGCTGCGGAGAATGGCTCCTTGAGCAGCAGGTAATTGAGAAGCTCGGCAGAATCGTTCTGATCGGCGACGTTAACCTCGACGGCAAAGTTAACGGTCAGGACGCAGGTATTCTTAATCGTTACGTTTCCGGCTGGAGCGGCTACGACAAGAATATCAAGGATTGGGAAGCAGCTGACGTAAACCGTGACGGAAAGGTCAACGGTCAGGACGCAGGCTTGCTCAACCGCTATGTATCCGGCTGGCCCAACCTCAGCAAATACTTTATCAAGATCAACGTGTAGTTTAAAGCTATACACTATAGAGGCTCCCTCGTCAGAGGGAGCCTTGTTTTTATCCTGATCTGAATGAACAGATCGAACAACAGCAGGTGAGGGTTACTTGATTGCTGTTGCTTTTTGAGCTGCGTCTTGATATTATATAGCTGATGTTGTATAATAATAAAGGCAAGCCTGAAAAAAGACCAACCGTGAAAAAGGAAAAGGTTATGAAAAAGAGATACTCTGTTTTTTGGAGCACAACGATAATAATCTTACCTGTTGTTATTTTGGCAGCAGCAGTTGTTTTGGTGATTTCCTATAACTATGTTTACAATCTAACTTATCATCACAGTGTGCATGATATCAGGCAGGCGGCTGAACTCACTGATGAAATACTCGAAGACACTGATCTGATTGATGAGAAGGTGTCTGCGGTTTATTCGGATACCCTCGACAAGCTATGTGAGTTGTTGGAGATCCCCTATATCTATGTGGTCGAAATCAATGAAGCGGAAAACACGTTGAAATATCTTGCCATCGGAATTGGTGAGGGTGCGTCGAAGGAGTTTATTGATTCAAGAGATATCGGCTATGTAGTTAAAGAGAATATCAATGAACACCAGATTGCCGCTTTGAACGGAAGAGATGACAATAACGTAGAGCATATAGTGAACAATTTCGGCGACACGATGGTTTATTATTTAAAGAGAACGGGCGACAGCTATAAAAACCAGCTTGTGTGCGCTGAAATCAATATCACGGATTATACACAAAAAATACAGCGTGATTTCAATTTCATGGCATTCGCCACGCTGTTGTTTGTTCTGTTTGTCGTTTTGTTGTTCGCGACAGTTTTTCATTTTAAGGTTTCCAAGCCGGCAAAGGCGATAAGCAGGAAAATGAGCGGCTTTGTGCGTGAACATGAAAAACATTTTGAACCTCTTCGCTTTAAGGGAAGCCGAGAGTTTTCCGAAATGACAGAGGCGTTTAACACGATGGCGGAGGATATCGACCGATATCTAAAGAGCATTTCCGAGCTGAACCGTCAAAAGGCAGAGCTCAGCATAGCACGAGACATACAGATAGGACTCCTTGAGCCTGCGGATTTTGAAAATGAAGCGGTTGTGATCAAAGCATATATGCTTCCTGCAAAGGATGTCGGCGGCGATTTGTACGATTATCAGACGCTTTCCGACGGCAGGCTTTGCGTGGTTATAGCCGACGTTTCGGGCAAGGGTGTTTCGGCGGCGCTGTTTATGTCGCGCGCCGTCACGCTTATCAACCAATACGCTGAGGAGGGTCTTTCACCGGGAAAAATCCTTTTTGAGTACAATAATCACCTTGCCGCGCGCAACCCCAATATGATGTTCATTACTACCTTTGTGGGTATCTTAGACCCCAAAACGGGATTTTTGGTTTACTCCAACGCAGGACATAACGATCCGTATATCATTTCCGACAAGCTGATAAAGCTTGACGGAGAGCATGGTGTGGCGGCAGGTGTTTTCAATGATATCGGTTATCCTGAACACACGGTAAAAATGGATCCGGGCGACTTGCTTTTCCTCTTTACCGACGGCGTAACGGAAGCGAAAAACAGCAGGGAAGAGATGTTCGGTGATGACGCGCTTGAACAGGAGCTCAGAAACCTGAAAAACGCGGATAATGACGAAGTGATCTCTCACGTTTTGAAAAAGCTTAAAGAGTTTACGGGAGACGCTGAACAGGCTGACGATATCACTATGCTTACGCTCAGAGTAAACTCCCGTTTTAACAAGGAGCTTCATTTGGAAGCGAAAACTGAAACCTGACTGTAATAAACTCAATAGACAAAGATTTAAGGCGACGGAGTATGACGCTTGCACACTCCGTCGCCCTTCTGTTACTGTGGAATAAATTTTAGGTCGGGTTTATTCTTTCTCCGATTTCTTTTTCTTGTAGTCCTCCAGCGCCGCCCGGATTGCTTCCTCTGCGAGGACTGAGCAGTGCATTTTGTAAGCAGGCAAGCCGTCGAGAGCCTCTGCTACGGCTTTGTTGGTGAGCTTTAACGCGTCCTCAACGCGCTGTCCCTTGATAAGCTCTGTCGCCATTGAGCTGGACGCGATAGCGCTTGCGCATCCGAAGGTTTCAAATTTTACATCAGTGATGGTGTCATCGTCGATTTTCAGATACATCTTCATGATATCGCCGCATTTTGCGTTGCCGACTTCGCCGATACCGTCCGCGTTTTCGATCACTCCGAGGTTTCGGGGCTGTAAAAAGTGATCCATTACTTTATCGCTGTATAATGCCATGTTGATTTCCTCCTACTGCAAAATAAATTCTTTTTTTCCGTCCGTAAGGTCGCGCCAGACAGGGGAGAAGCTTCTGAGATGAGCAACTACCTCTTTAACAGACGTGATGATATAATCAGCTTCTTTTTTGGTGATATCCTCGCCGACAGAAAGCCTTAATGAGCCGTGAGCAACGTCGTGTATCCTTCCTATAGCTAAGAGCACATGGCTCGGGTCGAGCGCGCCTGATGTGCATGCGCTGCCGGATGAAGCGGAAATCCCCCTTTGGTCGAGCAAAAGCAGGATTCCTTCGCCCTCAATGCCCTCAAAACTGAAATTCACATTTCCCGCGAGTCTCTGCTTTGCGTCTCCGTTAAGAGCACTGTGCGGGATCTCTGACAAGCCCGAAATCAGATAATCACGGATCTCCGACATGTGATCGTTATTATGCTCCATACCGGCTACAGCTTCTTTTAACGCCGCCGACATTGCCATGATTCCCGGTAGATTCTCGGTACCTGCCCTTTTTCCGCGCTCCTGGGCTCCGCCTTCAATCAGATTTTTCGGAATAATGCCCTTGCGTACATACAGAAATCCCGTTCCCTTGGGACCGTGAAATTTATGAGCGGACGCGGAGAGCATGTCGATATTTTGCGCTTTCACGTCGATCGGAAGATGACCGACCGCCTGAACCGCGTCGGTATGGAAAACCACGCCGTGCTTTTTGCATATAGCGCCGATCTCCGATATTGGCTGGATGGTGCCGATCTCGTTGTTTGCTGTCATTATCGTGACAAGGCAGGTGTCCTCTCGAATAGCTGCTTCCAGTTCATCTAAGCGGATGATCCCGTTTTCGTGAACCGGAAGGAGCGTGATCTCAAAGCCGTTCTTTTCCAGTTTGTTCAGGGTGTGAAGGATCGCGTGATGTTCAAAAGCGCTTGATATTATATGTTTTTTTCCTTTGCTTTTACCGTCGATCGCGGCGGTTAAAAGCGCTTGGTTATCCGATTCGCTTCCTCCCGAGGTGAAGATGATCTCCCTCGGCTCGGCATTGATTACCTTGGCTATTTCTTCTCTCGCTTCTTCAAGCTTTTCTTTTGCCTTTTGTCCAATGGTGTACAGGCTGGAAGGATTTCCGTACCAATTCCTCATACAGTCGGTCATGGCTTCAATCGCCGCATCGCTCATTTTGGTGGTGGCGGCGTTGTCTGCGTATATCTGCATTATGTCAACTCCCTGAATCATTTTTTTCTATTATAACCATATTCGCCTACCATGTCAATAGGTAAAATAAAAATTCTTGATTTTTCTATTTATCCTGTGGTATAATAGGCGATAAGGAGTGTGAAGCATATGATCTCTTCAAAAGGAAGGTACGCGCTGAGAGTGATGATCGATCTTGCGCGGCAAAACAGCGACGGCTATGTTCCGCTCAAGGACATTGCAGAGCGGCAGGGTATTTCAAAAAAATACCTCGAAATAATAGCTAAGGAGCTGGTCGGCGCAAAACTGCTCAAGGGCGTCAGCGGCAAGGGAGGCGGCTATAAGCTCAACCGCAGCCCCGAGGAATACCCCGTCGGAGAGATACTTGACGTCATGGAAAACTCTATGGCAGTGGTTGCCTGTTTGGAAAACGGAGCCGAGATCTGCCCGAGAGCTGCCGAGTGCGATACCCTTCCGATGTGGTCGGAGCTGAATCAAATGATACACGATTTTCTCTACAGCAAGAAGCTTTCCGATTTGATATGATAATATTATTACAATAGGGAACCTCTAAAAACCCAATGCCGTTTTTATTCTCGGCAAGGGATTTTAGAGGTTCCCTGATTTTTTATTTTCTGTTTAATTTAATCCTGCACTGCGGTTACCCTGAAAAACGACCGCCAGCATACCGGAGCCTACATGAGAGCCTATGATGGGACCGATATCGCAGATTTGCACTTCCTTAAAGCAGCTCTTGACTGCTTTTCTCAGTTCCTTAGCGCCCGATGGGTCATTTGCGTGCGCGACAAAAGCGATCTGCTTTTTTGAGTTTTTATCAGCGTCGCGTTTCACACAGTTTAAAAGCGTGGGTATAACGTTGCTTTTGCCTCTGATTTTGCCGACATTGACAAGCTTTCCTGTTTCGTCGGCGCTTATCAGCGGTTTTATTTGCAGCGCTTTGCCGAAGGTCGCGGTAAGCGCGGAGATCCTGCCGCCCTTTTTAAGCAAATCAAGGTCGTCAACCACAAACCAGTGACAGATACTGCCCTTGGTTTTCTCGATATATTTCCTTAACTCCTCAATCCCGGCGCCTTCCTTATACTTTTTTCCTGCCAAATAAACAAGCAAACCAAGTCCGGCGCTGTCACAGCAGGAATCTATAATATAGATCTTGCGCTTCGGATACTTTTCCTTTAGCTCGTTCGCGGCAATCAGACAGGTGTTATAGGTGCCGCTCAGTCCCGTTGCGATGCCGGTGAATATAATATCCTTGCCTGCCTTCAAATAAGGCTCAAAGTAGTTCTTAAAGCTCTCAAAATTGATTTGTGTCGTTTTAGGGACAATGCCTTCCTTGATGCCTGCGTAAAACTCGCTGAGCGGCATCATGCGGCAGTCGGGATAGTGTTGGTAAATATTCTCATTGATTTGAAACTCCATCGGGAGCACTTCTACGCCGATCTCATCAACCTGCTTTTGAGTCAGATCACATGAAGCGTCAGTCATAAAAACATATTTCACAAGATCATCTCCGTAATACTTTGTTTATATAATTTTATCAAATCACGGCTCAAAAGTCAATGAATAATATTTTGCGAACAGGCATATTATTCCATTGGTGGTGATCACGTGAAATGCAAGCTTTCCGATCTGAGGAAAAAAGAGGTCATAAGCGCGGTTGACGGAGCGCGTATCGGTTATGTGGATGACATAATTGTGGAAACAAAAACGGCATGTATTGTAGCTTTTGTAATATTTGGACGAAATTTCTTATTTGGAATATTCGGAAAAGGAGAAGATTATATAATTCCGTGGGAGAAAATTGATTTGATCGGCGAGGACACCATAATCATCTCGTGTAAAATTTCCAAACAAGAAAAAAAGCCTCAAAAACGGCTATTTTTCTGGAAAAATCGTAATTTTTTCACTTTCTAACAAATCGGCACTTTATACTATTTGAAGAATTATAATTTGTCTAAATTGCACAAGTCATTTTTTCTTAAGTGAAATAACAAACCGACTTGTTACAGAGGGGTTACAAAGGTTACAAGGAGTTTCAAGGGGTGTGACTTGCATTTTGACGAAAAGTATGTTTTACTATAGTTGAAATTGTGTGTTTGATAAAATTTTAACGACTCAGACGTCGCGCTGCTGACTGCACAAGCTGTATGTAAATCTTCTATATGATGTGTTTCGGCATATTATATACTCTATATACAGTAGTCGGCAGAGCTAATCAAAGGGAGGACAAATTTTTGAGAGCTACAAATAATAAGCACTACAACGCTTTCGGCAGGGAGGCGAGAGCGTCAAGAAAGACTTCAAAGACGCGCAAGGGTCTCAAGGCTCTGTCACTCGCGATCGCAGTTACGGCTTCCGCGGCTGCCCTTATCGTTCCCACAACAACGCTTGCTCCGGGAGTAGACGCTTATGCCGACAGCAGAGTGGCTTCCTATTCGGTTGGCGATATTGATAAGTTTTCCGCCGTTATCACCAGTAACTGCGTTGAAACACCCACAACCCCCGCTGCTGAAACCTTAAAGGCTGTAAAGCAGGAGAAAAAAGCGGAACAGGCTGCTGCTGCTAAAAAGGCAGAGACAAAGAAAACAGAGACCAAAAAGACAACTAAGACGGAAACAAAGAAGACCGAGACAACAAAGTCTGCCGAAAAGCAGACAGAGTCTTCTCAGGCAAACACCGAACCCGAGACTACAGAAAGCGTAAGCTACGGCGGAGAGCCGCTGGTTTACGGCGCTGTTACAGACCCGAGCTACACTCCTTCACACGTAGCGCTTTCCGATTACGACAGAGCTAAGACAGAGCGTCTTGTAATGGGCGAAGGCGGAGTAATGGGCTTTGAAGGATGCGCGCTGATCGCTCAGTCGATCCGTGACGCGATGGTTCGTTCGGGCACATCTTCCATTGATCAGATCATTTCGGAGTATCAGTACTTCGGTTCCACCGATTACGAGCCCAATCAGGATGTCAAGGACGCAGTTTCCTTTATCTTTGATCAGGACGGCGTTGCTATCCAGCACAGGGTACTCTGCTTCTATATCGGTACCAGCGACTGGCACGAAACCCAAACCTTCCTCTATCAGATGGGCGGCGTAAGGTTCTTCGATCTGGTTTCGGCTTAACAGCTTGTTTTTTGAAAAAATAATACATAATTAATCAAGTGTTTTTGCAGAAAAACACTTGATTTTTTTTATTTTTATGGTATAATATTAGAGCAATTCGCACGCTGATGCTTGTCGGCAGGGTGGCGGTGAGAATCCACCGTTGATTGCGCCGATAAAATCCAAGGCACAGCGGAGGTTTTAACCTAAGGAGGAAATTCAAAATGGCAGTAGTTTCTATGAAACAGCTTCTGGAGGCCGGCGTACATTTCGGTCACCAGACAAGAAGATGGAACCCTAAGATGGCGGAATACATCTTCACCGAACGTAACGGTATCTATATCATCGACCTTCAGAAGAGCGTTAAAAAGCTCGAGGAAGCATACAGCTTCGTTCGTGAGCTTTCCGCAGAGGGCAAGAACGTTCTGTTCGTAGGTACCAAAAAGCAGGCTCAGGATTCCATCAAGGAAGAAGCTGAGCGCGCAGGCGCTTTCTATGTAAACGCAAGATGGCTGGGCGGTATGCTCACCAACTTTGCAACCATTCGCAGAAGAATCGCGCGTTTAAAGCAGCTCCGTGCTATGCAGGAGGACGGAACCTTTGATCTGCTTCCCAAAAAAGAAGTGATCAAGCTCAACCTCGAAATTGAAAAGCTCGAGAAATTTATGGGCGGTATCAAGGATATGACCGAGATGCCCGGCGCTCTCTTTATCGTAGACCCCAGAAAAGAAAGAATTGCCGTTTCAGAGGCAAAGAAGCTGAATATCCCCATCGTAGCTATCGTTGATACCAACTGCGATCCCGATGAAATCGACTATGTGATCCCCGGTAACGACGACGCTATCCGCGCTGTTAAGCTTATTGCAGGCGCAATGGCTAACGCGGTTATCGAGGGTAAAGAGGGTCAGATGGGCGCCGCTGCAGCGGAAGAGCCCGCCGAGACCACAGCTCAGGATGTAAAAGCACTCAGAGAAAAAACAGGCTGCGGCATGATGGACTGCAAAAAGGCACTCACTCAGGCTGACGGCGATATGGATAAAGCAGTTGACTTTTTAAGAGAGCAGGGTCTGGCTAAGCAGGCTAAAAAGGCAAGCAGAGTTGCCGCAGAGGGCGTAGCGTTCGCTACCACCACCGACGACCTCAGCGTTGGCGTAGTTATCGAAGTAAACGCAGAGACAGACTTTGTTGCTAAGAACGATTCCTTTATGGATTTTGTAAAGGCTTGCGCAAACACCGTTATCAAGGAGAACCCCGCCGATGTTGAGGCGCTCCTCGCAATGAAGGCTGACGGTACCGAGCAGACTGTAGCAGAGCTTCTCCAGGAGAAGGTTCTCACAATCGGCGAGAATATCCAGATCCGCCGTTTTGAGCGCATGGAAGGTGCTTGCGTAGCTTACGTTCACGCTGGCGGCAAGATCGGCGTACTGGTCAACTTCGCTACCGATGTAGCAGATAAGCCCGAGTTTGTTGCTTTCGGCAAGGATGTAGCAATGCAGATCGCAGCGCTTAACACTCCTTACCTCACCAGAGATGATGTTCCCGCAGACGTTATTGAGCACGAAAAGGAAGTAATGCGTCAGCAGGTTATCAACGAGGGCAAGCCCGAAGCGATCGCAGATAAGATCGTTATGGGTAAGATCAACAAGTACTACAAGGAAAACTGCCTGGTTGATCAGGAGTTTGTTAAGGACAACAAGCTTACCGTAGCTCAGTACACCAAAAACACCGCTAAAGAACTCGGCGGCAATATTGATATCGTTAAATTCGTTCGCTTTGAAAAGGGCGAAGGTATCGAGAAGCGCCAGGACGACTTCGCAGCCGAAGTCGCTTCCATGGTACAGTAACTTAATCTTCGGAAAAGCACAGTACAATATAGCAGATTGAACCCATTTTTACTACATTTTATCGAGATTTGCCTTTACGCA
>CADASG010000017.1 GCA_902790475.1 uncultured Ruminococcus sp. | reverse complement strand
TCACGATACAAACCTTGGGAGTCGCTTTTGAGTTCGTCGGTAACTACGCCTCGGTGGACTTTCACCACAGAGCATTGATATGCCCGTCATACCAAAAAGACAGTTCCACTTTACGCCGCATTTTGTATTTAAAAATTGAATAAAACAGATCAGGGCGTGTGAGCTGCAAACTCACACGCCCTATAATAATCATATAATTTATTGTAAATAATCTCTCGCACTATAAACATTGAACTACTTCAGTGTCTAATTGCTTTTTTCGCTCTTCCCAATCAGGCATATGTATTGTCATAAAAGTGTAAAAATCAGAACTGTGATTTGGATACAATAAATGCGTCAACTCATGAAGAACAACATATTGAATACATCGGATATTGGCTTTCATCAAGTATTCGTTCAAAGTTATTTTACATTTTTGAGGAGAACAACTGCCCCACAGGGTTTTCATTTTCTTTATTGTAATAGTTGGTTTATCCACATTGTACTTTCGAATAACTTTATCATAATAGTTATCCACTTCTCTCTGATATACATCTTTAGCAGTTTGTCTCCACCACTTATTGAATACTTTTTGAACAAGTTCATCATCGTACCGATCAATTACATAGAGATGTATTCTTTTTTCATCTATCTCAACATGATTTGAAAGGGATGTTTCTTTATAAATTCTCATATCCTTTCCAAGATATTGAGTTGATGATCCGTTCTTAATATCAAGAAGATTGTTATAACCACTAGTCTTCTTATATTTTGTTATTTGGTCATCAATCCATTTTAGTCGCTCTGATAGGAAAGATTTAATCCAATCATCCGGAACGGCTTCAGGAACAGACAGCGCAACCTCTAAGGAGCGAAAGACTTTAAGATGTACGTTTTTTATCTTTTTCCTTAGAATTTTAACCTTTACAATTCCATTAATAGGACCTAAATATATTTCAAATTCATTCATCAATATCTTGCAACCGCAACCTTCATAATTTCATCGATAATTAAATCAAGTGTATCAATATTTGAATTATCAATCTCATATCCAATTTCGTCGAACATATCAAACAAGCAATCATCCAACACACGGTGGATTTGTTTATGAACAACTTCATTATGTTTCCAATCTCGCTTAGCGTGAGATGAAACAGCCTGTGTTATTTCTTTTGAATGCTTCGCAATGGTGTTTTCAACATCGTTGGACAGGTTCAGATCAGTCTTTGAACTAAGAACAGTTATTACTGCGCCATAAAACGCTTTTGTGTCACTATCATTTGCGATAGACGCAGGATATTCCTTCGATAGTCTGCCATTTCTTAAATCATCTGCCATTTTCTCCATAGCAGTGAAGTACTTGTCAGCATCTCTTGTTTCATCATACTCAGCGAGTGTTTTCTTTATTTTTGTTGAAAATTCTTCAAATAGAAGCGGATCGTCATATCGTACCTGTTTGAGTTCCGATTCGATTCTTGTTTTGATTTTATCAGCTTTAACGTTTTTCGGGTCGTTTGATTTCATCAATTTTTTCATAGCATTTTCATCAGTAATGGAAACAGGCTTAATGATTTGATGAACGTCAGTAGCGCCCACAAAAGTATCAAGTAGATTTTTTATTCCCGATTCATATTTTGATAAATCGATTTCATTATCAAACCGCTCAATTACACTTTGGCGTAACTTGTCAAAGAAGCGATAATCTCTTCTATATTCTTCAAGTTTATCAAAACCGATTTCAGTAAAAATATCACGATTTGTCAACGCAAGATTTAAAAGATTTGCATACGTTTTAAGCTTATCGTAAAATTCGTTTCTCTTTTCATCGTCTGCAAGGCTTAGTTGCCAAGCATCTGCTGTGGTGCTATCGTCAAATCCGGGAAATAAAGCTAACAACTCTTTATGAGCTTCCTCTAACTTGTTTTTTTCGTCAACCGGTCCAAGAATAGCATCTTCTATATCAGCCTGATCAAAAACATTCATTGAAGATTCTACATCATCATATAAATCCACCGCAGCTCTTAGCTTTTTGAAGATACCCCAATAATCAACAATTAATCCGAAGTCTTTTCCTTTATATACACGATTCACACGAGCTATTGCTTGCAATAAATTATGCTCTTGCAAAGTCTTATCAACATATAATACGCCAGCAACAGGAGCATCAAATCCGGTCAGAAGCATATCCTTAACAATAAGCATATTAATATCTCCATCCGGATTTTTGAAATCATCACAAACAGAATCATTGTATTTCTCGTCATTATCGCCAAATAACGGCTTAACCATTTTGTCGTGATAATCTTTGATTTTTTTTATAGCCGTGGTAGTTGTATCATCTCCGTCACCTTCCCTTTTATCTCCAAAGGTAATAACTACGCGTGGCTCTACTTTTTTGCCCGGAATGGAGGAAAGAATATTAAACACATCAACTGCGGAAGCTCTCGAGGAACAAACCACCATTGCTTTTAAACCTTTCGGCAAACAATAGTTAATAAAATGATCATAGATATCAAATGCTACTACGTGAGTCCTGCTGCGTACTTCTGCAAGTTTCGTCCACTTACTGTATTTTGTTTTAAGGTCGGCTTTTGTTTCATCAGGTAAATGCTCGGTCAAGCTGTCAAAATATGCGTTTATTGTATCAGAAGGTGCGCTTAATTTAACTTTTCTTCCCTCATAAACAAGCGGAACGGTGATTTTATCTTCCATTGAGCGCTTCATAGTGTAACTATGGATTGGATCACCAAACTTTTTATATGTATTGCGCTTTGCCTTTGAAACCAAAGGTGTGCCTGTAAAAGCAATGAATGTTGCGTTTGGCAACACTTCACGCATATAATTATACATAGAACTATATTGAGAACGATGCGCTTCATCTATCAGGACGTAAAACTTGTCGCTATCCACTTCGAGATAATGATTTTTGCATACTGTTTCAAATTTATTAATCAATGTAGTAACGACTAAATTGCCTTTATCTTTCAGGATGGTCTTTAATCCTTTTCCGGTTGCAGCGCGCACCGGGGCCATTTGAGAATTGGCAAAATTATCTCTGATTTGTTTATCAAGACTTACTCGGTCGGTTACAATAACAAAACGTGGATGCTCGCTCGCCTTTAAATACTGTATCTTCTTAACTAACATAACCATAGTCAGTGATTTTCCGCTGCCTTGAGTATGCCAGATTACACCGCCGGTTGATTTTTTGCCGTCTTCACCGTTGATTCGCTTGATGGCGTTTTCGACCGCAAAAAACTGCTGATGACGACAAATCTTCTTAATATTACTGTCGTATAGTATATAATCGTGTACGATTGTCAAAAATCTTTTTTTGTCCAACAAAGAAGCAATCGCACGATCTTGTTCAATGATATTACTATCCGGTGAACATCTTTTACATATCTCTTCTTGCCACTGTATATCGTCCTCACGCCACTCAACAAAATAATCGGGGCTTGTTCCGCAAGTTCCGTAAACAACTTTGTTTGGGTTCATAGCAAGAACCATTTGCGAATATTTGAACAAGTGGGGAATATAGTCGGGGCTCATGTTTCGGACATTTTGCAAAACACCTTCCCTGACATCAACGCTTGATTTTTTACATTCAATTACCGCCAGAGGAATGCCGTTAACCATAATCACAACATCAGGACGTGCATACTGTCCGTTTGTACGTTCTACGCTGAATTCTTCCGTAACCTGCCAAATGTTATTTGCCGGATATTCAAAATCTATGTATGACAAATCGAAAGATTGCCGAACCGGGACATCCTGATCGATCACAACATTTTCTTCAACGCTTATTCCAAGAGTCAAAAGATTATAGATCTCTTTGCTTGCCATAGCGAGTCCTTGCAGAAGCGAAGCGTCAAGCGCGTTAACGGCTCGCTGAATAGACTCTCCTGAAAAGTTGAGTTCAAAGTTCTTATATCTATACGTTTGTTTGTTTAAAAAACGAATAAGCTCATCCGTGAAAATCACTTTAGACAAGCTGCCTCGTTTTTGTTCCGCTTCACTGCGTGAAACATACGTGTATCCCATTTTTTGTAAAAATGATATGACTCTGTCTTGACATTCGGGACGTTCGTTAAAAATCAAGTGGTTCGGCATCGTTTTTCCTCACTATTTACTCTACATCGTATATTTTTCATCTGCGGCAGTTATTGCAATTTTGGCAACAACTGAATTTTTATCCGGGTCTCTTTCTTCAAAGATGTTTTTGATATACCTGGAAATTGTAGATTTATCTCTTTGAAAAAGCTCCGCCATTTGATTTTGGCTAAGCCAAACGGTTTCGTTTTCGAGCGTTACTTCAATTTTAGTCAAACCGTCTTCGGTTTGGTACATTATGATTTGACTATTATCCATTTGAATATCCTCCTATTTTATGTAGGAAATGGAATTTTTAATCATTTAGCAAGCTTACTCCATTTTTTTAAAAGCCTTGTACTGGCACATAGCGCACAACTCTCTATAGTTTACAAGATTTTTAAACCCGCTTTCCACGATTCGATTTTCGCTGTTAAGTTTATAGTATAATTCATCATTTTTCCATTTGAAATAAGGTCCTGTAGTTACAATCATAGAATTAATTATATCATCAATAACAGCTACACTAATTTTATCATAACCGGTATCATTACTTAAACGAATGCGCAATCTTACTTCGTTCTCATATTGCCACGCATTGTTTTTGATATATCCTGTCATTTTTGGGGATGTATCTATTCCATACAGCGGGTATGTATCACTGACAGTGATGTATTTACCGTAATGTTTTAACTGTAAATCATTTGATCCTCTTTTTCCTCCAACGTATATAATATCATTTAGAGAAGCTTCAAATCCACCTTGATAGTCAATCGTTTCGCCATTTTCAAACAGCTTTATCCGATTAAAACTGTTTATCCAACGATTCATATTCTCTTTTGAAATTGATATTCTTACAGCATCTCTCCAAGGGAGCCCATATAACCCCCACATCGCCATATTTTCAGAAGATCCAAAAGCAAAACTGCCAATATATATTTTGTTCCACTCTTCCCAAGATCCTTTCATATGAGCTTCATGCTGATCGTTGATACTTAGCGAATTACCACGTGTTAGCAAAAATGTTTTGTCCTGGATGATTTTTGTCAGTGAATCCCACGTAGTGTAGTGATAATAATAATCGTGATTTTCCCCTTTTTCCTTTAAAAAAGCAATCATAGACTCGATGCTCTTTACTTCTGAAAGTTTTGCCATTATCTTACCCTCACTATTCCGTTCAATAGATATTGTTGAAGTGTTTTCCTTTGGTTAGTTATTACCTCTTTTTTACGCTGATGAAGGGTGATAAGGTGGTCGAGACTATCTAAATAGGCTCCAATTTGATGCTGCTCTTCAAGACACGGTAACGTTATTGAACCCATACAGAGTTTGTCGTAATAGAAGTAAAGACGAACACCACCTTCTTGCAGTTGGACAATAAGTTTCTTGAAATCATCCGACTTAAACCAGTGCCAGAGAAAACGATCATCCACTTCTTCTGTAGTCTTGAAAACTTCATAAAGCGAGCTGACAATCACGTTTTTCGAGGTGTTCTGATATCCTATGGAGCCTACATTAATTCTTGCTGGATTGTAAGCAAAAGACTGTGGGGAAACGATATAGTACATTCGTTTATCAGCATCTCTCATCGTTCCGCCGTTCTCAAACTTCTCATCTTGTGGAACAAATCCGTTTTCATTTGTAATCGAATAGCTTTCATAAGGAAGGTTGTCGCGGTTCTTTTCCCCCGATGGGAAAGTAATATCTGATAACTTACGCTGTTCCCAAGCGCCAGTAAATCCCTGAAAACGCCATTCGGGTGCATTTTGCCCTTTTGCGGGGAACATTTTCCTGAGACAAACTGCCTTATAACGGGTTAATGCGTCAATCTGTTTGTCATATAGCTCAATCGCTTTGTCCCATTTCATCAGTATTTCGACAATTCTTGATTGTTCGTTTTTTGATTCTGGATATGCAACGTTTAATTTTTCAAGGCTTTCTTTTTGTATGTGAACAACAGAATGTCCCTGTCCAAAGCTCGCTTTCTTTTTAAGTGAAAAGTTTTGGTATTGTTGATAAGCTAAGAATAAAGGGTTAACATCCTGCGGAACAAAAGTTATGATATCCCCACCTGCGCAGATGGTACTATCTCCGTTATAACAAACACATTTTCCGATTTCTTCAGCAGTTTCACCTGTTCCTGTAAAAAGCAAAGTCCCTTTCTTTATAAGCTGACTATCTTTTGCTGTTTCTTCATCCACAAATGACTGAGCTTCTTCAAAGTGAAAATGGTTATACTTCATATAAATATCGCCATATCCAACACAAGGGACACCACCGGATTGCATTTTGTTGCCGGGTATGCCTTTCCCTTTTCCAAAAGTTCCAATGTCGATAAGCTTTTTATCCGTCACCCAATCGCTCGGAAAAACACCGAAATCCGTTTTCTTATAACCTTTCGGTATCTTTCCGTTATTCAACTGTTCGATGCGCTGTTTTATTTCTTTGTTCATAATATCACTCGCAATTTCTTTACATACAAATGAAGAAAGAGTTTTCAATGTATTTATATTATATAGTGTAGCGCAGTAGCTGCGCCCGCATCTCCAGTGAAAATTAAAGTTAGTGTAAATGCGGCAAATGATGCCGCTGTTTTTATGAAATTGAAAATTGCGTTAAATATTTTGCCCATTGGCACCATCTCCTTTCGCATTTTTATCGTTATACAACTTTTGATGCAGGCTGCTACCGTCTCCACACATAGGTGGCAATTTGATTTTTTAATTATTGAAAATTTATTGCTTTAAGCCTAATTCTTTAAGGTACTTGTCCATTTCGGCTTCAACTGTTGCAATCTGTTCTTTAAGATCGGCAATTTCTGCATTGACAGCATCAATGTCAATGATTTCTTCTTCCTCAAAAGTATCAACATAACGCGGTATATTCAAGTTATATCCGTTATCTTTGATTTCGTCCAAGGAAGCAACGTGACTGTACTTATCATTTTCGGCGTTTTGACCGTTGCGGTAAGCTCGATAGGTGTCAACGATTCTTTCAACATCTTCATCACGCAAAATATTTTTAGCCTTTTCTTTCTTAAACTCTTTGGATGCGTCAACAAACAAGACATCTGTACTGCTGCGACCTTTGCGAAATACAATTATACAGGCAGGTATAGAAGTTCCATAGAAAATGTTTTCAGGTAAGCCGATTACCGCATCAATCAGATTCTTATCAATAATTGACTGACGAATCCGACCTTCGCTTGTGCCGCGGAAAAGTACTCCGTGGGGAGCTACAGCGGCAACACGACCGTTACCGCTCATGCTTGCAATCATATGCAACAGGAATGCCCAGTCACCTTTACTTGCCGGAGGAACGCCTATATCAAAACGATGCCAACGGTCAAGCCCGGCTTCCATTTTAAATTCTTTTTTCTTTCCTTTTTTTGTTTTTTCGTTTTCTTCATCTGCAGATACCTCTCCGCCCGGATTAAATCCTTCTGCCCATTTAGCTTTGCTGAACGGCATATTTGCAACGATACAATCAAATTTCATCAAGTTGCCGTCACTATCAAGATGTTGCGGATTGGCGAGTGTATCGCCCCATGCAATTTTGGCGTCCTGAATACCGTGAATAAACATATTCATTCTTGCCATAGAAATTGCAGAGCTGTTCACTTCCTGACCATACATCTGGACTTTGTCAAATCCGCCTTTTCTCGCTGCACGAATGAGCAGAGAACCCGATCCGCACGTCGGGTCATACACTCTATCGTTCTCAACCGGACTGACAATTTGTGCCATTATTTCTGAAACCTTTTGAGGTGTAAAAAAGCTTCCTGCCTTTTTTCCTGCCAATGTCGCAAACTCGCCTATCATATACTCATAAGCATCACCAACAATATCCGCCGGTACTTGATGTTCATTTACTTCTATATTGCTCGGATGCAAGTCCAAATCGGCAAAATCATTCAACAGATTACGCAGGATTGGGTTTTTTTGTTCCTTTTTTCCGAGATTGCTTTCACTGTTAAAATCTATTCCTCTGAATATCCCACTGAGGATAGCGTTTGAACTTTCGATTCCGGTAAGTGCTTCACTTATCTTGGTGCCAAGATCCGGCGCAAACTGGTTGTCTAATAGATAATCAAAAGTGAATTCTTTTTCCAGGAAAAACGGAAGGTTTTTTATTTGCCTTTCAAGACGAATTCCGCTGTAATCTTTCTCAAGCTTTTTTACACTTTCATCAAAAGTGTCACTCAAATACTTTACAAAGAACATAGAAAGAACATAGTCTTTGTAATTAGATGCGTCAATATTATCACGAAATGTATTTGCTCCATCCCATAATGCTCGTTTGATATCATCAAATGTTGTTTTTGCCATTTGTTCTTCCTCCGAATTAGTTAATAATAGTTCTTTGAATAAGATAGTTGGTTCGGATGTATTCAAGCTCGGCAAGCCGAGTTCTTTTTTTCTTCAGTTCAATCCCTTTATACCATAATTCACCAATCAATCGCTGTTTCCCAATATCCGGTAATGGTATTTCCAAAGCCTCAATATCTTTACGGCTAACCGATTTCATCACTGCTCCAACAGAACTTTCCTGAGATAACTCACCAATCTTATTATTTAGAATCATAGCTAAATACTTGGCGTCTATTGCTTCATTTGGAGTGACGATTATCAGGTTGTTTCCGCAATATGTTTTTTTCGGGTTATAATCTATGTAATTCACATAAGAAGGGGTAATTCGCTTAATAACAATATCATTCTGATGCAACCGCCATTCTTCATCGGGGATAACATTATTTACAGTAGGAGTATTTTCCACTTCGTTATTTGACAAAAAGTTAGCGCATACAAGCCAGCTGGTTGAATCTTCTTGCAATTTAGATCTGGAAGGAGTGATTGAGCAAAACTTAATTGTCGCCAGTACTCTAAGTTTTCTATGTTCCATATTCGTGCTCCTATTTAGTTGATGACGCAGTTAGATAGGATCCTGCGCCACCTGTCATTAATACCTCGGAAGAGAGCCGAGATTATCAGCCTTTATATTGTTGGCATCGGTGCGAAGATAACGATTGTCAACAACACGAACATCTTCGCCAGCAGTCCAGTGACCGTAACCATAGTACTTCGTTTTTGTACAATTCGGATTCTTGCTGATAAAGTCTATCATTTGTCTTTTTGTACACTCGTCTGTAGCTTGAGTTGTAAGATAGTTAGTCCACTTCATCCTTGCTATATATTCGTTACCATATTCGTCTTGCTCATAATGAACAGCATCAATATAAACCATTTTAGTCTCCTTTCTGTCAGTCTAACAAATAAGATGTCATCTTGACAAAAAGCGAAAAATATGCCATACTCATAATACCACTATAGAGTATCATCAAGATGCTCATCAGCGACTTAGATTCCTATCAAACCTAAGTCGCTTTTCTTTGTTGTAAATATGATACTGCAAAAAATATTAAAAGTCAAGCTTTTTGGAGAATTTTTTGCAGTAATCGATTTACAAACCCAACAATTGCGAATATTGTGTTGTCTAAAATAACTGTTTCTTAGGTTTCAATGATAAATAGCCGCCAAGCTTATTCAACTCGGCGGCTTTGCTTTTAGCTGTAAATGACCTCTTGATTGACGATTTCTTCCGCTCGGTTGCGGATAGAATTCATCTTCTTAACCCACAGCATTTGGTTTTCTGCTTTGAGATGTTCTGTCACACCCTCACGCTCCGCAAGCTGCATTACCAGCCGATCAAACATATTCTCCGCCTGCACGTCGATATCGGCGAGATAAGCGGTCAGCTTTCCTTTGGTCAACAAATTTGTGTAGAGTATCTTACGGTTACGCTCCAAGTAACGGAGATGCCGCTTCCCGAAAACTCCGATTTCCACCTTCGGCTGTTCGGGCAGTTTCAAATCGGGAAGAAGATAGTCGCCCTGCTGTGTGTAAGTGAAGTTTGTGTTCGTCATAGCTTTAACCTCCTAAAAATTATTGTCGGAAACGATTTCGGCGGCTCAGGTTTTATTTGTGACTGCGATTTGACTGCGATTTAACTGTATTTATTCTGACTCAACTTTTCCCAACTTGTTTCTGTTGCCGTTTGAAAACCGCATAGATAAGCCGTTTTCAGGCATTTTCGGAAAAATTGGAAAAAGAAAAGACGGTTTCGAAAAACCGTCTTGTTTGGTTGCGGGAGAAGGATTTGAACCAACGACCTTCGGGTTATGAGCCCGACGAGCTACCGAACTGCTCTATCCCGCTATATTTTATTGTGCTGCTTGATACAGCTTTTATACTATATCACATTGCTAACCTTTTGTCAAGAGAAATTTTAAAAATTATAGCTGTTATCCGATTTTAGTAAATTCTCAAAGTAAATTCCACAGTAGGAAAGGTAGCGGAATTTAGCATGAGAATTTACGGTTATCCGATTTTTAAAGGTTTTTAAAGGTTCCTTTAAGCTAATGACAGCACTTAATAAATTACGCCGCGCACTTAACGCCGAGGTCAACAAATCACCCGGCGTTAAGTGCACGAGCTGAAACAAACGCTGTTTTCTTTGCCCTCGCAGCTTCCGATATTCCTATTCTGTCTCGCGAAACGCGGACGTTGCAAAAGCGCCAAGCGTTAAGTACGCGAACTAACCGCGGCGGCACGCCGATTGCCCTCGCAGCTTCCGATATTCCTGTTCTGTCTCGCGAAACACGGACGTTGCAAAAGCGCCAAGCGCTAAGTACGCGAACTAACCGCGGCGGCACGCCGATTGACCTCGCAGCTTCCGATATTCCTATTCTGTCTCGCGAAACACGGACGTTACAAAAACACCAAGCGTTTAAGTACGCGAGCTAAATTAATCCATTTTGATAAACTTTTTCAGCGCCTTGATGGTTCTGTCAGCCGCGAGCTGCTTGAATTCCTCGTAGTTTTCCACCTTATTGAACTTGAAGTCGTCGCTGATGGAGCGCAGGATCGTGAAAGGCACCTTGTTCATGTAGCACACTTGACCCACGGCGCCTCCT
Source organism: uncultured Ruminococcus sp. (assembly GCA_902790475.1). Taxonomy (GTDB): domain Bacteria; phylum Bacillota; class Clostridia; order Oscillospirales; family Acutalibacteraceae; genus Ruminococcoides. The sequence goes on along the minus strand of CADASG010000017.1, from coordinate 16,266 downwards.
ACCATTTCACAGCAAAGCGCGTCGAACTCAAAAGCAATGAACTCGCGCTTTCTGCGGTAGGTCACAAAGAAATCGCCCGTTGCTATCCTGCCGATGTGAACGTGCGCGCCGAGGTTCTGACAGCATTCCGCCAGCTTTTCATTGATCTCCTTGTCCGCGGGAATAGCGATACGCTTTTCGTCCGGGAACCAAATCTGTCCCCTCGGCTCGCCGAGCTCGGTGCAGTTGATGTCGTGCTCAACGCAGTCGCTTGAAATAACGATATCGCCGATAGTCAGTATCTTTGTCAGGCTTCCGGCGATACCCGAGTTGATAATGACCTCGGGCTTGAACAGGTCGATCATGATCTGGGTGCCGACAGCCGCGTTTACCTTGCCTACGCCGCTTTCAAGCAAAACAACATCCTTGCCGTAAATCGTTCCGCTGATATAATCCAGCCCTGCTTTTCTCGTTGTCTCGGCGTTTTCCATAAGCGCCTTCAAGCCGTCAACCTCAAATTTCAGCGCACAGATAATGCCAATCATATTTAAAACTCCTCTCTGTTTTTTGTATCAATCTGCTATTTTTAGTATAACACAACGCGTTGAATTGTTTAACCTGTTATATGCGTGAATTGCAATTTTTTATTCATGCCCTCATCTGACCAAACAAGGCGTTTTCTCTTGCAAGAACCGCGCAAATGTGGTATGATACTTGTATCATTTAACACAAAAGAGGTTTGCTTATGTCGTCACAAAACGCAATAGGCGTGTTTGACTCGGGACTCGGCGGTCTGACTGCCGTCAAGGAGTTTTCGCGCGTTTTGCCAAACGAAAAGATTATTTACTTTGGCGATACCGGCAGGGTGCCTTACGGCACGCGCAGCCGCGACACCATCAAAAAGTATTCTTTGCAGGACGCCGCCTTTTTGCTCAGCCACAACGTCAAGATGATAGTAGCCGCCTGCGGCACCGTCAGCTCCGTATCGGGCGATTTGCTTGAGGAGAGGCTGCCCGTTCCGTATACGGGTGTGGTGAATCCCACCGCCTTTGCCGCGGCGAACGCCACAAAAAACGGAAGGATCGGTGTTATCGGCACCGCCGCCACAGTGGGCAGTCACAGCTATAAGAACCGAATCAAAAAGCTCAGCCCCAACGCGGAGGTATTTGAGCAGGCGTGTCCGCTGTTCGTTTCGCTGGTGGAAAACGGTATCGTGCGCCGCGACGACCAAATCGCCAGGCTGGTCGTGATACGCTATCTTTCGGAATTGAAGGAAAAGGGCGTAGATACTCTGATTTTGGGATGCACCCACTTTCCGCTGCTGCGCGAAGCTATCGGCGACTTCATGGGCGATGGCGTTACCCTGATCGACTCAGGCAGCGAGACCGCCGCCTACGCCGCAAAGGTGCTCGGGGAGCAGGATCTGCTCACCGACGACCCTGTTCCCAAAGCTCCGTCGTTTTTTGTCAGCGACACTCCCGACGGCTTTGAACAGGTGGCAGGGCTGTTTTTAGGGCGCGGCATGGAACACAGCGTCACGCAAATCGATATAGAGCAATATTGAAGCTAAGGATTGATATACATGAAACACGAGCAGGATTTTTTGATCACGATCGTCGGAAGGCAGACCGTTGACGGCAGCACCGACACCGTGGAGGTGCTCACCGAGGGAACGCTGATCAGCAAAGACGATCACTACCTGATCCTTTACCGCGAATACAGCGACGATACCGAGGGACTTTACAGCGACAACACCATAAAGGTCGAGTCCGATACGGTCGTTATCCGTCGGTCGGGCGTGACCTCTACAGAGCTGTACCTGGAGCGCGAGAAGCGCCACCACTGTTTGTACGAAACCGAAGCAGGCTGTCTGTCTATCGGGATCTACACAAAGTCAGTCAAGAACCGTCTTACGCCCGAAGGCGGAACGCTTGAGGTCAGCTACACCATAGATTTCAGCGCCGACCTGATCAGCGAGAACCACTTTTCGCTGAAAATCGAACGCAAAAAGAACAGAAGCGACATTGAGGAAAAAGCCGCTTCCGCAGACGATACCATAAACTGAGGAGAGATCAACATGGATTTATATACGACCGCTGTGCAGCAGCTCAAGGACGCAATAACCGCCGCCATGAATTCGGCGATTGAAAAAGGAGAGCTTCCGAACGCCGAGCTGCCCGAGTTTATCATTGAGATTCCCGCCGACAACAGCCACGGCGACTTTGCCACAAACGCCGCTATGGCAGGTGCGAAGGCGTTTAGAATGCCGCCGTTCAAAATCGCGAAGGCGATCACCGACAACCTTGATCTGAGCGGCGCTTTGTGCGAGCGCTTTGAAACCGCGGGTCCGGGATTTATCAATTTCTTTTTGGGAGCTGATTTTTATTCGGGCGTGCTCAAGGCGATCGAGAGCGATCCTCTGGGCTACGGTTCGTCGGATTTCGGCGGAGGCGAAAAGGTGATGGTGGAGTTTGTCTCCGCGAATCCCACAGGTCCCATGCATATGGGCAACGCCAGAGGCGGCGCGCTGGGCGACTGTCTCGCCGCCGTGCTCGACAAGGCAGGCTACAGCGCCTACCGCGAATTCTACGTGAACGACGCCGGCAATCAAATCGAGAAATTCGGATGTTCGCTTGAAGCGCGTTATTTGCAGATCTTCAAGGGCGATGAGATCGTTTTCCCCGAGGACGGCTATCAGGGCGCGGATATCACCGAGCTCGCTCGCGCTTACGCTGACCTTAACGGCGACATTTTGGTTGACGCTGATCCGGAAGTCCGCAAAAAAGCGCTGACAGAGTACGCGCTGCCCATCAATATTGAAAAGATGCAGGCGGATATGGCGACATACAAAATCACTTACGACAAATGGTTCTTTGAAAGCGAGCTTCACAAAAGCGGAGCGGTAAAGGAGGTCGTCGAGCTACTGGCTCAAAAGGGTCTTACCTATGAGCAGGAGGGCGCCGTCTGGTACAAAAACAAAGAGGTCATCACACAAAAGCTGCTTGCCGAGGGCAAGTCGCAGGAGTACATCGACAACCTTGAGCTGAAGGACGATGTGCTTATCCGTCAGAACGGAAACCCCACCTATTTTGCGGCGGACATCGCATACCACAAGAATAAATTTGACAGGGGCTTCACCACTCTTATAGATATTTGGGGCGCGGATCATCACGGTCACGTGATGCGCATGAAGGGCGCAATGGACGCTATCGGCTGCGACGGTGAAAAGCTGCACGTTGTGCTTATGCAGCTTGTAAATCTGGTGCGCAACGGAAAACCCGTAAAGATGAGTAAGCGCACGGGCAAGGCGATCCAGCTTCGCGATCTGCTCGAGGAAGTGCCGGTTGACAGCGCTCGTTTTCTGTTTAACACGCGCGAAGCCAACACACGTATGGACTTTGACCTTGATCTCGCCGTGGCTCAGGACAACCAAAACCCCGTTTACTACGTGCAGTACGCTCACGCGCGTATATGCAGTATCTTCAAGGCGCTCGCAGAGGACGGCGTAACACCGCGTTCCTGCACATCCGAGGAGCTTGCGCTGCTCACCGCACCCGAGGAGCTGGAGCTTATACATCACTTAGCACTTTACGGCAGCGAGATCGTCAGCTCCGCCAAAGACCTTGATCCGACGAAAATCACGCGCTATGTGACCCGTGTAGCTACGCTTTTCCACAAGTTCTACAACGCCTGCCGCGTTAAGGGAGTCGATGAAAGCCTGATGCAGGCGCGCCTGACCCTCTGCGGCTGTACACGCGCGGTCATCAAAAATGTCCTGACCATGTTCAACATCACCTGCCCCGACAGCATGTAAATCTCAGTTCGCGTTTTTTAGCTCGCGTACTTAACGTCGGACGTATTGATAACGTCGGTGTTTCGCGAGACAGAATAGAAATATCGTAAGCTGTGAGGGCAATGGAAACGACGTTTATTTTAGCTCGCGTACTTAACGTTGGGTATTTTAGTTACGTCGGCATTTGCGCGGGCCAGAATAGAAATACCGAAAGCATGAGAGCAATGGAAATGACGTTTACATAGTCAACGTTTCCTCAACTACTTAGGGTCGCACCTGCGTGGGCGACCCTAAGTAGTAAAGGAAACAGTGATTGTTTCTCGCGTAACAGCGACGTTACTTATCATGCCGCCCCAAAGTCCGCGAGCTGACAGCGGCGGCACGCCGACCTCGGTTGCACACATGGGTGCGACCCTACGTAGTTGAGGAAAACGGTGATCTTTTCTCGCGTAACGGCGACGTTACTTATCATGCCGCCCCACAGTCCGCGAGCTGACAGCGGCGGCACGCCGACCGCAGACGCGCAATGCGCGCCCCTACGCCGAGGTTTGATGATTTTCGGGAGATTGCGATTAAATAAAACGCTTGTTTATATTCTGAATTAGATGTCATTTCGACCAAGTGGAGCGAAGCGGAACGCGTGGAGAAATCTCCCCGGAGGTGAACTTTGGTTTCCTGTCCGGGGGATTTCTCGACTAAATCACTTCGTGATTTTGCCCTTCGGGCACCGCTCGAAATGACATATGGAGGAAACGTACTAAAATCGCGAAATGACATATGAAGGAAACGCAGCGACCGCTCGAAATGACATATAGAGGCAATGCGTTGCTCAGGATGACAGGTAACGGAAATTTGCCGATCGCTTGAAATGACATATATGATGACCGGCGTAATGCCGGGTGAGGGGCGTTTTATTTTCTTTTCAGTGTGCGGAGGAAGGCTTTGTCGCTGTCGCTGACGCGGTAGCTTTCCGTTGCTTTTTGGATCGCTTTGTTGAACACCGCGTCGCTCACGCGCGGAGAGTCTGTCAGATACGCCATAGTTTTGTCGCGGCATTTGGCAAGCGCTGTGGCGATCAGCCACGCCTGTGCCATCTGCACATAGTATTCGCCGCTGTCAACGCTGTCCGTCAGGCTCAGCACCTCGTCTGTGTGTTCCTCGTCGAGATAATAGTTCAGCATCATAACAAGCGCGGTACGCTGCGCCCACGGATCGTCTCTGAGCAGAAGATCGCCGCGCAGATACTCAAAAAACAGCTCGCGCCAGCGCTTCACTGCCTTTAGCGAGGAGCAGAAGCTGTCGCACAGCGCCCAGCTGTCGATCAGCGGAAGCTGCGCCTCGGTGAGCGCGATAAGCTCGTCAAAGCCGTTCGGCTTTATCAAGCCCGAGACCATGCCGCGGACGATGCGCTCCTCGTAGTATTCATCCTTTGCGGCAGCTAAAAACGCCCGCGCGTTTCCCCTGGCGATCTCCTTCGCCAGCGAACGCATAACGGGCGTGCGCACGCCGATGTAGCTTTCCTGCCGGGAACCCGGGATAAGCGAAAGATGAAACTGCCTGTAGCGCTCGTCGGCATGGGAGCGCAGCTCAGTCACAAATTCGGCGTAATCAGCGTTTGTCCATGTATCTTTTTGTAAATTCATCCTTGTGTGCCTCGTCATAAACCGCGCAGGGGGTGTTCAGATCAAGATAAGCAATGTCGTGGTGCGGCTTCTGCTTGTCCTTTGGGGGCGGCGTCATATAGTCGCCGAACACCATTGTCAGGTATTCGTCGTAGCCCTTCATGCAGGGCAGCCTGATGCCCTCGAAGGTGACGTGATCAACACCCTCGTAAATACGCTTGGGGTACTCAATCTTCATCCAGTGGGGACCCGAGCACAGCTCAGTCACACAGCGGTTTTCGCTGAGCTTGTACTTTGTCATGCGCTTTTCGCAGGCGCGCCAGATCTTTCGCCGTATCTTATCGCCGCGAAAAACGGCAAGCAGCAGCCTGCTTCCGAAGCCGAGCAGACCGCCGTGATTTTCAGGGACGATCTGCGCCAAAAACAGCGAGTAGAGCATCGTCCACACAAACTGCATCTTGCGCGCGAATCTGCCGTCGGGACAAACATCCAGCGGAAACACGTCGAGCACCAGCCCATGGGGAATATCGACCTCGGTTTGGTTGGTCTTTACCATGGTGTAGTCGGTGTCGGTTATAGTGATAAAAATGTTGCCGGTGAACATCTCATCGTCGGTTTTAAGCAGGCGAAAGCGTCCGTCGGCGTGCTGCTCGCGCCACAGCTTAGGCAGGCGCTCATAGTCGCCGCGCGGAAGCATAACGTCAACGTCGTCGTCCCACGGCACAAAGCCGCCGTTTCGCAGAGCGCCGATCAGGCCGCCGCCTATCAGATAAAAGGTCAGGTCGTTTTTTTCGCAAAAATCCTTGAAATACCGCAGCATGTCAAGCTGCTTTAGCTGCAGCTCTCGCAGCAGCCCGGGAGTCAGTTTTACAGGTCCACTCATAGCGATTCCTCAAAAATGTCCGAAAATACAAAAGCAGATCCCCATCAGCACAGGCTGGTGGAGCAAATATATCAACAGTGTGTGTTTGCCTATACGCGACAGCAGCGGTATAGGACGGATAAAAAACCGCTCTGCGCGAAGGCGAACGATGACTCTCCACAGAAAAAAGCCTAAGAGAAACAAAAACAGCCACGGCAGCAGCGGAAAGTAATCGGAGGAGTAAAAGCCCCTTGGAGGAAAGCCGAAAAACGCCGTTAAGTAGTTTTGATAAAGCCACTCGGGCAGGGGCGGTAGCCTTGCGGTGAAGCAGCCCAGATAACCGTTTGGCACGTTGTAGGCGAGCAAAAACAGCGCGAGTGAAACAGCCGCGCCGACAAAGGGGCTGAGCCGTTCAAGCACGCTTCTCAGCGCCTGCGTCAGCAGCACCGACGCGCCGATGCAGGTGAGAACGCCGAACCAGATCACAAAATCCGGCAGCACTGCCAGCGTAACGACGGTCATAAGCACTCCTGCGCCGCTGATGATCAGTCCTCTGACCGCGGAGCGGCGCGAAAAGTTCAGCGAAGCGCCTGCGACAAGGATGAATGAAAAGCAGATGAAGCGCTCCCACACCACTGCGGCAGGGCTGAGCGTCCAGCGCGGCTGCAAGCCGTAGACGGAAAATATGTCGAAGCAGAAGTGATATATCACCATGTTGACCAGCGCCAGTCCGCGCAGTCCGTCTATCAGTCCGTACCGCGTTTTAGCGGTCACTTTCGCTTCCATGTCAGCGCTTCACGGTGTTTTCCGCGATTTTTTGTTTGACTTCCTCAATGTGCTGCTTGGCAGGGCTGTTCTTTATCTTTCGCAACCAAAAGGGTATCTGCGCCAGTCCGACGACGGTGCCGAGACCGTAGGAGATGTGCAGCAGCGGAAAGATGAGCGGCAGCAGCAAAAACTGCGGCTGGATATTTTTCATGGCAAAGCAGCTCACGGAGTTCACAAAGTCGAACATTCCGTAAAGCGCGAGCAGGATATACAGCATAAGAGGCTGTCCCAGTGCCGCCGAAACGATGCAGAACAGCAGCGCAATCACAAATAAAAACGGCGCGAAGTGGAAGGACGAGAGACAGCCCGGGCAAACCGAAACAGTCAGACCGATCCATTTTCCGTTCGCGTATTTTTGGCGAACCATGTTTTTGAGCGTGTTGCGCGAGTGCTGGTAGGAAATGATATCGGGGCAGCAGCACAGCTTGTAGCCTGCCTGACGTATGCGGTAGTGGAACTCGTTGTCCTCGGTGCGCCCCAGATCCTCGTTGAAGCCGCCCACCTTTCGGATCACCTCGCGCTTGTAGGCGGCGTGGAACAGGCTGTCCATATATTCCTTTTCGGAAGCCGGACGGCGGTAGCCTGCTATGGAGCTGCCGAACAGCGAATCCTCAGCCGCCAGCAGGGTCAGCTTCCACGAGCTGACGTTGGAGCTGATGTTGGGGCGTCCGCCGCCCACAACGTTTTCGCCGCGCCTGATGTTGTAAACATTGCGCGAGACAAAGTTGTTGGGGATACGCGCGTGCGCGTCCACTCGGATGATCAAGTCACCCGTGGCGGTTTTCAGCGCGGCGTTCCATGAATACGCCTGGTTATGCTTTTCACAGCGAACGATTTTTACGTCCAAAAATCCGTAGTCGGTGTTTTTGAACTCCTCCATCTTATCGTGGGTCGCGTCGGTGGACATGCTGTCCACAAACACGACCTCTATTTTTTCGTGAGGGTACTCCTGCAGCGAAATATCCTTGAAAAGTCCGTCAATGGCGTTCGCTTCGTTGTAAGCAATCATGCAAAGAGAAACTATCATTTTAACCTCCGCGTCCTTTTCATTAGGGCTCTTGCGATTGCAGCATCCATTTTACCGAATCGGCGGAAGCAACCGCGTAATACGGCGCCGCGTACAGCACAGGCACCACAAAAAAGCACAGCAGCGCCCAGCCGAAAAAGCTTATCGTCAGCGAAAGCGCCTTGCCCAAGTTGCGGAAGATAAAGGGCAGGAGGGCAAACGTGCAGCCGCACACTCCGCGCTGCGGCTCAAAGGCGTAAACAAGCAGCGGAAAATGCACCAAAACGGTATACAGCAAAATGTCTATCAGAACGGCAGCAAGGAATGCAGCCGCCATGACCCACCAAAGCGGATCGCCGGGATTTGTGCCGTCAAGCTCTGTTCCGGTTATTCTGCTGACGTAGATATACGGATCCAGCAGTGAAGACGTCACTGTGAAGAGAAAAATGATAACAAAGTTAAGCAAAACGGTTTTTACGTAAAGCGCAAAAGACCGAAAGCAGTAAAACATCTCGGAGATGTTCGCCGTGCGGTCGAGGGTGAGCTTGGCGCACAGCCGTATCGCGCCGTTGAACAGCGGCGACAGCAGCAGCAGCGCCGCAGAGCTTCCTGCGGCAATACAGATAAGCGTATAGTTTATGCTCCCGGTGGTAATGTTAACGGGCTGCTTGTACAGCTCGCCGTCCGCGTTGAGCTGGTCAAAGGCGTACAGCAGAGTGAATTGGGTATAGAAAACCGCCAGCAGCGCCAGTATCACGATGACAAAGCCGCCGATCACCGGAACCCAGTTTCCCTTTAAAAGCAGGCGCGCCTGCTGTTTTATGACTTTATTCTTATTCATAACAACTTTCCGTTTCCGTTCTTACTCGCCCGTGTACAGGCGGTACATGGCTTCCAGACAAATCTGCGCGTGCGTCCAGAAGTTTTGCGCGTCCACGCTCTCGTCGGCGCGGTGCATATTTACGGGGTCGCCCCTGAAGGCGGGTCCGAAGGCTACGCCCCTGCCGCCGAGCTTGCGAGCGTAGGTGCCGCCGCCCGTGGAGTATAGCCCGCAGGGCTGACCCGTGACGTCCTCGTAAGCGCCGCTCAGCAGACGGATAAGGTCGGAATCCTCCTCCATATACAGCGGCGGCACGTGGTTGAGCACCTTGACGTCCAGTCCGCTGCGCTCGGCTACCGTTCTAAACTGCCGCAGCACATATTCGCCGTTGACGGTCACGGGGTAACGGATGTCGAGCCTTGCGCTTGCCGAGCTGTCCTCGATGTGGACGATGCCCAAATTCACCGTAAGATCACCCGACACGGAGTCGCTCATTTTAAGCCCGAGCGACCTGCCGTTGGTCTCGTTGTTTATCGCGTAGTCGATGAAGGAGCACAGCGCGCCGACGTCCTCTACGTCGTAGGCGTGCGTTATCAGGTCAATAAGCAGCATAGCGGCGTTCTGACCCTTTTGGGGCTCGCAGGCGTGCGCCGCCCTGCCGCGGCTGATTATCATAAGCCCGTCGATCGTGTAGTTGAACTCAAAGCTGCCCTCGCCGGCGTCGGCAAGGCGCATTAGCGTCTGCTCGTCGTAGTCGGAGGAATCGAGCATGACATACGCTATATCAGGCACCGCGTTTATGGCTTTGCCCGAGTGGAACTGGCTGAGCACCTTAGCCTCGTTTGTCGGCGTGGATATCTCCAAGTGCAAAATGCCCTTTTCCGCGCGGCATATGCCGTAGTCGCTGTCGGGGGTGAACGCAATATCGGGCAGCGGCTGCTGTTTGAAGTAGCCGTCCATGTCCGTCATGCCCGTTTCCTCGGCGGTTCCGTAGATCACGCGCATACGGTTGCGGGGTTCGGCGCCGTTTTCCTTTAAGGCGCGCAGGCAGTAAAGCGCGACCATAGCGGCGCCCTTGTCATCGATTATGCCCCTGCCCAGATAGCGCCCTTCGCGCTCGGTCAGGGCAAAGGGGTTGACAGTCCAGTTGTTGCCTGCCGGAACAACGTCAAGGTGCGCAAGCACCGCGCAGTCCTTTCCGCCGCTGCCAAGAGTGATGTGAGCGCTGTTGTCGGTTATCCGCTCGCCCGTCAAGCCGAAGTCACGGGCGCGTTTGAGCATGAACTCGAGCGCCTTTTGGCAATCGTCGTCCTTCACGCCGTTGACGGATTCAAGACTCATAAGCGCGTTCAGATCCTGCAGCAGTTCTTCTTTGTATTGTAAAATATGATTACCGAACTTCATTCTCGTCAGCTCCGTTTCTGTTGTACAGTTTTTTTCTCAGGACTCTGTACAGGATCACGCCGGTCATATACAGCGTGTAGGCGGCGAGCGCCGAAAGACTGATAATAATGCCCTGCTCAAGTCCCGGGGTTTGATAGTGAAACTCGATTTTGATATGCTTGTCGGCAGGGATCTTCACTCCCGTGAAGCCGTAGTTTACCTTTTCAACATCAACGGACTTGCCGTTGACCTTTGCGGTGAAGCCCTCGCTGTAGGGCACGCTGAAAAACATTATGTTTTCTTCTCTGTCCTTGTTCTCATACTCGGCGGCAAAACCGTCGTCTGTGTAATAAAAGAGCTTGCAGCTGTCCGCCGCCAGCGATTTGCAGCGCTTATAGTAGCTGTCATAGGTGTTTGAGTAGGTGAAATCATCCAGATGGCTGTCAAAGCGCTGAGGGTATTTGCCGTACAGCACCTTGTATTCTTCATCGTCATAGCCCGTGATGTCGGCGTACTTTTTCATAGTCTCGCGGCTGAGCACCAGGGTGTTTAGTATCATCTGGGTGCGGTCGTCGGCGTTCACGCGCTCAAACTCCTCCTCTGTTGAGTAGTCGTCGCAGACAAAGCCCATCGGGATATAATACTCGTTTTCGTAGATGTCAAAATGGTTGCAGGTTTTCAGGTACTTCCAGCCCGGCATTTTGGTTTCGCCGTTCTTAAAGGTGAAGCACTCGTCCTTGTCCTTGTCCTTGTTGTCCTTGTTGTAGTCGAAATAATACTTGCAGCTGAACAGTCCGCGCAGTCCGTAGTCGGAAAAATCAGGGCGCGAGGCAACGTCGCGCGGAATGTCCATAGCCTTGTAGAACCGCATTATCGAGGGCGAAACAGAGCTTTGAAAGCAGTTCATGCTCTGCACCTTCCAGTACATCGCGGTGTTGTCCACGCATTCGTAAAAATCGCTGCGCACATTCTCCAGATCGTTGATCTTTATGTCGTCGCGCGAGTTGATGATATCCTCCTTTATCGGCTTGGTGCTGCTGCTTTCGAGCGTGCCGACGCCGATTATCATAAACGAGGTCAGATACGCCACCGTCAGCATAACGACGGTCGAGGCTATCACCATCCGCTTTTTGGTGTTCATAAACTTTTTGTACACCAGCACGAACGCCAGCAGTCCTGCCATGGCTATCAGCACATACTGCCAAAAGCGGCTGCTCTCCTCCTGAACGCCGAGGATATACTTGTTCTTTCCCTTGCTGTAGCCGCTGATGTATGGCATGAAACCGATCAGCGCAGCCGCGCCTGCGGTCAGTCCCGTGCTCCACGCGACGGCGCGTTTCCAGTCGGCGGAGCTGTCCTCCAGCGCCCTCGCCGTAGCCAGCGAGAACATGAGCACAGGCATATAGAACCACCGCGTGTAGTAGATAGAGCTGTTGAGCAGCTGGAACATGCTGTTGAGCACGGGAACCATGGCGAACAGTATCAGCAGCGTTATCACGCGTTTCAGCCAGTCGCGGCGATTCGTCTGCAAAAACGCCAGCACGCCCGTCAAGCCGAACATCGGCAGCCAGCCTGCCACCGACGCCCATTTGCAGTCGGAATCGGGCGTGAACACGGGCATCGCAGGGATATCCGCAGGGAACAAAAAGCCCAGAACCACCAGCCAGTAGCGCTGAGGCTTGTCGTGAACCAGCGAGTTCCAGCCGTTTGGCAGGGTCTCCAAACGCGGATTTCCCAAAATCCCCAGCACTGAGGGCAGCAGCATGAACGCCGCCGCGCAAAAGCCTATGAGCACCTCAGCCGCCAGCATCAAAAAGGCGGTGAATTTGAATTTATATGTCTTGCCGAAGGTGAGTATCAAAAAGTAGATCAGCACAAACAGCGCCTGACCTGCGAAAAAGTAGTAGTTCACCACACACGCGGCGCATACGGCAACGGCAAAAATACCGCGCCTGCCGTCGTACAAAAACGCGTCCAGCGCCGCCAGCAGCAGCGGAAAGACTATCATCGGCTCGTGAAAGTGAAAGAAAAACACGTTGTAGATCGAAAATCCCGAAAACGCGTACAGCAGTCCTGCTATCATCGCGAAGCCCTTGTGGCTGACATACCGCTGCACATAGATATAGGCGGCGGTCGCGGCGCAGGCGAATTTCAGTATCAGCAGCGGACCGATAAGATAGGGTACAAATTCGTTCGGAAACGGCAGCGTCATCCAGAAAAACGGGCTGCCGAGCAAATAAAAGCTGTAGCTTGCGATGGTGTCGGTGCCTAAATCGGTCAGGTGGTTCCAGCCCAAGCTTCCGTTTTGTATCTCTCCGTGTATCAGCTGATAAAACGGGATCTCCTGAACGTTAAAGTCGCCGTAGTAGTAAAAGATGCCCCCGTGATAGATCATAAATGGGATAAAAAGCAGCGCCGCCGTGCCTAAAGAGATAAAAAATGTCAATAATAAATAATGACGCTGCGGATTTTTAATTGTCCCTGATAGTTCGCGCATACGCAGACCCTCGTTTTCCCGCAGCTTTTCTTTGACTTTTGCGGTAAAATCAGTATAATAATATCATAAAGCCACACAAACCGACCCGGGTTTCGTGTTGATATCAATATAGTATACCATATCCAACGGAAAATTGCACTAAGTTTTAAAAAAATTTTGTATTTTATTTTTTCAGGAGATCATCATGAACTCTTCACATTTTTATGCTATGCTTTCAAGAATGAAGTACATCAACCGCTGGGGGTTGATGAACAATACGCGCAGCGAAAACATCAGCGAGCACAGCCATCAGACGGCGATCTTGGCGCACTGTTTGGTTTTGATCCACAACAAGCGCTTCGGAGGCTCTCTTAACGCCGAGCGAGCGGCGCTGCTGGCGGTGTTCCACGACGCTACGGAGATAATCACGGGCGACATGCCTACGCCAGTCAAATATTATGACCGCTCGATTTCGGACGCCTACAAAAAGATCGAGGACGCCGCCGCCGACAGACTTGTGAGCCTGTTGCCCGGGGATCTTCGCTCCGAATACGAGGGGCTTATCAAGCAGAGCGCCGACGGCGACGCGCAGCTGCGCCCGTTTGTCAAGGCTGCCGACCGTTTTTCCGCGCTGATAAAGTGCGTGGACGAGCTGCGCATGGGCAACGACGAGTTCCGCAAGGCAAAGGAAAGCGTTGAAGCCTCCATCCACGCAATGGACCTGCCCGAAGCGGAGGTTTTCTTTGAGGAATTCATGCCCTCCTTCTACCTCGCGCTCGACGAGCAGGAATAAAAAGAGCTTAAAGAGAACCTGAGAATACCCTGCAAATTCGACGACATTGCCAATAAACATCGCCTCAAAATGACAAATTTCGGCAAAAGCAAAATAAATTATTCTTTTTTAGAATTATTCAGCGTGATAATGTGATATAATTAATAGATAAGTGCAGATAAATGATAATCCCTTTCAATCCGTTACTACGAAACTCTTTTACGGAGGTTTAAAATGGCAAACGAAACAACGGGCAATTTAGTTGACATCAGCTCCAACACACAGATGATAAAGCTGTACAACAAAAGGGGACGGGCGCGCCGCATCGTGTGCCTTGTGCTTTCCGTTTTGTTGCTGTTGGGCGGCGCAGGCACCATTTACTACTACTCGCTGCTCGATTCCGTCAACTATGTTGCCGACGATGATAAAACCGTTAAAAAGGCTACAGGCCCTCAGGGTGAGTCAACAGGCAACGTCATAGGTGATTCCGAGCTTTTGCAGGACTCAAAGGTACTAAACGTCATGCTGTTCGGCGAGGACAACAACCACGGCGAAAAGTACGGCAGAACCGACACCATGATCCTGCTGAGCATCGACAACATCCACAAAAAGCTGAAGCTCACCTCTTTCCAGCGCGACACCTATGTGTATATCCCGGGCGAGGGCTACAATAAGATCAACGCCTCATACACCGCAGGCGGCGCAAAGCTTTCGATCGAAACCATCGAGTCCAACTTCGGCATAAAGATCGACCGTTACGCGATAGTCAATTTCGCAAGCTTCATCAACATCATCGACACGCTGGGCGGCATTGACATGGAGGTCACTCAGGACGAGATCGACTATATCAACTACCAGATGTACAAAAACCATCAGGTTGAGGGCAGAACCACCATCACCGATCAGCCGGGCGTCGTTCACCTCAACGGTCAGGAAGCGCTTTGGTACGCGCGCAACAGAGGTCTGACCAAGGGCGAGGACGGCAACGAGATCGGCATCAACGGCGACGACTGGGACAGAACCTCACGTCAGCGCAAGCTGATCGAAACCATGGTCAACCGCTTTAAAACGGCGGATTTGGGACAGATCATTTCCATCGTGAACCAGGTCGGTCCCATGGTGACCACCAATCTCAAAAAGGACGAGATCACCGCTCTGGTCGCAAACTCCCTGACCTATCTCAACTACAAGGTCGTTCAGAACTACATTCCCAAGGAGGGCTTGTGGTACTACAACAGCCCCAACGACGAGTCATGGGACATCGCAGGCTCCTGCATCCTGATCGCGGACATGACCGCGCAGCGCAAGGCGTTTGCGGACTTCATCTACGAAACAGGAGTTTCCGCCGACGTTGAAGCCACCGTAGACAAAAACTCCCGTCCCGACGCCGAAACATCCCCCGAACAATAACCAAAAACCAAAGCCCCGGATTTTTTCCGGGGCTGATTTTTTTATCTGAGTCTTATCATTTTTTCCTTTTCTTATAGTCCTCGTCAATGGATTTGCTCCAGCTCGGGGCGAGGGGAGCGCTTTTTCTTACGCTTCCTACGGCGTTGCACACAGCCTCATACACGATCCGCGTACCCTGTGAGTCGGCGTTATAATTCACGGCTCTGTCCTCGTCGATCCCGTAGCTGCGCGCTGTCTCCACCGCGTCTATATTCGCGCCTATGAACAAAAACTCCCATCCGCAGCGCTTTTTCTGCTTTTCGATCAGCTTTTTGATCTCCCTGCTTCCGTAGCGGCGGCTGGCGTTTTCCATGCCGTCGGTGGTGATGACGAACACCGTATTATCGGGCACGTCCTCTTTGCGCGCGTACTTATGGATATCGGCGATGTGCAGGATAGTATCGCCCAAAGCGTCCAGCAGCGCGGTGCAGCCGCGAACCGTATAATCCTCGCCCGTCATGGGGCGAACCTCCTCCAGCGGCAGACGGTCGTGCAGCCGCTCGATTTCGTGGTCAAACAGTATCGTGGTGACATAAGCCGTGCCGCTTTCCTTCTTCTGCTTCTCGATCATGGAGTTGAATCCGCCGATAGTATCCGATTCCAGTCCTCCCATGGAGCCGCTTCTGTCCAGAATGAACACAAGCTCGGTGATGTTGTTCTTCTCGTGTTTTTCGTTTGTCTGTTTCATAATAATACCTCCGTAAACAATTGATCATCCGCGACCGTCTGTAATCGTCAGTGATCGTCAGTGATCGTCTGTATTGATTTATCTTACGGTTATATTATAAAACACCCCCCGCCCCAATTGGTCGCCTCCCAAGCGACATTTTTAGCTCGCGTACTTAACGTCGGGTGCATAGGTAACGTCGGCGTTTCGCGGGATAGAATAGAGATAAGGGAAGTTATGAGGGCAATCGGCGTGCCGCCGCTGTCAGCTCGCGTACTTAACGTCGAGCGCATCGGTAACCTCGGCGTTTGCGCGAGCCAGAATAGAAATATCGGAAGTTATGAGGGCAAAGGAAACGACGTTTTCTTAATCATCGTTTTCCATTACTATGTAGGGGCGCGCATTGCGCGTCCGCAGTTGCTGCGCCAGACGTAATGCTCCTATCAATATACGAACAGGAACACAATCTTTGTCGCCGCACCAAAGCCTCCTTTGTCAAAGCCTACAAAAAAAAAGTCAAGCCCCAAAAGAGAACTTGACGAAAAATTTTTGCAGGCAGATTGCAGGAAGAAAAATCACCGTTTTCGGACACGACAAATAAGCCGTCAC